>JAGYLW010000007.1 GCA_018400915.1 Fidelibacterota bacterium
CAGGGAAGCGCTTGCTTCGGGAAACAAGAATGAGGCCCGGGACGAATTCGGCGACATCCTTTTTGCGCTCGTCAATATCAGCCGTTTTTATGACCTGCACCCCGAAACTGCCCTGAAGCAAAGCAATGAGAAATTTTACCGGCGTTTTTCCGCTGTGGAAGACCATTACGCCGCGGAAGGCAATGCGATGCAGGACGCCACGCTGGAAGAACTTGATGCCGTCTGGGAAAAGGTCAAGAAAAAAGAGAAAACATCCTAAATCCAACGTAAACATAAGCGGCTGCATGCGGAGCTGTTAAGGGGCATATCCTCAGAGAGGCGGAACCCTCTTTCGTTCCCGGACATACATTTCTGTATTTTTTCCGTTCACGGGCGTTTTCAGGGTCCGGAGAAGCGAAAATGAAGAAAACCCTTGAATTCCCGTCAAAAAATCGTAAATTATAATTGGCATATGCCAGAAATGGAGAAAATGAACATGCCCAGGCCATTTAAGACAAGACGGATTTACGGCGAGTTCGCTTCGGAGTATTTCAAGCCGCGCGGCCGGCAGCTGGCGGCACTGGAAGAAGTGCATCTCGAAGCCGATGAGATCGAAGCATTACGGCTTGCAGACCTTGAGGGAAAATATCAGAACGATGCTGCGGAAAAAATGGGGGTTTCACGTCAGACATTCGGAAATATCCTGAAAAGTGCCCGCCGGAAGGTGGCGGATGCCCTGATCACGGCGAAAGCCATCCGTATGAGTCCGGGGGTGTCCGGCGGCATGTGGTGCCGGCGCTGCGGACGAAGCTGGTCGGAAACGGAAATACAACCCGGCCGTCAGGAATGTCCCGAATGTTATGGCGGAACGGAAACTCCGCTTCGTGGCCGGGGAAGACGAAGAGGTCAAAAACGGTAAGATCAAATCAAAAGGAGGATATTATGCCAAGAGGAGACAAAACAGGACCGGACGGATATGGTCCCATGACAGGAAGGGGGCTCGGCTACTGCAACGGTTATGAAAGTCCCGGATTTACAAAAGGTGCTCCGCGCGGAGGCGCCGGCTACGGTCGCGGCATGGGCTACGGTCGCGGCATGGGCTATGGTCGCGGCGGCGGTTTTGGTTTCGGAAGAGGGTTCGGATGGAGAGCGAATTCCGCCCCTTATCCCGGGCCGGCCTATGCTCCACAGGCTCCCAATGACAGATCCGGTGAACTTCGGGCATTAAAGGACCGGGCTCAACAGATGAAAGAGGACCTTGAAGCCGTCAATGCCCGTATCAGCGAGCTGGAGAAATAGGATGCTTTACGTTGATCCGGATCTGTGCACCGGTTGTGGGGCGTGTGTAAATGCATGTCCCGAAGGCTTTGTCATGGAAAACGGCATCGCTATTGTCAAGGATCCCGATGCTCCGTGTGTCGGGGAAGCGCAGGGAATATGCCCGGTTTCGGCCATCAGGAACAACGGGCCGGGATCAGAGGCGCCAGCGATGTCCCGGAATCCCGCGCCCCCTTCGACCGGAAGAGGTTTTGCTTCCGGACAAGGTTCCCGGGGCGGCGGTTTCCGCGGCAGGGGACCTGAAAGGGGCGGTCCTGGTGATATTGTATGCTTCGCGCTGCGGGCATAAAGAGCCGCACCGGGCGGGACAGCCCTGTTATCAGATGCGCTGTCCGGAATGCAATGCCTTGATGACACGGTAGGGTAAATATACAAAAGATCAGGATGTGGATCGCATCGATGCGGTGACAGGGAGAATATCTATTTATGAAAATTGCTGTAGCAAGCGGAAAAGGCGGAACGGGGAAAACCACGTTGTCAACCAATCTGGCATCTTTTCTCGCCGAAAGCCGTGAAACGGTTCTGGCCGACCTGGATGTAGAAGAACCCAACTCGGGCCTGTTCATCCGGGCAGAAGCGGGCGGGGAGGAAGACAAATATAAAATGATCCCGGAATGGGATGCGGGAAAATGCACTTTATGCGGTATTTGCAGGGAAGTGTGCAATTTTAACGCCATTACGCAGATCATGGACGAGATCATGGTCTTCCCGCAATTGTGTCACAGCTGTTATGCCTGCTCGGAACTGTGTCCCCGTGACGCATTGCCGATGAAAAAGCAAAAGATGGGGGTGCTCCGCTATTTTAAGCAGGGAAATCTTTCCTTTGTTGAAAGTGAACTTGACATCGGTGAAGAGCAGGCGGTGCCGCTGATAGCGCAGACCATTGCATACGTGGACAGGCATTGTCCCGGGGATGTCATCAAGATCTTCGATGCCCCGCCGGGAACTTCCTGTCCCGTGATTGAGGCGACAAAAGATGCCGACCTCGTTATTCTGGTTACGGAACCCACGCCCGTGGGCCTGCATGATCTCAGCCTGGCGGTTGAGACCATGAAAGCACTGAAAAGGGATTTTTGCGTTGTCATCAACCGTGACGGTCTGGGGAATGCCGATGTGGAAAGCTATTGCGTCAGGGAAAATATCCCCGTCATTGCAAAGATCCCGAATCAGAGGAGTATCGCGGAGTTTTATTCCGACGGAAAATTGTTATATCATGAGATCAGTGCGGTGAAAGATGCCCTGGAGAAGATCATCGCTTATATTGATGCAAGGCCCGGGGCCGGGAAAACGGAGAAAGGTGCGGAATGAAAGAGATCGTGGTCATATCGGGAAAAGGCGGTACGGGGAAAACCTCACTGACAGCTTCTTTTGCATATTTGGGCGCTGGGGAGATCATTGTTGCCGACTGCGATGTTGATGCGGCGGATATGCATGTCTTCCTGCAGCCGGATTTTGCAAATGAAAAGGATTTTTACAGTGGGCAGGTGGCGGTCATTGATCCCGGTATATGTACGGATTGCGGGAAATGCGCCCGGACCTGCCGCTTTGACGCTATCCGTGTCATTAACGGCAGGCATACCGTGAACGCTCTGGATTGCGAAGGCTGCGGCTACTGTTCGAGGATCTGCCCCGTGAACGCCATTACGGACAAGGACAATCATGTGGGCTGGTGGTACTGTTCCGCGATCAAGACGGGAGCGAAGATGCTGCATGCGAAAATGAAGGTTGGTGCCGAAAACTCCGGCAAACTGGTCGCAAGGGTCAAAAAGGAAGCAAAACGCATAGCGGAAAAAGAAAAGAAGAAGCTCGTGCTGGTTGACGGTTCGCCCGGGATCGGATGTCCCGTGGTCTCATCGCTCTCGGGAGCCAGCTATGTGATCCTGGTCACGGAACCGACCGTCTCCGGACTGCACGACCTTCAGCGGGTAAGTGAACTGGTCGGAAAATTCCGGATCCGTTCGGGGTGTATTGTGAACAAAGCGGATTTGAACAGGCATAAAAGGGATGAGATCCATGCCTATCTGAAACAAAACAATATCGACCACCTTGCCGACATCCCCTACGACGAGACATTCACCCGGGCAATGGTCAGCGGTAAAACCATGACAGAATTTACCGGAAGCCGTGTGCGGAAAATACTGGAAAGCACATGGAACAAGATCGTTAACAAATAACACAAGCATATAAAAAAAGGAAGCACATGAAGATCGCATTTACTTCAAAAGGGAAAGACTGGGATGCACCGATAGATCCGAGGTTCGGCCGCACCGAATATTTCTTCATTTACGATGAAGCAAGCGGCGGATCGCGGATCGTTGACAATACGGACGTCACATACGAAGCCCACGGAGCCGGCCCCAAAACGGCTCAGCGGCTTTTCGGGGAAAAGGCGGAGATCCTGATCACCGGCAACGGGCCGGGCGGGAATGCGGCGTCGGTCCTTGAGAAGGCGGGCATGCGGATCTATACGGGTGCCGGGGAGATGAGCGTCAAAGAGGCCTATGAGGCCTATAAGAAGGGCGATCTAAAACAATTCTGAAACCGTTCTCCGGCCTTGTCAAGCTGCGGGCATTTACGGATCCGTATCCCGTGAGGCACGTGCCTTACGGATGAATATGCCGCAAGGGCCCGGCGGAGCGGAGCAGAAGGAAACAATAAAGAAAAAGAACAGGAGAAAAACATGGTTATCAGTGTTCCGGTAGTACAGGAAAGACTATCACAGCATTTTGGTCATTGCGAGACCTTTCGTTTCTATCATACCGACAAGGACAATAACATTGTCAGTACCGAAGATAAAACGCCGCCTCGGCATGAACCCGGCGTGCTTCCCGAATGGCTCTCGGAGGAGGGGGCGGATGTCATCATTACCGGCGGCATGGGAGTGCATGCCCAGCGGCTTTTCAGCCGTTACGGAATCAAGGTGGTGCTTGGAGCTCCCCCGGAAGACCCCGGCTGTGTTGTCAGGGAATGGATCGGGGGGAACCTGCAGACCGGTGCGAACCCCTGTGATCATTAACGGATAGAAACAGAATGCGAGAGATAAAAAAAGCACCCCGCCGCCGGCGGGGTGCTGTGGTATCCCGTAGGGGAGTCGAACCCCTGTTGCAGGAATGAAAATCCTGAGTCCTAACCACTGAACGAACGGGACACTTGTCAAAGCCCGAAAGTATAAAATGTTTTGTATAAAGAGGCAAGAAAAATTTTTATATTTTCCCGATACCTGAGAAAAAACTGAAGCAGGAAGCGCAAAGAGAAGCGATTTCACCGCAGCTGCGGTGTGTTTGTCTGCGTCGGCCTTCCGGCTGCCGTTTCAGGGTTTTTCCAGATAGCTGATCGTGAAATAACGGTCGGGGACATCCGGATTCAGGACAAATTCCCGCATGATCATTTCCGAGCTGCGTCCGTTCTGCACATTCCGGACTTTCATGTCGGTGATCAGATAACGCGGGGGTGTTTCACTGACGGTCTCATGATCGGTCACGGTCAGCACCTTCTGCAGGATGTTGTCAAAATCATAATATTCGGAATGCACGGCCACCAGGGTTTCCTTTGTGATCCAGCTGATCTTGCGGAAAAAGCCGTACTCGTCCTCCGCATCCCTGTTGACGGGGCGGATCTCGATCTTCCAGCAGGGAACACCCTGCTGTTCTTCCTCTTCCAGCAGTTCATAACGGAAATCATCCGGATTAGGAGCGGACATGTCGGCCTTTGAAAATTCCGAACCCATGAAGGAAGAGCTTTTCTCCGAGGACACAATACGCCGCGATTTCCGGCTGACGGGAAGGTAGATCCACATATCGTCCTCCCGGTCCTCGTGATCGACGATCAGCATGCCCATGCCTTTGACATCCGCAGGTTCAAGGAAACGGATGATGCGCTTTTCAACATTGTCCGGATAGCTTTTTGAGGCCATAGCGGTGGTCCGCACCCGTTCCCGTTCTTTTGCATCACGGATGACAAGCGTGGAAACCGCCTCCAGTCCGCTCAGTTTGCTACGTTCACGGGACGACAGAACGATATCCCGCGCTGTCCCGGCGAACAGAGAGGCTCCCAGCAACAGGACCAGGCATGTCACAGATCGTTTTTTCATTTTTTTCTCCTTTCTTCCAGAAATTTGGGTTTCCAGAGCATGCACATGGCCGGTACCAGGACCAGGGCGGCGACAAGACAGACGCTGATAGAGATCACCACAAGGAAACCGAAGTACTGTATGGGGCGGAACGCCGAGAACACCAGTGCGGCAAAGCCCACGATCACGGACCAGGCGTTGAACACAATGCCCTTTCCCGAACCCAGCAATGTGGTACGAACCGCTGTTTCGGGGGTATTACCCCCGCGCAGTTCACTGCGGTAGCGCCAGAGAAAGTGAATGGTATAATCGACGCCCACTCCGATCATGATCGAGGACAGCAACGCGGTTGCCGTATCCAGGCGCACGCCGCCGTATCCCATGATCCCGAAGAGAATGATCTCCGCCAGAACAAGCGGTAGGGAAGCGAACAATCCCGCCGTAAAGGAACGGAAAATAATCATCAGAATGATCGCGATCGCCGTGAAAGCCAGGATCAGTGATTTGATCTGCCCGTCGACAATGGAAATATTCATGTCCGAAGTGATCATGGCATGTCCGCCCAGCATTTTGACATTAGGGTCATCCCGGGTCAGGTCTTCGATATCGCGGACGACTTTCTGGATAATGTATCCGTCCGCCTTGTTGATGCGGACGATCATCTGTGCATGCCGGTAGTCAAAATCGATCAGCTGTTCGAAATCATCCGGGTCCCCGTTCATATAATACAGTTCGAGATACTGCGCCACCCCCTGTTCCCCCGGAGGCAGGGTATCGTAAAGGGGATGTCCCGGTGCGTACAGTCCTTTCGATATTTCACGGATGGCCGTGACGATGGAGGTGACGTCACCGACGTCGGGATGTGACAAGAGGGTCTTTTCGTACGACTGCATGCGTTTCAGCACAGCCGGGTCCTTGATGTTCCCTTCAAAGAGAACGGACAGGTTCTGTGAACCGCCGAAATGTTCATTGATGACCGAGGAGCTTACTTTGACAGGGTGCTTCTTCTTGAAGAAATTTTCCATATTCCCGTCGATCTTAAGCATAAAAATGCCGCCGGCCAGTACCAGGGTCAGGATCAGGGCAATGATCATGATCTTTTTCGGATGCACAATGATCCGGTCCGAAAGAAAATGCAAAATACGGTCAAGGAAGGAGATCTTCAATTTGCCGTTATGATATTTTTTCTTTTGCGTCCTGACGGGCAGGTAACTGAGGACGGCGGGGATGAAGAAAAGGCTCAGGAGCACCGCCCAGGTGATCCCGACAGAAGCCAGTATCCCCAGCTGCCGGGCATGGACGATGATATGGACAAGCAGGCCCAGGATCCCCGCCACCGTGGTGATCCCGGTAACCGTGACCGGCCTTTTCAGGCTGCTGAACGCACCCAGGGCCAGTTTTTTGTTCGTCCATTCCGGATGCATGCTTTGCAGTTCGTTGTATTTTGCGATAATATGGATCCCGTAATCGTTGGCCACTGCGATCAGCATGACCGGCATGAGGATGGTGACGATGGAAATGTGCCAGCCGAGCAGCGGCATCAGTCCGAAAGCAATGATAATGGCCATCAGGACCACCGAAAGCGGAAGGAAAACCCCCCGGAAGCGCCGGAAAGCAAAATACAGCATGCCCGTCATCAGCAAAAAACCGATGGGCAGAAGGTAGACCACATCCCGGGAAATATCCTGCATGATAGAGGCGTTCACAATGGGAAGTCCGCCCATATAGATCTTTTCCTCGCCGGGATGTTCCTTTAGGATATTTTGTATTTTCAGGATAATGTCATTCTCTTCAAGATCTTTTCTGACATTCAGAACGATCGCCGTTTTACTGAGATCCTCCGAGATGACCGTACCACTGACAAAAGGGTTGTCAAGCAGGTCACGCCGCAGCGTTTCGCGGGCTTCTGCGGTTTCCGGTATGCGGGTTCCCACGGCGGGATCCACCACCATCATACCCTCACGGTGCCGGATGTGCTTTAAGGTGAACAGGGAAGTGACCCGCTCGAACTCACTGCGCCGTTCAAACACGCGGGTCAGTTCCTTCACGCGGCGCAGCGTCTCCGGCCTGAGAACATCCTCCGTTTCCAGAACGAGGATAATGATCTTATTGCTCCCGAAGATGCTTTCGATTGCATCGGTCTGTATCCGCGAGGGCATTTTTTCCGGTATCAGTTCCTTGATGTCGCTTTCAATTTCCAGTTGCGTTAGACCGAGGACAAAGAGCAGGGTAAGAAGCGGGAACAGGAGGATGATCCAGAAGCGGTATTTCAAAATAAATTTTTCACTGCGCATGGCGGGGTTTCCTTAAAATGAGATCCTGATCTCCGCAAATAATCCGTTGTACTGTTCGGACAGAAGCTCAAAGAGCGTGTTGTCCTCGCCTTTGTAAACGGTGGCGCCCAGGCGGATACGCAGAGCGTCCGCCGGTTCGAAGCTTATTGACGGAGAGAACATGTATTCACTGCCGGTAAAGTAATACAGAAAGGGGGCTTCTATTTCAAAGGTATCATGAAAAAGCGTCAGCGAGGGACGGATAAAAACCCCGTGCCGGACTTTGTCCTGCTGGCTGAAGAAAAGGCGTTTGTAGGTCAAAAGCCGGTAATCCATGAGCAGGGCGGGATCCGAAGGAAGCGCCAGTTCCGAGAATGCCGGTATGTATTTTCCGTTGTATTCCACAAGGATCCGCAAAGGCCCCCACGCCCGGTCCAGCCCGAGCGTCCACTGAACTTCTTTCTCGGGGATGTGGATCTGATCTCCCGCACTGTCGGGGAGCATGTAACTTCCCTCAAAGCGGAAACTCCAGGCGTCTGCGGTAAATGCCGCATCAAATCCGACGACCTGCTGTCGCCAGGGTTTCTGGTAAAAGCGGTAGCGTATATCCGTCGGGGAATGCACCTGCATTTCCGCGGAAAATCCCGGCTGCAGCGCATAGGCATTCAGATAGGAGAATCCGGCGTCGTATTCGCTTGTCGCAAGATCGAGGCGCAGTGCGCCGCCGCTGTTCTTAAGCACGGCGTCCGGCGTGAGGATCCCGCCGTACCGGACATTGTCCGGCATTTCAAAAAGCCCGGCAGGAATGATATTGGCGCGGTACACCGGGATCCATATGCCCTGCAGGCTCGAGGACATGCCCAGGCGCACACTGCTGTTCAGGAAGAAGTTTCCCATGCGCATATCACCGGGATCCCCGTATACGCGGCGGAGGTCCTTCGGACTGAGGTTGTCAAGGGAGCTAAAGGCGTCCGCGCGCCCCCAGATCTCGATCTGTTTTCCCAGGCGGGTCCGGAAAGGGCCGAAACCGAGATCGACGTAAGCTTCACGGAGGTTGATCTCCAGGGTGTCTTTCCCCGAAAGCCGGTGATGACGCAGGCGCAGTTCCGCAAAGGCATATGCACGCCGGCCCGCCTCTGCTTTCAGGCCGATATCAAGGCGGGAAAAAAGATCTTTCGTATGCAGGGAATCCGTCGCGCCGCCGGCGAGCAGTCCGCTGCGGATTTCCCCGCTCAATGCATAGTTGAACGTTTTGGACTGCGCACTTTCAAAGAGTCCCTGGGCGAAGACCAGGGATACCGTAAAAAGGAGAACGAACAGTTTTTTCATAGATCCTGCTTTTTTTTCATGCGGATATTAATACAAAATCCGGCGGAAAGCGTCCAGTCGGCGCGGATTGGACAATATAAAATGTGAAAATAAAGACATGGTATTACCGGCACGCAGCCTCAGGGAACATGCCCGGAGCTGAACAACAGCCTTTCAACTTAAAAATCGGGATCAGCGTTTTTTACGGTATTCGGAGGGGGTCATTCCCACGTGCTTCTTAAAAAGCGTGTTGAAGGAAGATTTTGAGTTAAAGCCCGAATCGTAACCGATCGCAAGGAGCGTAAAGCGGTCATTGCGGGGATCGTTCAGTTTTTCCTTTGCCGCTTCAATACGATAGGTGTTGATGAAATGATAAAAATTTTTGCCGAGCTTTTCATTGAGTACCTGGGTAATGTGATGCCGGGGAACATGCAGGCTTTTTGCCACGTCCAGGATGTTCAGCTCCGGTTCCAGGTACGGTTTTTTTTCATCCATGATCTTCAGGAGCTTTTGTTTCATGCCTTCCAGTTCCGCTGCGCTCAATCCGCTGCGCGAGTACTTTTTCTGTACCTGCTTCCGGGGCGGGGGATAGATCCGGTCCTGCTGAAAACCGAAAATGCTGAAAGCAAAGGCGTGGAAAACGAGAACGATATTCCCCAGCAGTACCGGGTCCGGGGAAAAGTCACGGACAAGGATACGCGTAAAACCGAGGATCACCACAGCGGCATAGAGAACGAAAAAGGAGATCGAGACAAACAGGGCCCAGCCGAGGGTGATCTTCTGGGAGGTGTAGGAATAGAGGTTCCTGACCTTGATGCGGTGCTTGTGCAGCTTGATAAACGTAATGACCGAGTACCCAAGGAAAGAAAGGATAAGCAGGATCGCATAGGAGAGGCGGAGGCCCTGCAGGGAGTTGCTGACCAGAAAGCTGTCGAAGTCCAGCACGGGTTCGCTGCGGTAGATCAGGGAAACGATAAAAAAGGCGACCACCGGAACGGCCAGGGTCGGGTAGTAGTAGCGAAGGCGGGGGTTTTCGGAGATCAGCGAATCCACATAGACATAGAGCAGCGGTCCGTAAACGAAGGGAAGAAAGGGAAACGCGAAAAGTGAAAAGCGGGTGTTCAGCAGGGAAAGCAGCATATGCAGGGATATAAAGAAGAGCCATACGGCCAGTATATGGTCCGGAAGGCGGGAATGTTTCTTCAGAAGAAACATGATCCCCGCATAAAGGGACTGTGCAAAGCCGATCGCCATAATGGCGATGTTCAGGTCATGATGAGCGGTCATAGACATGGACCATGGAATATTACGGCATTATCCCGCGAAGCACGGAATCCCGTTTTGTCGTTTTCACCGCCTCCGGCTGCACCGGGATGACGCCGATCCGCAATTCCTGCGTTTCGTTCATCAGGTTTTCCAGCGGGTTGTCTTCCAGGCGCAAAAAACGGTACCCGAGCGTATAGGCTTCGGGAGCCTCAAAGGGTTTCTTTTCTTCGTGGCTTTCGTTATAGGCTTTTATTGCTTTATTGTTGATCTCAATTTCCGCATTCTTTTCCTGCTTTTCGAGGTTCGAAGCGGCTGCCGCATCGATCACCTCGCGGAAAGGCTGCTGAATGACCTCCGGCGGGGTCGAATGCAGGAAATATACTTCATCTTCATCCGTCATGACGAATCCGTAGTGGCCCACCCACTTGTTGTCTTTATATCCGCGTACCACATTGACGATGTCCCCGGTCTCCAGCTGATCCAGGATCTCCGGCATGATCTCGAGAGGTATATAACTCCATACAAGGGAATCCTCCGGGAGGGAATAGGGCACACCCCGTTTCCTGAAGAAGTTCTCTTTGTCGACTTTTACGGTGTCATAGGCCAGCCTGCCTCCGGCAAGGTCCCCGGTAATATTTTGAGCCAGCCAGGTATTGTTGCGTGGCCAGTCGTATTCTCCGTAGTGATTCCTTGTGGTATAGCCTATGATGCCGTCACGGTACCGGATACGCTGCAGGACTGCAAAGAAACTTTGCCAGTCATGGGCCAGCGCCATGGCAAGCGTATGTTCGCAAAATACCACGCAATCGCTTTTTTCAAGGCAATACAGGGGCTGCCGGTCGTAAATTTCCACCGGATATTCGCCGAGAAGATATATTTCATAGGGCTGACCGAGATTTTTTCTGGCAAGGTGTTTGACCCGTTCCTGAAGGCCGGGGATCGTATACTGGAGATAAGGCAGGTACAGGTCGATCTCCGCGGGTGTGAATGCATGCAGGGGCTTGGAGATCATGGCCTTGAGCTGTTCATGACCGATACCGAGCGTGTCGGCGGCGGCTATCTGGCTTTCGCTGAGTACCGGAAGCTTTTTTTCGCATCCTGCGGACAGAAGCAGCATCAATAGAACGGTAAGCACCGTGAGGACCTTTCTCTTCATAAGCACCTCTTTTTATACGATAAAGATACAAAGTATTTTCTTTTACAGGAAGTAATAATTATCTTCTTGTTTTATGCAAGGGAAAGAATGACGGAGAAAAGCACGCGCGTAGAAAAACTGATCGATAATCCGCGAAAAGCGGTCTGGAGCCTCTCGGTGCCCGTGTTCCTGGGCATGATCGTTCAGTACATCTATAATCTGACGGACACTTTTTTCGTTAGCAAGATCAGCGGGGATGCCATCGCCGCCATGCAGTTCAATCAGCCCTTCGTTTTCTTTGCCATCAGCATATGTTTCGGGCTCGGCATCGGTGTGACGAGCCTGATCTCCCAGGCACTGGGGGCCCGTGACAAGCACCGGGCCAATAATGCGGCCGAACATGCCGTGCTGCTCGGCATTGTGATCGGCCTGATCATCTCCTCCGTCAGTATTATTTTCCGCTATCCGATATTCAGGCTTCTCGGAGCGCCCGGGAATATTATCGGACTGGCGGTAAGTTATTTTGAAGTGATCGTGTTCGGTTTTGTTTTCAATATCCTCAATGTGTTTTTCCGGGCGATCCTTTCCGGAGAAGGGGACGTAAAGACTCCCGTCCGTTTTATGATCTTCGGGACCGGTGTCAATATTATCCTGGACCCGATCTTTATCTTTGGTCTTGACCTTGGGATCGCCGGGGCCGCCTGGGCGACGATCACCGCACAGGTGTCCGTTACGGTCCTGTTCTTCATTTTCTTTTTCATTAAACGCGGCAGTCTCGTGCAGTTCGCGTTCCGGGATTTTTCCCTGTCCGGGGATATTATCGGCAAGACCTTCCGGATCGGCCTTCCGGCATCGGTCTCTTTTGCGATCATGTCCTTCGGCCAGATGCTGTATAACCGCATCGTCGTCTTTTTCGGCAGTGACGCCGTGGCCGGAGTCGGTGTCGGAATGCGGCTGGACCAGCTGTTCTTTCTTCCCATACTGGCCGTCGCTTCCTCCCTGGTTACGCTTATCGGCATGTTCTACGGGGCAAAACGTGTGGACCTTATGCGTTCAACATACCTGTATGTGATCCGCTGGGGCGAGGTCATCGCCCTGACTTTTGGGCTTTTATTTTACCTTGTTTCTCCTTACTTTGTAAGGATATTTTCAACGGATCCGGCAATTACGGGAGTTGCTGTCATGTATGTACGCTTTAACGTTTTCGCCTATCCCTTCATTGTGGTCGGCATGGTCTCCGGAAGGGTCTTCCAGGGATTCGGGAAAGGCATGCCCGGCCTGACCATCACCACGATTCGGGTTGCGCTCATTATCGTTCCGCTGGCCATCCTCTTTACGCGAGTGTTCCATATGGGAGTTCAGGGTGTGTTCATCGCACAGATCGCCGCGTCCGCGCTGTCCGCGTTCCTGGCGTATTTCTGGCTTTCGAACAACCTGAAAAAGATCGAACGGGAAGAGATCACATACGGAGAAGCGTCATGAATAAAGAACTTCGTTATCCGCTGAATATTACGACCAAAGCGGCGCTGAAAGATATTGCAAAGGGCATACCGGCCTTGCTGAAGCTGTTTTACCGCCTTCTCCGTGACGAACGCACGCCGCGCCGTGTGAAGTGGTGGATCGGCGGTTCGGCCCTTTACCTGATACTGCCGGTCAATTTGAAATTCCGGAACCTGAAGCGTTTTCCCCTCCGCCTGATCAATTACGTAGACGATGTTATTGTCGTATACGGCATGGTACAGCGGATCTTCCGGGATACGCCGGAGATACTGCTTGAAGAGCACTGGGATCATGCGCTGCCGTTCAGGGAATGGCAGGATCTGCTCTTTAAGGTAAAGACCGATATACAGAATATTATCTGAAAGGGAATTATGCCTGAACGTGCTTCCGGTGTTTTACTGCATGTAAGTTCGCTTCCCTCCGAATGGGGGAAAGGGGATTTCGGAACAGGGGCCTATGAATTCGTTGACTGGCTGGAAACGTCGGGGCAGTCGCTGTGGCAGATCCTGCCGCTGACCTACCCGGATATGACCGGCTCACCGTATGCAAGCCCCTCCGCAAACGCGATCAATCCCGCTTTCGTGAGTCCGGAAATGCTGAAGAAAGACGGGCTTCTGAACGACGATGAATGGAAGTACTGCCGCTGGGTCCGGGATGGCAATGTGGAGGATGTTAGACAGCAGGCTTTCATGCTGGCATATTTAAACTGGAAAAAACGGGGAGAACGGAAGGCTTTTGAGAGTTTTTGCGAGCGGCATGCATACTGGCTGGACGACACGGCCCTGTTCATGACCCTCCGGGAATATTTTCCCGGAAGCTGGTATGAATTTCCCCGTGATCTCCGGGACCGCGGGGAACAAGCGCTCGCCGGGTGGCGGAAAGACCACGCGGATGATATTCAGCAGTTCAAGTTCGAGCAGTTTGTTCTTTTTGACCAGTGGGGCAGAATAAAAAAATATGCCAACACGAAAGGGATCCGGATCATCGGCGACATTCCGATATTTACTTCCACCGATTCCGCAGATGTCTGGGCGAACCGGGAACTTTTCAAGCTTGACCGCCGGGGCGTCCCGAAGGTCCTGACCGGTGTTCCTCCGGACCTTTTTACAAGCACGGGGCAATTGTGGGGCCAGCCGCATTTTGACTGGAAGGCAATGAAAAGCGCGGATTACCGCTGGTGGGTGGAGCGCGTCCGCGTGGGAGTATTGCATGCGGATATCCTGCGGATCGATCATTTCCGCGGTTTCTGCGCCGCCTACGAAATTCCCTACGGAGCGGAGACCGCCGTTGAAGGCAAATGGGTTGAGGGTCCCCGGGAGGATATTTTCCGCGTGCTTCACGGACATATTCCGGACCTGTATATCATTGCCGAGGATCTGGGCGTTATCACCCCGGATGTGACCGCGCTTCGCAAACGCCTGAAGTATCCGGGGATGAAAGTACTGCAGTTTGCCTTTAACAGTGATGAGAACAACCCCTATCTTCCCGGGAATTATGACCCCCGCGACCGTTTTGTCGTTTACACCGGGACGCACGACAACAATACGACCCGCGGCTGGTACGAAAAGGCGGAAGATCGTGAAAAGGAAATGCTGGCCCGCCATACAGGCGAAACCGGCAACATTGTCTGGTCGCTGATAGAAATGGCCTTTCATTCCAATGCGATGTGGGCGGTCATTCCCATGCAGGACATCCTGGACCTGGGGAGTTCCGCACGCATGAACACCCCGGGGACATTAAGGGGCAACTGGGAATGGCAGATGAAAGCGCTGGACCCTGCGCGGAAAAGGACAAAGGCATTGAAGGGTCTGACAGAGGAAAGCCGGAGAGCATGCGCGGCAAAAGCATGAGTGATGCGAAAGCAACATTTTCCCGCCCCCGGAAAGAGGCACTGAAGACTCCCTTTTATTTTTTCTCCGATACGCATGTTTCAACCCGCAGAGGGCATGAACAGCAGAAACGCATGGACAGGCTGACCTTACGCCTGCAAAAGATAGAAAGAACAGGGGGTACGCTCTTCATTCTCGGAGATTTTTTCGATTTCTGGTTTGACTGCCGGAATTATGTTCCCGAAACGCTTAAGCCTCTTGTCCGCACATTGTCGGATCTCCGGGAAAGAGGCATTGAGATCCATTTTATCGGGGGGAACCACGATTACTGGGTACGCGGGTATTTAACCCGCGAGCTGGGAATCCATTTTTATCCGGAAGCGGTCTCTTTCCGCTTTGCCGGAAAGGCTTTCTATTGTCAGCATGGCGACGAGGTCGTCTATAATCACCCCCTTTATCCGTGGATCCGGAAAATATTGCGGGCTCCCTTGTTTATCGCACTCCTGAAATGCCTTCCGGCACCATGGATATACGCACTCGGTGAAAGGGTCAGCCACTACAACCGCGCATTGACCCGCATTCCCCGCGTACCGGAAAAAGCCGTGGACAAAATGCGGGGTTTTCTTCACCGTAAACTGGAAAACGGTCATGATCTGGCGATCAGCGGGCATGTGCACCGACCCTGCCTGGAAGAAAAGGACGGAAAGAGCATGGTGATCCTGGGAGACTGGATCCATCACTGCAGTTACGGGATCTGGGATGCATCCGGATTCCGCCTTATCCGGGAATGAGAACAATGAAAATAAGCTGCAGGATATTCATTGTGATACTGTTTGTCCCTCTCATGGTCGCAAGGGGCTACGGGGCCGATACGACGATGGTATACGCCGACCGGCTGAATCATTATTACAGGTTCGGCGGATGGAATCATTTTTCCGCCGTTTACAAAAAGCTTTACGTGAATGCCGGGATCAGCAACAGCAGTTCGGTTTACAGTGAAACGTCAAGGCTGAAGACGCAGACCGATGTGACGGGTGATCTCCTTTACATTCTCTCTCCGCATTTCCGCACGGGACTGACGGCAAAATACTACCTTTTCCGCGATGGCCAGAGCTCCCACGCCTATGATTATGACCAGTCACGGTTCGGGCTGAAGGGTGAATACCGAAAAGCGCAGTACAAGGTGATGCTGGAGAGCGGATATGCACGGGAAACGCGTCTCGGTATCCGGGATATGGGCTGGTACGGGGGGATGGAACTGTCACGGGACCGCCAGGGGCGCTTGTTTTATCCGGTGCTTGACTGGGATTATTCGCAGATGGGTGACCGGCGGAATTATACCTTTGACAATCGCGTCTCTTTCCGTGTAAAAAACCGTTCCTCGTTTAAAAATACGTTCTCGGCGGGAGTAAAGGCATATAACCGTGAATACTATATCAGCCGGGATGCCGAAACGGAAGAAAGGCTGAACACGACCGCCTATATACGCAACGACCTGTATTACCCCCTGCATGAAAATATTGTCCTGGATTACCGCCTGGACCTTTCCGGCAGCAGTGACGGCCTCCGTTTCCAATATGATGACGAGAAGGAAAGCCGTACACGCAGGTACCTCGGATTGCGGAACGATCTGCGTGTAAAGGCGAAGCTGGGTGCATTCAGAGGGTATGTCGGTTTTTCCAATGATTATCAGCAGAACCGCACCGAGGCGAGCGACCCGGGGATCTCCCTGCCGGCGGATTATATTTTTGATAAAAAAAGCGTGCTCGCACGTTTATCCTGGCGTATTTCCGAAAATGACAGTCTTTTTGTCGATTATCTTGGATCGCTGCTTTATTACGACACGCCGGATACGAACAATTATGACGACCGCGACGAGCTGACCTATTCCGTCTCGCCGGCCTGGCATCACCGGGTGGACAACTATACGCACCTGAGCGTATCGGCGAACATGTTCCTGCACCATTATGTGTACCTGTACCGCCAGCGGTCGGCGCAGAATCACTGGAACCGCGTTTTTTCCCTCAGATCGGAATTGAACACCAATATTCCCCGGCTGCTTCGCTGGAAAGCCAGACAGGAGATCTATGCCAATTATTTTGTTTATGACCATGAGGATTCCGCCTTTGTGCATGTGCAGAGCATGGTGTTCCGCGGTTTAAAGCTTCAGCAGAACCTTCAGTGGTTCCTGCATGCGGACTGGTTCATCAATGCATATGTGTTCTTCCGTCTGGAGGATAACGGGCTGCTGGACTGGGATGATTTCATTCAGAACCGGACCGACAACAGATATACCCTCAGGATGGAGCTGAAACCGGGCTACAAGGCAAAATACTTCAGTATTGCCGCCGGACCGGTGTATGCTTTCCGCAGGGATTTCCGGTATACAGGTCCCGAAGATCGCGAAGAAAGCTTTCATTCACGGCGGATGGGGGGCGCCGTGAACTTTAAATATGCGAACAGGGTCAGTTTTCAGTACCGCCTGGAACAGGTCCGCCAGACCGGCACCGCAAAGACCTATCATCAGTCGGGCACGCTGCGCTTCAACTGGATCTTTTGAGAACAGATCTTCCACGGATTCCACGCCTGCCCCGGTAAAATAACGTTAAATCGTTGAGTCGTTGAGGCGTTGAGCTGTTGAGACGAAGGGACATAATGACATCGTCATCCCGAACTGGTTTCGGGATCCCCAACATCTGAGGACTCGGTTCCGTTTAGCGTTTAAAGAGCATGAATACCCTGCAGCCTCGACCATGTGGAAAGGCTGAATATAATTAGCCCGGTACGAAGTGCCGGGGCTGCGAAATGTCATCCAACACCCCACAACCCTGAGGTAATCGAAGGGCGGAAGAGGTTGAGTCGTTGAGTCGTTGAGAGGTTGAGATGGGGAGACGAAAGAACAGAGGGACCA
Source organism: Fidelibacterota bacterium (assembly GCA_018400915.1). Lineage (GTDB taxonomy): Bacteria > Fidelibacterota > Fidelibacteria > Fidelibacterales > Fidelibacteraceae > M50B103. The sequence goes on from JAGYLW010000007.1 coordinate 17,609, forward strand.
CGTCATCCCGTCCGTCAGCTGACGGATCGGGATCCCCAATATATGACGACTGGATCCCGTTTAGCGTTTAAAGAGCATGAATACCCTGCAGCCTCGACCATGTGGAGAGGCTGAATATAATTAGTCCGGCGCGAAACGCCGGGGCCGTTGATCAATTGGGAACTTTTTTGTCTTCCGGCTGGAAATTCAGTTTCGGCTGATTGGGATTCTGGACCTCCCTGATCTCCCCGAAATGCTGTTCATAGCGGGAGATATTGGTGGTGAGCGTTTTCATCAGCGCCTTGGCATGCTGTGGCGAAAGGATAAGGCGTGATACAACGTTCGCTTTCGGAAGGCCGGGAAGCATCTGGCAGAAATCAAGAATGAACTCGCTGGGACTGTGCGTCACGATCTGAAGATTTGCGTACTTTCCCTCGGCAGTTTTTTCATTGATATTGATCTCAATGCTGCGTTTGGGATTTTCTTTGTCATTTTTCATCTTCGTTATCTTCTTCTTCGAAGTTAAACACGGAATAGTCCTCTTCTTCGTCTGAATTGGATTCCATGTCAGCAATGAACTCATCTTCAATGGATATCATGTTGTCATCCAGAAAATCCTGGGGATTGTTGTTCTCCACATCGGCAATGTCATGTTCATCATCCATTTCATTGCTTTCATACTTCAGGAAATCATTCCCGAAAAGCGAGGTGTCGAAAAAATCGACATTATCCACAATACCCTGTTCTACAATGTATTCTAAAAAGTCAATATATTCTTCAGACTTTAAGTTCGTTTTACAATGCGGGCAGTACAAACGCTTTCTCAACTGTTGCTTATTCAGGGGCTCACCGCATCTCGGACAAAGTAATTCGTTAAATGAACTCAAAATAAACCTCTTTTCAAATTTTGGAAAAGATAAGCGTAAGTTTTTCACTATGCAAGTTAAAAATTCAGGTGAAAAGAACCGTGTTTTTGCTGATGACGAAAGAGCCCTGTTTCAGGCGTTCAGCGCATCATTTTACAAAAAGTGTATTCTGTAAAAGGTAATAGCATATCACAATCTTTATCCACATAAAAATTGCCGGCTTGCCACCCCTTTTGCAGGATACGCGGGGATATTGTTTTCGCTCACCGCAATGATCCCGACGTCGAAAGGATTTCTGTTTTAAAACACCTTCCGGTTCCTTATATTATTTTCAATTAAAAAACAAGGATCAACAATGAAGAAAATATTGCTCTCACTGCTAAGTATATTCATTTTTGCCGCCTGCGGCGATATTCCCGTGAGACCGGCGGAAGCATTTGTCAATGAGGTTCGCGCAGAGGTATGCCCCGACAGAAGGGTGAATATCTTTGACGTGGAATTCGAACAGAAAGGGAAAACGGTGATCCTCCGGGGAGAGATGAACAGCGAGCGGGGCATGGACAGCCTGGTAACACGCCTGGAACGCGAGGGATACACGGTTGCGAATACCATTCAGCTGCTGCCGGATCATGACGCCCTGGACAGAAAGGTGTACGGAGTGATCAACCGCGCGGTCGCCAATATCAGGGTGGAGCCTTCCTCACGGAGTGAAATGGCCACCCAGGCGGTCCTGGGGCATCCTCTCCGCGTTTACAAGAAGGAAGGGGGGCGATATTATGTCCAGACCCCCGACGGTTATCTTGGCTGGGTCGGAGGCGGCGCATTTGCCGCCATGACGGAAGAGGAATTCAACGCCTGGCGCAACAGCGAGAAGATGATCTACCTGAAAGACAACGGATATATTTATCAAGAGGCGTCGGAAAATGCGGACCGTATCGGAGACATTACCGCCACAAGCCTGGTGAGGATCGCCGGAGCGGAGCACGGTTTTGTAAAAGTCGCCTATCCCGATGGCCGGACCGGCTATATTGACCCTTCATACGGTGAACCTTTTGAAGCCTGGAGCGCTTCCGTTCAGCCTGAGGTCGAAAGCATCATTGCCCTGGCAAAGAGTTACATGGGGCGTTCCTATCTCTGGGGAGGGACCTCCACGAAGATGATGGACTGTTCCGGGTTTACGCGCATTGTCATGATGCTGCACGGCATTTATCTTCCGCGCGACGCCTCCCAGCAGGCATTGGTGGGGAAAACCGTTGCGGAAGGCAGGGAAGAGATCCAGAAACTTAAACCGGGAGACCTGCTTTTCTTCGGCCGCTTGAGGGAAGACGGAAGCAAACGTGTGACCCATGTGGGACTGTATATCGGGGACGACCGGTTCATCCATGAATCCGGCACCGTATTCATTCAGAGCCTGAACCCGGAACACGAAAATTACAGCAAATACCGGCATGATCAGTTTTTGCATGCAAAGGACGTGATCCATCATGTCGGCGAATACGGTGTTCAGCACGTTCTGGATAATCTGATGTTTTCAGAGAAGCGATCACCGGAATGATGCGGTAAAAAAATGGTTCATAAAAAAATGTACGGAGCGTCACGCTCCGCACATGTATTATCCCGTTTTTTTATATTCAGCCTGCTGCAGGGAAAGCGCCGGGATCCCCGGACTTAGAATTCCTCGCCGTCGTCAATGTCAAACCCCTCATCATCAAAACCTTCGCCGCCCCGCTGCCTCTTATCCCGGTAATTGTTGATCTTCAGGGATAGATTCAGCGATATCATGGGGGACTGACGTTCAAATACGGAGGTAGTCTTGTAATCGGGAGTGCTGACAACACGTTCATATCTTCCGGTCCCGAAGATATCGCGGACCTGCAGGGTGGCCGTAAGTTTATCATTAAAGAACTCCTGGCGCAGGGCAAGGTCCGTCATCAGGCCTCCGGAACGCGTACCCTGGGCGGTCGCGCTTCTGCTGCGGTAATACAGGCCGAACTGGAAACGGGTGTTTTCCTTTATCACAAAAGTGTTCCGCAGCCGGCCGCGGTAATTGGTACTCGTTTCGTTAAAATCTTCACCGTAAAGTTCGCCCGAAACCTGATAATGGTACAGGCTTGTACTGAGATTCAGCATCCACCATTTGTACAGGTTCAGATTGCCGGAAAGCTCTAAGCCCAGTGACTTGTCCTGACCGACGTTCTCGTAGGTATTCAGGATAACGTCCCCGGAGTACACCGTCTGGATGCGCTCAATCTTGTCATGGGTCTTTTTATAGTAGGCGTCAAGCGAGACAAAACTTTTCCCGAAGCGCTTCTGTACGCTGAAGTCATAGGAATCGCTCATTTCGGGAACCAGGTCCGGGTTCCCGATGCGGATGTTATAGGCGTCCCACCAGGTGTAAAAAGGTTCAAGCTGCCAGCCGCGGGGACGTGAGATACGGCGGGTGTAGCTGGCCATCAGCTGGATATCCGCAGGCAGCTGATAGGAGGCGTGGAAGGTCGGGAAAAGATGCAGGCTGTCAAGCACAAAAGGGGAATCCTGTGCGGTGCTGTTGATCTCACGATAGGTATATTCCGCCCGTAATCCCGGCTGAAAGCCGAAACGGCCGATCTCACCGGAAAAAAGGGAATAAAAGGAAATGCGGTTCTGTTTTGACCGGGTCAGGTAGCTGAAATCGTCCTGAAGATCAAATGCTCCGGTGCCCGTATTCAGATAATAGACATTGTTCTCATCTTCCTTCCAGTTGAAGCGGCCGTTGAACCCCGCTTCGAACATATTGTTCTCACCCAGCGGCAACATGTACTCCACTTCCGTGCGGATGCTGTTCGACGGGCCCCTTTCTTCGGTCTTCTGTCCCTCCGTGGTGTCTCCCGCTGCATTTTCAAGATAGGTATAGGAGAACTCATTCGAGCTCCAGCGGTAATAGGAGGTATTGACCTTTATCTGATGAACGCGGGAAGAGCCGTTCGCATCGTTTCCCGGCCGTTTGCTGCCGGACGAAGCCTTTGCATCTCCGTTTGTGCCGTTGAACTTGTGCGTATAGTCAAGATGGGCGCCGCTTCTTCCGCCGCCGCGTTCACTGATATCGTAACTGTTGTAAAATTCCGTATCATAAAGGGTTTCCTGAAGCGGGTCCATATAAGAAATGTTATAGGTGTTCCCGGAATTGCTCTGCGAACTCCGCGGACCGTAATAGAAACTCAGGCCCAGGACGTCACTCTTGCTGATGAACCAGTCCAGGCCTCCGCGTATCCCGTAGCCGCCGCGCAGATGCTCGCGGCTTCCCTCGGAGTCGTAGATCGCGGTGGTATCCGTATAGTATAATTCGCGCACCACATGCGATTCGCCCGAGAAATTACGGCGCCGGTAATCCACCGAGGCAAAGGCGTTTATTTTCTCCCCCGTATAATTCAGCAGGACACTGCCGCCCAGGCTGTTCGTTCCGGCGTTCAGCTCGGCGATACCGTTGATACCCAGCCGCTTGTCGCGCCGGGTGACGAGATTGATGATCCCGGCACCGCCCTCCGCCTCATACTTGGCGGAAGCATTGGTCATGATCTCAATGTTCTCGATCGAGCTTGCCGGAATACTCTCCAGTGCATCCTGGGGTTCAAGCACGGAGGGCCTGCCGTCGATCATTACGGTAAAATTCTCACTTCCCCGCAGGGACACGTTCCCCTCAATATCGACGTCCACGGAGGCGACGTTTTCCAGAATGTCAACGGCGGTGCCGCCCTTGGCGCTTAAAAACTGCTGGGCGTCCACGATACGTTTGTCGATCCGGTAGGTAACCGCGGGTTTTTCCGCCGAGACGACAACATCCTCCATCTCAAGCGCCGCGGATTCAAGCATGATATTTCCAATCTGTATTTTTTGCTCCCTGTCCCTGATCACGACATCGGGAACGGTTTTCCGTTCGTAACCCATATAGGTGACAACAAGATTATAGCTTCCCGCGGGGATATTGAAAATACGGAAACTTCCGTCCACTCCGGACATGGTCCCCGTGACCACCTCGTCCTCCGGAATATTGTGTAATGCGACATTTGCAAATTCAAGAGGTCTGTCCGTTTCGGCGTCTTTTACGTAACCGGTTACCGTAGCAGCAAACAGGATACCGCCCGTAAGTGTCAGGAAGAGGATCATCAGACTTTTTTTCATGCTAAACCTTTCATGTACTTTTCCGTATTCTTGATGGTTCGACACAGCCGCCGGGGAAAAGTTAACAAATAATGTATTCAGACAGAGGCAATGGAGTCTTTTTCAATGTCTTTAAAATAACTGACCGTCCCGGCTTTCAGTTCCATGGTCGCCTCGTCGTCGCAGACGATCATGCCGTGCGGATGCAACTGGAGGGCGGATGCCGTCCACATGTGGTTAACACCTTCTTCGACCACATGTTTCAGTGCGCGGGCCTTTTTATATCCGTTGACCAGAATAAGGACTTCACCGGCATCCATTACCGTACCGACCCCGACGGTCAGCGCCCGTTTCGGCACCTTGCCGACATCATTGTCAAAAAATCGGGAGTTGGCCAGGATCGTGTCATAGGTCAGGGACTTCACACGGGTCCGCGACTGCAGGGAAGAGCCGGGTTCATTAAAGGCGATATGTCCGTCCGGTCCGATACCTCCGAGGAAAAGCCGGATGCCCCCCGCGGCCCGGATCTTCTTTTCGTAATTTTCGCATTCTTGCTCCGGGTCTTTTGCGTTCCCGTCGGGGATATTGATATTTTCCGGACGGATGTCGATATGCCGGAAAAAATGGTGGTGCATAAAATAATGGTAGCTTTCGGGATGTTCTTCCGGAAGCCCGATATATTCATCCATGTTGAACGTAACGACATGCTCGAAAGAGACTTCTTTTGCCTGATGCAGGGAGATCAGTTCACGGTATACTCCCAGGGGGGAGGATCCGGTAGGCAGGCCCAGCACGAAAGGACGGTCTTCCGAAGGCTGGAATTCCCGGATACGCCGAACGATATGCCTTGCGGCAAACGTGCTCATTTTATCATAGTTCTTCAGAATGACGATACGCATTCGGTCACCTCACATCTTAAACACCGCTATTCTCAAAATGCATCCAAAAATAGCACGGAGAAAGGAAAATAAAAACAATTATTTATAAGTACGACATACTGTCCTGAATCCGTTGAAATGTTGAGTCGTGGAGTTGTTAATTTGTTAATTTGTTGTTGAGTTGTCGAGACGAAGATGCAATATACATCGTCATCCTGTCCGTCAGCTGACGGATCAGGATCCCAGTACCTTGCAGCCCTGAGCCTGTCGAAACACCGGGACTGCGAAATGCCATCCCGCTTCCGGCTGTACCTCACAATCCTGATCATCTGACGGATCATTTATTTCCGGCGGATGTGATTTTACAATTGTATTAATCGGAAGCATATTATATCTTTCAGCATAAAAAAATCAGGTGATGCGATGGATAAGACAACGGAAAAAATATTAAATATTTTTAAGGAAATTTCACAGATCCCCCGCGAATCCAAGCACGAGGAAAAGATCTCCGCGTGGCTGGTCAAATGGGCGGAAAAGCACGGTTTATACGTGGAGACGGATGAAGTGATGAACGTGCTCATCCGTGTTCCTGCAACGCCGGGCTTTGAGGACCGTCCCGTGGTCGTATTGCAGGGCCACATGGATATGGTCTGTGAGAAAGCGGAGGGTTCCGTGCATGATTTCAGCAGGGATCCCATTACCTTCATTTACGACGGGGACTGGCTGCATGCCGACAAGACCACGCTCGGGGCCGATAACGGGGTTGCCCTTGCCTATGCACTGGCCGTGGTGGAACTTGAGATTGCGCATCCCGAACTGGAACTTCTCTTTACCGTGGATGAAGAAACGGGGCTTACCGGCGCCAGTGCACTGAAACCCGGCACGCTGAAGGGAAAGATCCTTCTGAACCTGGACTCGGATGACGAGGGTATTTTCACGATCGGCTGCTGCGGCGGTGTGGACACGAAGATATGGTTTCCCCTGAATTACGAATCTCTGCATAAAGATGACAAAATATATGATCTGACGATCAGCGGGTGCCTCGGAGGGCACAGCGGGACGGATATCGTGAAACACCGGGCAAATGCGAACAAGCTTCTTGTCAGAACGCTTTGGTCGCTGCATGAGGCGCTGCCCCTGCGTTTGATCAGTATGAGCGGCGGAACGGCGCACAACGCTATTCCCCGTGATGCGGCGGCAAAGATCGCCATCCCCTCCGATGCGGAAGAAGCGGCGGCAACAATCCTGAACCGTATGGTGGAGACCTTCAGGAACGAGTATAAGACGGTTGAAAAGAACATACGCGGGAATATGAAAAGCTCCGGAAAAGAAAAACACGGGATCACCGGGGTACTGGCCGAACGGATCCTCCGTTTCATGTTCGCCTTTCCCAGCGGCATCGAAGAACTTGATCCTTCCGTTTACAGCGGGAATAAACTGATCGCGGAAACGTCGAATAACCTTGCCGTCGTCCGCACGGAGGACAATGCCGTCCGCATTCTCTCCAGTCAGCGCAGCCAGGTCATGTCCGCCCGCGACATGCTGACCCGGAAGATCGAGATGCTGGCCTATCTGGCCGGAGCGGAATTCAAAAGCGGGAACGGCTATTCCTCATGGCAGCCGGACTGGAATTCAAAACTTCTGGCCAAATCCAAAGCGGTCTACCGGGCACATTTCGGGAAAGAACCCAAGGTGAATGTGGTTCACGGAGGACTGGAATGCGGCGTACTGGGCGCAAAACATGAGGGAATGGACATGATCTCGTTCGGGCCCACCATTGAGAACGCCCATTCTCCCGATGAGAAGCTTTACGTTCCCTCCGTAAGGAAAGTGTGGGAGTTCCTGACGGAACTTCTGAAAACCCTGAAATAAAATATAAAGGCCGGTCATGTCCATTTCACGCGAAGAAGTCAGACATATTGCCTCCCTGGCACGCCTGAAGCTGAGTGAAGAGGAGATCACGTTATATACGAAACAGCTGAGTGACATTATCGGATATGTTGATCAGCTGAAAGAACTTGATGTTGAGAATGTAAAGCCCATGAGCCATGTACTGGACATGGTCAACGTTATGCGTGAAGACAAGGCACTGCCGTCACTGAGCCGGGAAGAGGTGTTCCGCAATGCGCCGGATCACGATAACGAACATTTTAACGTTCCGAAGGTAATTAAGGATAAGGGATTTTCATGACCACATATGAGAACGATCCGGGCTCGACGCGCTATATCTTTGTGACCGGCGGCGTCATCTCCGGTCTGGGGAAAGGCATTACCTCCGCCTCCATCGGCTACCTGCTGAAACAGGCCGGATACCGTGTCATCATTCAGAAATTCGACCCCTACCTGAACGTGGACCCGGGCACCATGAGCCCTATTCAGCACGGCGAGGTCTATGTTACCGATGACGGCGCCGAAACGGATCTCGATCTCGGGCATTATGAACGTTTTCTGGATACCAGCATGTCACAATTGAACAATGCCACTGCGGGACAGATATACAGCAGTGTGCTGGAAGCGGAACGCCGCGGGGAGTATCTGGGCAGGACGGTGCAGATCATCCCGCATGTGACCAATGAGATCATGCGTCGCTTTACCCATATTCTTGATAAAAAAGAATATGACATCGTCATTACCGAAGTCGGCGGTACGGTCGGAGACATTGAAAGCCTCCCTTTTCTTGAGGCCATCCGGCAATTTGAAAATCAGCTGGATCATCACGAATACATGAACATTCACGTTACCTTACTGCCTTATGTGGATTCTTCCGAGGAGATCAAGACCAAACCCACACAGCATTCCGTGCAGAAGCTGCGCGAAATCGGTTTGACGCCGGACATGATCATGTGCCGGAGCGGGAAGGCGGGCCTGGATAATGCCGCAAGGGCAAAGATCGCACTTTTTTGCAATGTGCGCTCCTATGGGGTGATCGATATGCCGGATGCCGAAACGATCTATGAGATCCCCCTGATATTCAAAAGACAGGACGTTTACCAGACCCTTGCGCGTCATCTCGAACTGGGGAACCGCCACAATCCTTCGCTCACGGACCTGCGTTCCATGGTCCTGCGCATCAAGGATCCGAAATATTCCGTCAATGTAGGTATTGTCGGCAAATATACCGGGATGAAAGACTCCTATAAAAGTATCATGGAGTCCTTCATCCATGCCGGTGCGGAAAACAACACCCGGGTGAACCTTTTGTGGATCGATGCGGAGGAGCTGGAAAATCACGCCCCTCAGGAATTAAAGGAAAGACTGGAAGTCCTGGACGGTCTGCTGGTGCCGGGCGGATTTGGCAAACGCGGCATAGAAGGCAAGATCATCGCGGCGCAGTATGCCCGGGAGCACAGGATCCCCTTTTTCGGCATTTGCCTGGGCATGCAGATAGCGGTCATAGAATTTGCGCGCAATGTCCTGGGGCTGAAAAATGCGGACAGCACCGAGTTTCATCCCGATACCGGCGAGCCGGTCATCGACATAATGGAAGCACAGAAAAAGATCACAGACCTGGGCGGCACGATGCGGCTGGGCGCTTTCGACTGCGAGCTCACAGTACAGAGTGTTGCGGCGGAAGCGTACGGGAACGAAAAAAGGATATCCGAGCGTCACCGTCACCGCTACGAGGTCAACAACCGGTACCGCGAGGCTTTGCAGAACGGGGGGATGAAGATCGCGGGCATCAACCGGACCTATGATCTTGTGGAATGCGTGGAGATACCGGAGCATCCCTGGTATGTGGGGGTACAGTTCCATCCCGAGCTGAAATCACGCATTGCTAAAGCGCATCCTCTCTTCCGTGAATTCGTAGCGGCAATTTTGAAAAGAAAAGGATATGAATGACCCCCCCGGATACGGAACTGCGCCTGAAAATGCGTGATGTGAAACTGATCGCGACGGATGTTGACGGTGTGCTGACCGACGGGTCGTTCTACATCGGCCGGGGACTGGAAATGAAACGCTTTCATTCCAATGACGGGCTTGCTTTTGTTCTGCTCCGCCTTATCGATTTCCCGGTCGCGGTCATCTCGGGCCGTTATTCGGAGGCCACCCTGGCACGGACCCGGGCCCTGCAGATACCGGATGAACTTGTTTTCCAGACCAAATATGCCAAGATCGAAGCCTATGAAGCACTGAAGTCGCATTTTCACCTGGAAGACCGTCATATCGCCTACATCGGTGATGACTATATTGACGAACCTGTTCTGAAACGCTGCGGTACGGCCTTCGCTCCGGCGAATGCCATTGCGGAGATCAAGAGCGTGGCCGACTATGTTACGGAAACGCCGGGCGGTCACGGCGCATTCCGTGAGATGGTGGACAGGATACTGCATGCGCAGGACCGGATGCAGACAGCCCTGCAAAAATTACAGGGATTGTATTGAGTTCAATGAAATACCTTCTTTATTTACTACCTGCCGCCCTGCTGTTTTTTTCCTGTGCGGAAACCGGCGATTACGGCAAGCTGCCGGAAGGGCGCATTCCCGATCAGGAAATCTGGGATACTCACGTAACGGTAAGCCGCTCCGGTGAAGTAAGTTCAAGGATCTATGCTGCGCATCTTGTGAAGTTTGAAGACACGAAGGATATGTATATCCGTGACAGCATGCGCATCGATTTCTATAAAGACGGAAAACACACCTCATACCTGACCGCGGACAGCGGACGGGTTAACGAAAGAAGAGAGAATATTGTTGCGGTGGGGAATGTCGTCATGGTGTCCGACAGCGGATTCACGGCGTATACGGACAGCCTCTTCTGGATCAACGACAGCAATAAGGTTTATACGAACAGTGCGATCCAGATATATTCCAAAAAGGACACGCTGTACGGAACGGACTTTGTCAGTGACACGAAATTCGAGAACTGGACGATCTACAACCCCCTGGGGAAAACCTCCCGCCGTCTGGATCAGTAGTTCGATCCGCAGCGGATATCGTATGCGGGTATTGTGCAGGTCACATTTTCTCCTTCGCGCTTTGCAAACACGTACATTCTCGTTATATTTCTCCTGAGGAGAAAATGATGGCGACCTTAAGAACGGAAAAACTGGTAAAGGTCTACAACCGGAGAAGGGTCGTAAATGCAGTCGATCTGGAAGCGAAGACCGGAGAGATCGTCGGTCTTCTGGGGCCGAACGGTGCAGGAAAAACCACCACTTTTTATATGATCACGGGTATGATACGCCCCCGTTCCGGACATATCTACCTGGACGGGGAGGATATCACCGCACTGCCCATGTATAAACGTGCCCGGATGGGGATCGGCTACCTTCCCCAGGAAGCCTCCGTTTTCCGGAAATTGTCCGTGGAGGACAATCTGCGGCTTGTACTGGAAATGTTCTATAAAGACCGTCAATGGATCCGGAAAAAGATCGATACGCTGGTCAAAGAATTCAAACTGGAAAAAGTCCGGAAAAACAAGGGATTTTCGCTCAGCGGGGGAGAGCGCAGGCGGACGGAGATCGCAAGGGCCCTTGCCACGGATCCGAAGTTCATTCTTCTGGATGAACCTTTTGCCGGGATCGATCCGATCGCCGTGGAAGACATCCAGGAAATGGTGGCGGCCCTGAAGCAAAGAGGCATCGGGGTGATCATTACGGACCACAATGTTCATGAGACCCTGTCCATCACCGATCATTCCTACCTTCTCTATCAGGGATCGGTACTGAAGGCGGGCAGTGCGGAATTTCTGGCAAATGATCCCGAAGCGCGCCGCCTCTATCTTGGTGCGAAGTTCAAGCTCGACCGTTAACAATGAAACAGCAGTTAACACAAAAACAAACACAGAAACTTGCGCCCATGCAGCTGATGCTGGCCCGGCTTTCGCAACTGGGTCAGATGGACCTTGAGCGTGCCGTGGTGCGGGAGGTGGAAAAAAACCCGCTGCTGGAAATAGAAGGGGAGGATCGTGAGGACCCGGGGCCGCGGCCGGCGGAGGACAATTCCGGTCCTGATCTTCAGGGGGAAGGGTTCACACCATCCCGCTACTCCGGAAAGGGCGTTGACATCAGTGATATCCAGCAGGCGGATGAACCGGATTTCTTTGACCGCCTGCTGATCCAGGTTCGTGAGTCGGGGCTGCGCGAAAAGGACCTCCGGCTTGCCGAGGAAATTATCGGGAGCCTGGATGCAAACGGTTTTCTGCGGGACATTCCCCTTGAGAATATTGCCTATAAACTGTCCGTTCCCTATGAGCATGCGGAAGAGGTCCTGCGGCGGATCCAGGAAACGGGACCGCCGGGTATCGCGGCGCGGAACCTCAGAGAGTGCATGCTCCTGCAGCTGCGTGAGCAGAATGAGGAACCCTTTGTCATTCGCATCATTGAAGATCATTACCATGATCTTACTGCAGGCCGTTACGGAAAGATACGGGAAGCACTGGACCTCAGCGAGAACGACATGCAGTATGCGCGTGAACAGATCGGCCGGCTGAATCCCAAACCGGCGGCGGGCCACGGGGAATATCTGAAAAAAAGCATTATCCCGGATGTGGTACTGCAGAAAAAGGACGGGCATTTTTATGTTGCGCTGAACGAATCGGATACGCCGGGCGTGCGTCTGTCGCCGACCTATCTGAAGATGCTGGGCAGGCGTGACCTTGACCGGGGCGCAAGGCGCTACCTGGAAAGCCACAAACAGGCGGCGACGCTGTTCATGCAGGCGATAGAACAGCGGAAACGGTCCATTCTCGCCGTTGCCCGCTCCATTGTAAAACGTCAGCGGGAGTTCCTGCTGAACCGGCGCGAATACCCCCTGCCGATGATCATGAAAGATGTCGCCGGAGATACGGGGCTGGACATTTCCACCGTGTCCCGCATCGCGAACGGAAAGTACATGCAGACACCGGACGGGATATATGAACTGAAATACTTTTTCAGCGAAAGGGCGGGACGCCGTGACAACGTGAGCTCGTCAACACGGGACCTGGAAAGGGACCTGTTGAAGATCGTGGAAAAGGAGAACAAAAGCGACCCGTTCAGCGACGAGCAATTGCGTGAAGCCCTGATCCGGAAAGGATATCATATTGCACGCCGCACCGTAGCGAAGTACCGGGAAAAGCTCGGGATCCCCGCTTCGGGAAAGCGGCGGAAACCATAAAAAGGAAGCACATGGAAAAAATATTAAGTACCACCATCCTCGGGGTCCACCGCAACGGGAAAGCCGCCATTGCCGGCGACGGCCAGGTGACCCTCGGCAACACCGTAATGCGTTCCCAGACCGTGAAGGTCCGGAAACTGTACAACAACAAGATCCTTGCAGGATTTGCCGGTGCCTCGGCGGATGCGTTCAGCCTCTTTGAAAAATTTGAGAATAAGATCAAGGAATACAAGGGCGATCTGACCCGGGCGGCCGTGGAAATGACCAAGGAATGGCGCCGCGACAAATACCTGCAGAAGCTGGAGGCCCTGCTGATCGTGATGGACAACGACAACGGTTACGTTCTGAGCGGTTCGGGCGATGTGATCGATTCCGACGATCACCTGTACGCGATCGGATCCGGCGGCCCGTACGCACTGGCCGCAGCGCGGGCGCTTATGCACAATACCCGCCTGAATGCAAAAGCGATCGCAGAGAAAAGTCTCAGGATCGCCTCATCAATTTGTATCTACACGAATGAAAATATCACCGTTATGGAGCTTGACGAATGAAAGCATTAACACCCAAAGAGATCGTAAAAGAACTGGATCGCTTTGTTATCGGCCAGGACAAGGCAAAACGTTCCGTGGCCATTGCCCTCCGGAACCGCTGGCGCCGTCAGCAGGCGGATGAAAGGATCCGCAATGAGATCCTGCCCAACAATATCATCATGATCGGACCCACCGGAGTGGGCAAGACCGAAATCGCCCGCCGTCTGGCCGCACTGGCGCAGTCACCCTTTATTAAAGTGGAAGCCACAAAATTCACCGAGGTCGGTTATGTGGGCAGGGACGTCGAATCCATCGTCCGCGACCTGACCTATATGGCGGTGGACATGGTGGAGAAAGAGCAGGAGGAACGGGTGCGCCAGCGTGCGGAAGAGCTGGCGGATGAACGCCTCATGGATCTGCTTTTCCCGGTTGAGTCAAAAGAAAAACTTGACGAGGAAGAGCATGAAAGGATCAACAAGACCCGCGACCGCCTGCGCGCCATGTATGAAGAGGGGAAATTCGAGGAACGTTATGTGGAGATCGATGCACCGGTGAAAAAACCGAATATTTCCGGCATCTCGGTCCTGGGTCCCGGAGACGGCGGCCTGGGCGGGGACATGATGGACAATCCCGGGGAGTTCATCAATGAAGCCATGAGTTCGCTGCTGGGAAAAAAGAAAACGAAAAAACAGAAAATGAAAGTGCCGGAAGCGCGCAAGATCCTTGTAGAAGAGGAATCCCAGAAACTGATCGACCGGAACAAGGTGATCGAAGAAGCGATGGACCGCGTCCAGCATCACGGCATCGTCTTTGTGGACGAGATCGATAAGATCGCGATCAGCAGTGAAGGCAAAGGAGGGGCCGACGTCAGCCGCCAGGGCGTTCAGCGCGACCTGCTTCCCATCGTGGAAGGAAGTACGGTAAAGACCCGCTATGGCTTTGTCAAGACCGATCATATTCTCTTTATTGCATCCGGGGCCTTCAATGTCAGCAAGCCTTCGGACCTTATTCCGGAACTGCAGGGCCGTTTCCCCATCCGGGTGGAACTGGACAGCCTGACGACGGAGGATTTCGTGAACATCCTTACCCATCCCCAGAACGCGCTGATCAAACAGTATCAGGCCCTGCTTCATTCGGAGGATGTGGACCTTGTCTTTGAAAAAGCGGCGATCCGGGAGATCGCGCAGAAGGCGACGGATGTCAATGACAAAACGGAAAATATCGGCGCGCGGCGTCTGCACACCATCATGACGCAGATACTCGACGATATTATGTACAATGCGCCCGACGACAGAAAAAAGATCGTCATCACGCCGGAGAACGTCCGGGAATCCCTGGAATCGATCGTCACGGATGATGATCTCAGCAGGTATATATTGTAATGTTGTTAAGAGACCTACGCCTGAAACTGTGGATCGGCCGGCTGCGGAAAAAGAAGAAAATACTCTATTTCCCCCGGCCGGTAAGCCTGCAGCACCAGCTGACGGGTGTGAAGAAAGTCTGCATCTGCATGCCGGCCGAACATGAACCCTTTTATGATGCGCGGGCCTGTTTGCTGGATGTAGACAGAAAATACCTGGATATCACGCTGGTCCTGGACAAGGCCCATGAACTGCTGGCTGAACATTCCGGCAGGATCGTTACCTATCCCCGTGAACTGAAGAAACCTTTTCCGGTGCATGAAGAGCAGCTGAAGGATATTCCCAAAGACTATGATATCGCGATCGACCTTTCTCCCCGGCCGACGGCGCTGACGGCCTACATTACCGGAACACGCGGAAAAAAAATGACGATAGGCACAAAAAGCAGGGATTTCGATCCTTTCTATACCGTGTTGATAAAGCCCTCCGAAGATTACCGGCATTCCGTGATGACCATGCTTTCCGTGGCAGGGCTGTTAACACCGTAACGCGGCGCTACGACAGCCGCATGCCGCTTCATTCCCTGTCGTCTTTCAGGCCGGCGACGGTCTTGATCTTTTTTATTTCTTCGTTATTGAGTTTTTTCCATTTCCCGGGCGGGAGATCATTGGCGGTGATACCCGCAAAAAAGTTGCGGTGAAGGCGGAAGACCCGGGTATCGTAGTGACGGAAGATCCGCTTCACTTCGCGCTTTTTCCCTTCGCACAGAATGACGCGGAAATGGGTGCGTTTACGGTTGAGGGCTTCCGCGGTTCCCTGCACGCGTTCTCCCTTGTCTTCCAGGATGATCCCTTCGGGCAGTTCCTCTTCCAGAGCGCCCGAGGGAGGGCGGCGCAGGAGCACCTCATATTCTTTTTCCACCTCATGGCCCGGATGTGTCAGGCGGTAATTCATATCGCCGTCATCCGTGAAAAGGAGGATCCCGGTGGAATCCTTGTCCAGACGGCCGACCGGCATCACATGAAGCACGTTCGGAAGCAGCTGCATGACGGTCTGGGAATGATGAGGATCCTTGCGGCTGGTAATAAAACCCGGAGGCTTGTGCATTTTTATATACGTATATTGCTTTTTCAGACTTACCGGTTCCCCGTCGACCAGGACCTCTGATCGTGCGGGATCGATACGCGCGCCGGGACTGTTGACCGTTTCCCCGTCCACCCGGACACGGCCCTGAAAGATGATCTCATCGCATTTCCGCCGTGAATCCACGCCGCAATGGGCTAAAAATTTATTGAGTCTCATGAGCGGTACTTCTTTTTGATGATAACAGATGCATACGGAGTTCCATGAACAGATTTGCCAGCGACAAAGGGATATATGCATTCCTGCTGATATCATCAAGCGTTCTTTCAACAAAACGCATCATCTCGTAATGCGGAAAATCCGGATAAAATTCGGCAAAGCGCCGGATCTCACGGGAGAGGTGGGGATTGATAAGCTGTGCTTCCGCTTCGGGCTGCGAGGACGTCAGCTGGGTGTCCCGGAGCCAGAAAATGATGAAACGCAGGTAATTCCTGAATTCGGACGGGTCATCTTTCGCGATCTTTGAGAAGCGTTCCGTAAGTGTGTACAGGTCGGCATTTGTGACACGCCGGTCATTGATCTTTGAACCCATCAGGATGCGCCAGAAATCAAGGATCATCGTGTCGATATCGGAAAAATCCGTTTCGGTAAGATCCTTTGCATGCTTTACATTTCCCCCGCTGAGCCGCGCAATCCGCAGTGCGTCCGTTTTATTCCGGCCCTTCCCGACCATATGGTCCGCGATCTTCGTATCCGGGACGGGATTGAAGCGGACGGTCTGGCAGCGGGAAGCGATCGTGGGAGGCAGGGGATCCACCGACTCGGCGGTCAGGATGAACGTCGTCCCGCGCGGAGGTTCCTCGAGCACCTTCAGCAGTGCACTGTAAGCCTCCCGGGTTGCCCGTTCGACCCTCTGGATAAGAATGATCTGGCGACCCTTTTCTGCCTGTCCCATGGCAAGCTTTCTTTTCAATTCCCGTATCGAGCTGATCAGGATATTATTGGCTTTCGGGATGTTCATCTGATAGTAGGGATCGAGGCTGAGTTTCTGTTCTTCCCGGGTGATCAGCCCAATGTCATCATCGCGGAGACCGGCAAAAGGATCGTTCTCGGAAGGATTTTTGGAACGCGGAAGGGCATGGATAAAATGAAAATTCGGATGATTCAGATGCCGTAATTTTGCACAGGCAGGGCACTGGCCGCAGGCGGCTCCGTCCCGGGGATTCCCGCACAGGAACATGGCCGCAACATTCATCGCCATGGCGGTTTTCCCGCTCCCTTCGGGGCCTGTAAAAAGGTAGGCGGACCCGATGCGTTTTTTCCCGTTCAGGGCGCGGAAACGTTCCGCGATTTGTTCCTGGCCGATCAGTTCAAAGATCATGATGTCCTCAGCAGTTCTTCGGCAGTGCGCAGACTGGCCTCAGTGGTTTTTTTCCCTCCGACGAGCGCGGCGATCTCTTTCACACGGGCAGAACTGCTGAGCTCACGGATATCGGCGAACGTCCGTTCGTCCCTGCTGAATTTGTCAACGCGATAATGCCGGTCCCCCAGTGCGGCGATCTGAGGGAGATGGGTGATGCAGAGGATCTGATGATGTTCGGAAAGTTCACGGATCTGTTCCCCCACCACATGGGCGATACGGCCGCTGATGCCGGCATCGATCTCATCGAATATCAGTGTGGGTGTCTCGTCATGCCGGGCGAGCACGGTCTTGACGGCCAGCATGATGCGGCTGATCTCACCGCCGGAAGCGATCTTTACCAGCGGCTTGTAATCTTCACCCGGATTCGTGATAATGCGGAATTCTGCTTCATCGATGCCGTTGATGCCCGGTTCCACCTTTTTCCCTCCGAAGGGGATATGGCATTCGCCGTCCGTGGTCTTCTGATGCAGTTCCACTTTGAATTTCGCATTTTTCATTCCCAGCAGCCGGAGCCGTGCCTCCACTTTTTCACTGAAATCCTCACCGGTCTTTTTCAGCGCCTTATGGAAGGCCGCCGCCTTCACCGTCAGATCGCTGCGTGCCTCCTCCAGGGAGGTCGCAAGGGATTTGAGGCGGGTATCGTAGTCGGCTTCCGACTGCATTTCTTCTTTCAGCTGCCGGTAATATTCACATAATGCGTCATAGTTCATATTGTGTTTTCGCATCTGGTAATTGATCGCTCCCACGCGCTCCTGCAGTTCCGCCAGTTTTTGAGGGTCATGCTCAAGGTCATCGCGGTACATCGCCATGCTGCGCCCCACTTCGGTCAGTGAGATCAGGGCGCTCTGCAGTTCACGGGCGTTGTCCTGAAGATCGCTGTCGACCTGAAGGATGTCCTGCAAGGTTTTTTTGAGGGCTTCTATCTGATGGCTGATCGCGTTCTCATCTTCATAGAGCGCCCGGGCAAGCCGGTCGGACGCAGCGGCGAGGCGGTTGCTGTTTTCCAGGATCTGCAGTTCGTGCTGCATCTTCTCCAGTTCGCCTTTTTCGGGTCTGACGGTATCGAGCTCCTGAAAATGGAATTCCCGCAATTCCCGCTCACGAAGATAGATGTCGCGGTGTTTCAGCAATTCCTGATAGTGGTGCAGCTGTTGTTTGAAGTGCTGGTACGCTTTCCGGTACTGCCGGATGACCTGCCGGTCCTGAACGCATTTCCCGAGATACAGAAGATGATTCCGGGGTTTAA
The DNA here is from genome assembly GCA_018400915.1 of Fidelibacterota bacterium. Classification (GTDB taxonomy): domain Bacteria; phylum Fidelibacterota; class Fidelibacteria; order Fidelibacterales; family Fidelibacteraceae; genus M50B103. The sequence continues at coordinate 36,209 of JAGYLW010000007.1, forward strand.
AGAGCTTCTGGTTCTCGTGCTGGCCGTGCATTTCCACCAGGTTCGAGCCGATGACCTTCAGGGCGGAGAGCGGAAGGAGTTCGTCGTTAAAGAATGCGCGGGATTTCCCGCTTGCATGTATTTCACGGCGGATAAGGATATCTCCGCCGGCGTGATCGAGTTCTGCGGCATCCAGGGTTTGCCGGACTTCGGGATTTACGTGTAACGTGTCGAACTGCGCCTCAACCACGGCCTTTTTACTGCCGCTGCGCAGCAGGCTCATGTCGGCGCGCGCCCCCAGGGCCAGGCCGAGCGCATCGATAATAATGGATTTTCCCGTGCCGGTCTCACCGGTCAGCATGGAGAGTCCGCGTCCGAGCTCAACCCGGAGAGAGCGGATAATGGCGATATTTTCAACGGTAAGTGTTCGTAACATAGATCAGTCGGCCGAAAGGTTTTCTTTTTCCGGATTGACTTCCTGGGGCCGGTTCTCTTCCGCCTGGAAAAGCTCGTTCAGTTCGCGGGTGCGGGGAAGGTCGGCCGGGGAGCGCAGGCCGAAATAACGGAGAAACTCTTCGGTCGTCACATAGAGGAGCGGACGGCCCGCCGCATCGGCACGTCCGGAAACGGTGACCAGTTCGCGTTCCAGCAGGGTATTGATGACCGCGCTGCAGTTCACGCCCCGTATGCGCTCTATCTCCGGCTTGCTGATGGGCTGCTTGTAGGCGATCACCGCCAGCGTTTCAAGGGAAGCGTATGTGAGGCGCGCCCGGACATTACGGTTGATGAAATTCCGTACGATATTTTCGAATTTACGGTTCGTGACGATCTGAAAACCTTTGCCGACCTCCGTAATGCGGAAGGCGTGTTTTGCTTCTGCATAATGACCGTTAAGGGCCTCGACCACTTTCGGGAGGTCGATGCGATGGCCCTCGTCGAGACTTTCCTTAAGACGCTCCGGCGTAAGCGGAACATCGGAAGCGATAAGAAGCGCTTCCACGATCTGCATGTCCAGGAGTGTGATGTTTTTACCGGCAGCGTTTTCCAAATCAGGCTCCGTTTGCTTTTGGCTCGATGATGAAATCGGAAAAACTGTCGCTTTGCGTTACCCGGATCTTCTGGCTGCGCATCAGCTCGAGGATGGCGACCACGGTTACCACCAGGACAAGCTTGGTCCTGATCGAGCGGGTGAGGACCGAGAAGCGCAGGCGGGGATAACGTTTAAAGTGCGAATAGATAAAATGGACCTGTTCAGTGATGCTGGTGTTGTCCGCTGCGACCTCATGGGGGCCGGCGTCGGCGGGCAGGCGGTCCATCGCCTGTTTGTAGGCGTTAAGAATATCAAAAAGCGATACGCGGCTGAGCGCATCTTCCGGAAGCAGTTCATGGTCAATATAGGACCAGTTCGGATTCCGGGGGAATTTTCCGGCGTTTTCTTCTTCGAGTTTTTTGAGTTCGCCGCCGATCTCCTTGAAATACTGGTATTCCAGCAGGCGCCGGACCAGCTCGTTCCTCGGATCTTCGATCTCTTCGTTCTCAATGGCTTCCTGCACCCGCGGGATCAGCATCTGCGCCTTGATG
>JAGYLW010000070.1 GCA_018400915.1 Fidelibacterota bacterium
TCCAGGGTCGGCACGGACGGAGTGATCACGGTGGAAGAAGCCAAAAGCGCACTGACTTCCCTGGATCTTGTGGAAGGCATGCAGTTCGACCGCGGTTACCTGTCCCCGTATTTTGTGACCGACTCGGAAACGATGGAAACATCGCTGGAAGATCCCTATATCCTGATCCATGACAAAAAGATCTCCACAATGAAAGATCTTCTGCCCATTCTTGAAAAAACCACCCAGATGGGCCGTGCCCTTCTGATCATCGCGGAAGATGTCGAGGGGGAAGCACTGGCTACGCTGGTCGTGAACCGCCTGCGCGGAACCCTGAAAGTCGCTGCAGTGAAAGCACCGGGATTCGGCGACCGCCGCAAAGCCATGCTGGAGGACATTGCCATCCTGACCGGCGGAACGGTGATCTCCGAAGAACGGGGATACAAACTTGAAAACACCACCATTGATGACCTGGGACAGGCAAAAAGCGTAAGTATCGACAAAGACAACACCACGGTCGTGAACGGCGCCGGGGATCCGGAAGCCATCCGGGGCCGCATTAATGAGATCCGCGTGCAGATCGAGAATACCACTTCCGATTATGACCGTGAAAAACTGCAGGAACGCCTGGCAAAACTTTCCGGCGGCGTTGCCGTTCTGAATATCGGTGCCGCTACGGAAGTTGAAATGAAAGAAAAGAAAGCACTGGTCGAAGATGCTCTGCATGCGACCCGCGCCGCAGCGGAAGAAGGTATTGTTGCCGGCGGCGGTGTCGCCCTGCTGCGCGCAGCCGCTGCGCTTGACAAGGTGAAGAAAGGGCTAAGCCCCGATGAGGGTATCGGCGTTGAGATCGTCCGGCATGCTCTCGAGTACCCGATCCGTCAGATCGTCGGTAATGCCGGCCTTGAACCCGCCATTGTCATCAAAGAGGTGCTCGACCACAAAGGTGACTACGGTTTTGATGCTCGTCAGGAACGCTACGGATCCATGTTCGAGTTCGGTATCGTGGACCCGACAAAGGTATCGCGCACCGCAATGCAGAACGCCGCTTCCATTGCAGGATTGCTGCTGACCACGGAAGCGCTTATCTGTGACAAACCTGAAGAAAAAGATGATGCACCTGCCATGCCTCCGGGCGGTATGGGCGGTATGGGCGGCGGCATGTATTGATGCGGTGCCTTTGCATCTCACAGATCAGGAAGGACCCCGCCGGTTGAGTCGCCTTTGCGCCGCCATAAAAGATTTCACGGGAAAAGAAGTAAAAATATTTTATTCCCGCGGTTTATACGTTATTTTACAATGATGAATATCAAACGCACATGCGGCATGCTTTTTTTCTTCCTTTGCCTCTTGTTTTCCGCAGGAATGGCGGATTCACTGGAAGAATACGAAAGGAAAATACAGAAGAGCACCGAGCGGCTGAAGGAACTCGACCGTCAGATCTCCGGGCTGAGATCCGAAGTAAAAAAATATCAGCAGCAGGAAAAGGGACTGATCTCGGAACTGGACAATACGGAACGGCAGATATCGCTGACTTCAGACAAGATACGCGTGCAGCAGCGCGAACTGGCATTGCGGAGGGAAAAACAGGCGCGGCTGAAACGGGATCATCAGCGGGCGCAGGCGAACGGCGAGGAATTGCTGGAACGGTATGAAAAACGTGTTCAGCGGGCATACAAGCTTCGCCCGGCAAGGCAGTGGGACCTCTTTGTCGATGCGGCCTCCCCCCGTGAATTTTATTACCGGGTAAAGTATATCAGCGCCATCAACCGGGCGGACAGGGACCTCTATCACAATATCCGGGAGAATATCGCCTTTATTGACAGGCGCCGCCGGCAGATCGAAGCGGAGGCGGCCGGCATCGGGAAAAATGTCCGGGAACTTGAGCAGGAACAGGCCGCCCTCGAGACACTGAAGAAAGCGCAGAAAAAGCAGTATGACAAGATCCATTCGGATAAGGAGTTGCTGGCCGAACAGATAGAGGAAAAGGAAAGATCGAAAAAAGAGATCCAGAATATCATTCAGAAAACCCAGGAGGATAAAAAGGACTACCTTGCGCGCCTGGAAGCGGAACGTAAAAAACGGGAGATCTCGGAACGTCCCTTCGCGGATAAAAAAGGGAAACTGCCCTGGCCGGCACGCGGCAGGATCACCGGCAGTTTCGGAACGCAGCGCCATCCGGTCCTGGGAACGGTCACGGAAAATTCCGGGATCGATATTGAGACCGCCGGCAGTGCGGCCGTACGTGCCGTCAGCGACGGCATGGTGGTCACGGTCACCTGGCTGAGAGGGTTCGGCAATACGATCATTGTCATTCATGACAACAGTTACTATACCGTATATTCCCATGTGGAGGATATCCGCGTGGTGGAGGATGAGTATGTGGACAGCGGCCAGCAGCTTGCCGTCGCAGGCAATGACAGTGCGACGGGGAAACCGCTCCTGCATTTTGAATTGTGGAACGGGCAGGAAAAACTTGATCCCGGGCACTGGCTTCAGAAGTAAGGAATACCTATGCAGAAAAAACGATCCCTGAAAAAATTATTCACCTCCTGCTTTCACGAGGCGCCGGTCATGACGGAGGAAATGCCCCGTTCCGGTTCTTACCGGGAATATTACCGGCTCACAGGCGGCTCCGGGCGCAGTGCTGTGGGTGTCTATAACGAGGACCGGAAAGAAAATGTCGCCTTTCTGTCTTTCTGCCGGCATTTTCGTTCCTACGGCCTTCCCGTCCCGGAAATATATGCGGAAGACCTGGATAAGCATATCTACCTGCAGGAGGACCTGGGGGAAACCACGCTTTACGGGTATCTTGAAAGAGTATATAAGGACGGGATATTCCCGAAACCTCTGATCGAAATTTACAAGCGTGTGCTGGAAGCACTTCCCCGCTTCCAGCTGCTTGCCGGGAAGACCCTCGATTATTCAAAATGCTATCCGAGGTACCGTTTCGACCGCCGGTCCATTATGTGGGACCTGAATTATTTCAAGTACTATTTCCTGAAACTGGCCAAGATCCCTTTTGACGAGCAGGAGCTTGAGAATGATTTCAATACGTTTGCCGATTTCCTGCTTGAGGCCGATAATGATTATTTTATGTACCGCGATTTTCAGTCCCGGAACATTATGCTGAAAGAGGAAAAACCCTTCTTTATTGATTTTCAGGGCGGCCGACGGGGGCCCCTGCAGTATGATGTGGCGTCCCTGCTTTACGACGCCAAGGCGGATATTCCCCAGCACATCCGTGACCAGCTCTATGAACATTATCTCAACGTGCTGTCTGAATATCTGGAATTCGACCGCAAAACCTTTTTAAAGTATTATCACGCTTACGTCCTCGTGCGTATCATGCAGGCCATGGGCGCATACGGATTCCGCGGGTTCTATGAAAAAAAACAGCACTTTCTGAAGAGCGTTCCGTATGCCGTTGAAAACATCCGCTACCTTCTCGAGACCGGTTCGCTCCCGGAAAACACACCGGCATTGAATGCGGTCATGGAAAGGATCTGCCGGGAAGAAAAGCTGATGAAATACGGGCGTTCGGACAGCGACAAACTCACCCTGGAGGTGAGCAGTTTTTCCTACAGGCAGGGGATCCCGGATGATACCTCCGGCCACGGCGGAGGATTTGTCTTTGACTGCCGGGGAATACTCAATCCCGGACGCTATGAAAAATACCGGGATCTTACGGGGAACGACAGGGCGGTAAGGGAATTCCTGGAACACCGGACCGGTATCGGCACCTTTCTTCATCATGCGGTCGCCATAGTGGAACCGACCGTCAACAACTACGTGGAAAGGAAATTTACGCACCTGATGGTAAGCTTCGGCTGCACCGGAGGGCAGCACCGTTCCGTATATTGCGCATCAACGTTTGCGGAGTATTTCAGCAAACGCGATGATATCGTTGTGATCCTGAACCACTATTAAGAAAAGGATATGTCATGAAAGGAATGATCCTGGCAGCAGGGATGGGAACACGCCTGAAACCCGTGACCGATATCATGCCGAAAGCGCTGGTGGAGATCAACGGGATCACGATGCTGGAGCGTGCGATACGGAAACTGAAACGTACCGACATCGATGAGATCGTCGTCAATGTGCATCACTTTGCCGCTCAGGTCGTGGCGTTTCTCAAAAAACGGGATCTCGGCGTGAAGATCCATATTTCGGATGAACGGAAGAAACTGCTCGGTACGGGAGGAGCGGTCAAGCATGCGCGTCCCTACCTGGACGGAACGGAGCCGTTCTTCGTTTATAATGTGGATGTCATCTCGAACATCAACCTGCTTGACATGCTCTATCTTGACCAGATGAGTTCCGCGGCGGCCATTCTCGCCGTCAGGAAACGTGACACGGCGCGCCAGCTTTGTTTCAGTGACGACCACCATCTGAGGGGATGGAAAGATCTGGAGACCGGTGAACAAAAAGGGGAGGACGGCCACTGCTATGCATTCAGCGGTATCCAGCTCCTGCACCCCGTGCTCTTCGATAAAATGCCGGATGAAGATACCTTCAGCATTATCGATCTGTACCTGCAGATTGCGGAAGAGGAGATTATCCTCGGATACGATCACAGCGAGGGGACATGGATGGATATCGGCACCCCGGAACGTCTGAAAAAAGCTTCCGCCGCACTGAAACGGGAAAACGGCTGACCTTTCCCCTCCATCACGCCCCGTTTTTGCTTTTCCCCTCTTTTTTTTCCCTTCCATGTTTCTTCGCTCCACATCCTCTGCATCTCTCGCTAAGTCTTTGACATTTGCCCTTTCTCATTGTATATTAGGCGGCTATAACGTAAAGGAGTGATCGTGAAAGTAAATGTAAAAGAAGTCAGTCCCACCGAACGGGAGATGCATTTTGAGAAATCCTGGGAAGATATTGAAAAAGATTATCAGGCGTTCGAGAAAAAGTTTGCCAAAGATATCGCACTGCCGGGGTTCCGCAAAGGCATGGTGCCGCTGAAGATCATCGAGAAAAAATTCGGTCCCCGGATCAACCTGGATTTTATCAATGAAAAGTTCCCGGATTATTACGGCCATGCCCTGGAAAAAGAAGAACTGACACCGGTCAGCCAGCCGGAACTGCTGGACCTTGATTTCCAGAAGGGCGATCCGCTCAAGCTCAAGCTGAAGTTCGAGGTGATGCCGGAATGGGAACTTCCCGAATACAAAAAAGGCCTTTCCCTGGAGAAATACCAGTATGAGATCGACAATGAGGATATAAAGGAAACCCTTGACCGCCTTCGCCGGAACGCCGCGGAAGTGGTCAATGTAGAAGACGGCGCAAAGCACGGACATCACATTGTCGCCGATGTGAAAGAGATGGACAAGGACGGCAAGCCCGTGAATGAAAGTGAAGACACCCGCGTGATCCTGGGGGAAGAGCCCTTTACCGGGGAAAACGAGAAGGCGCTTCTGGGCGCAAAGCCCGGCGAGACCCGTGAGATCTCCCTGAAGACGGGCAAGGAGGAAGACGGCGTTCACACGTTCAGGATGGAGATAAAGTCCGTCGAGGAACATCTCCTTCCGGAGCTGAATGATACATTCGCCCGCACCGTAAGTCCGGAAACGGAGACCCTGGACGCGCTGAAGAAAAAGGCGCGTGAAGAACTGGAGTCCTACTGGGAAAAACAGGCGGAGAAACGGCTGGAAGAACAGATCGCCGACTTTTTTATTGACAGGATGAAAGAGCTTGAACTTCCGAAAAGTGTTGTGGAGGAACAGGCAAAGAACATTTATGAAGAAATGAAAAAGAACTACCCCTCCGCCCCGGAAATGGATGAAAAGACGGCGATCGAGAACTACCGGGAAACGGCGGAAAAGAGCCTGAAATGGCAGCTGGTGAAGCACAAGATCATCAAAGAAAACGACATCAAAGTGACGGATGAAGATATCAGTGCCAGGATCGGAGAGATGCTGAAGGACGTGAACGAGGAAATGCGGAAGACCTATGAACAGTATTATCAGTCACCGCAGATAAAGAACCAGCTTCACGATGACATTATTCATAAGAAACTCATCGATCATCTGGTCTCACTTGCAAAAATAAAGAACAAAAAAGTGCCGCGCAAAGCACGGCTCAGGGAAACGGGACAATGAATTACCTCCCCTTTGTCATTGAGCAGACCGGCCGGGGAGAACGCTCCTACGACATCTATTCCCGGCTGCTGAAAGAACGCATCGTCTTTATCAACGGCGCGATCACGGACAGCATGAGTTCACTGGTCATCGCCCAGCTTCTGTTCCTGGAGGCGGAAGAACCGGATAAGGATGTCAATCTCTACATCAATTCGCCGGGCGGTGTCATTACGGCGGGACTGGCCATCTACGACACGATAAATTATGTCAAACCGGATATTGTCACGATCTGCGTGGGACAGGCCGCTTCCATGTCCGCAGTACTGCTTGCCGCCGGCACGAAAGGCAAACGGTTTGCGCTCCCGAATGCACGCGTGATGATCCATCAGCCGCTGGGCGGGGCGCAGGGCCAGGCCAGCGACATCGAGATCCATGCCAAAGAGATCCTGTATCTTCGCGAAAACCTGAACAAGATACTGAAAAAAGCGACAGGACAGACCCTGAAGAAGATACAGACGGATACGGAGCGTGATTTCTTCATGTCTGGCGAAGAAGCGAAAAGTTACGGAATTATTGACGATATCATTAAGAAGAAACAATAATGGACGATAAACAAAAAATATGTCATTTCTGCGGTCGCCCCGAAGAGGAGACCAATATGCTCATTCGCGGCGCTTTCGGGGACACCTATATTTGCGATGAATGTATCCATGCCGCCAACGAGATCATTTCCGCTTCCGAGCCGGAGCCGGAAGCGGCGCTTTCCGACTTTGACCTGGAAAAACTGCCCACGCCGTCGAAGATCCATTCGGAACTGAACCGCTACGTGATCGGACAGGAAAACGCAAAGCGCATGGTGTCCGTGGCGGTCTACAATCATTACAAACGCATTAAAAACCATATCGCGAACAAGGACATTGAGATCGACAAAAGCAATATCCTTATGCTGGGTCCGACCGGGACCGGGAAAACGCTTATTGCGCAGACCCTCGCCCGGCAGCTGCAGGTCCCCTTCGCGATCGCGGATGCCACGGTGCTGACCGAGGCGGGGTACGTGGGAGAAGATGTCGAGAATATCCTCGTCCGGCTCCTGCAGTCTGCGGACTACGATCCCCGGAAAGCGGAATACGGCATCATCTATATCGATGAGCTCGATAAGATCACACGGAAGTCCGCCAATCCCTCGATCACCCGCGATGTCAGCGGGGAGGGCGTACAGCAATCTTTACTCAAGATCCTGGAAGGAACGGTCGCACACGTGCCGCCCAAAGGCGGGCGCAAACATCCGGAAGCGAAGATGGTGCATATCGACACCCGGAACATCCTTTTCATCTGCGGCGGGGCCTTTGACGGTATCGAAGAAGTGATCGCCCGGCGCATCGGGAAGAAAGAGATCGGTTTCGGCGAGAAACTGCAGACCGGAAAAACACTGAGCAAAAACGAGATTATGGAGCAGATCAGTCCCGAGGATCTCATCAACTACGGTTTTATTCCGGAACTGGTGGGAAGACTGGCGGTTCTGACGAGCCTGGATGATCTGGATGAATCCGCGATGATCACGATCCTTACCAAACCCCGGAACGCCCTGGTTAAACAGTATAAATTTCTGATCGAACAGGAAGGCATGCGGCTGGATATCCGGAAAAGCGCACTCAGGGAGATCGTCCGTCAGGCCATGAAAAGAAAGACCGGTGCAAGGGCCCTGCGCTCCGTGATGGAAGATATGATGCTGGACCTGATGTACCGTGCTCCCGATATGGACAATATCGAGAAAGTGATCATCGACAAAGAGGTTGCCCGCGGCAAAAAAGATTACAAGTTCGTTAAAAAAGCTTCCTGACGGCAAAGGGCCAACTACGAATTACACGAATTCTTTATTTTGTTCATGAATCCAGGCTTTTGTTTATCGGACTGCGCGGGCAGATTTTCCCTCATCCCGGCTGCGCAGGTCAGGAACGCTTCGCAGGGTGTGCCGGGTAATTATCGGCAGGGGATTTTCAACTTGTTTCTTTCGTTCGTGAAAACGTATATTTGTTTTGAAGATTTGAACTTCTATGAAACGGCAAAATGATCGTAAATACTAAAGAAAAATGCCGGACCTTTTATATAAACGCA
>JAGYLW010000071.1 GCA_018400915.1 Fidelibacterota bacterium
CAGCGTGGACATGACCGTTGCCAGCAGGCCCGCGACAAAGAGGCCGAGCAGACCCGTGGGAAGCACTTCCGCCGCCAGGAGGGGATACGAGTAAAGCGACTGAATATCAGGGAGTAAAGCCCTTGCATATAAACCCGTGACAACGGTCAAAGCATCAAAGATGATCCAGAACACGATACTCAGGAGGATGCCGTTCCTCGCCGTTTCGGGCGTGCGTGCGGCGGCGCAGCGCTGATGGAATCCGGGATCCACCAGGGTCCAGAGCGCAATGAAGAACCAGGAAATAATGTAGGTTGCGGAAAGGCCGCCGGTCAGGCTCAGGTGATCTTCCGGAAGATGCTGCATACTCAGGAATTCGGCGGGCGGATAGTTGTGGACCAGGATGACACCCAGGATGATGAACCCGAGGAACATGCAGCCGAACTGAAGCATGTCGGACTGAATGACCATCTCAAAGCCTTTGCGGTAGAGGTAAACGGCGGAAATGATGAAGACCAGCAAAGCGCAGAGCAGGGGCGGCAGCCCGATGATCAGAGAAAGCAGGATACCGGCGATCAGAAGATAGGGTGCGGGTGACGTCATGAGAAACACGAAGAGGCCGCTGATGAAGGAGGGCGTTCTTCCGTATTGCCGTTCGATCAGTTCCGGAATGGTCGCCGCCGTGTTCTTCCGTATCCTTCCCGCAATGAAAAGCGCATAGATCAATGCGAAAATATAATAGGGGAAGCCCATGACAAACCAGTTCGAGAGCCCGTGCAGGTAGGTGAATTCCCCGATCCCCAGGATCCCGCCGTACCAGGTGGATACCAGGGTCATGACAAAGAGCGGGAGGGTCAGGCGGCGTCCCGACAGCAAAAAATCCTCCGCCTTGCCGCCTTTTTTTCTGCGGATGAAGCCGATCAGGATCAGCATGAAAAAGTACAGCGAGATGATGACGATATCAAAAGATGTCAGGGGAATACGCATCATGTCAGTTCGGTCATATAAAGCAGAAGCCCTTCGCGGAAGCTTATTTCCAGCGCATTGCCGGAAAAGGCATTACTGAGCCCGCGCGATCCCATCTCAAGGTCGGCGTGGGAAAAGTAATAGGCGGCGCCCTGAAGGGAAAGGTCCTTTGCCGTGTTGAGGGAAAGCAGGGAAAAACGCTGTCCGGCCCTGCCCCCGATGCGGTAGGATCCCGGCCGCAGAAAGCGGAGATATTCACCGCGGGTGACCATATCAATATCCATCTTCGGGGCTGAGCGTATCATCAGGGCGATGTTGATCAGGAAATGATCGACGCGTCCTCCCTCCGCCCCGAAAACACGGAGCTTGCGTATGCCGTTGTTCCTGCAATATTCCAGGGCCTTTTCAAAATCGCTGTTATTGACATCCGTGGAACGGAGAATCCGGAAGGCGCTGTCGGAAGGAAGTGCTTCGAGGGAATCCATATCGCCGATCAAAATATGGGGGCCGATGCCGTATGTCTCGAGGTATTCCCAGGCGCCGTCCGTGCAGATCTTCAGGTATGCCGGCTCACAGTACCGCTCAATGTGATCCCGGCCCGGCGGTTCCCCGTTCAAAAAGATACAGGCTTTATCAGATTTGACCATGTTCCCTCAGCTTCTTCCTCAGCTTGCGCATATTGACGGTGATATTCATTTTCTTTCGGTGCCTGCGGACTTTTTTCCGGTAATTCCTTTTGTAAAAATACCGTTTGGCTTCCTGAGTGATGGGCGCGACCATGGTTGACGGCCGCCATTTGACCTTGCGGTGATTCAGCGCATGCTGCAGCGCTCCGTATTCGTCTGCCCAGCTCAGCGTATAGTGGCTGTAGTGCGGCAGCAACTGATATTTGACGATCTGAATGAAAGCCTCGGTTTTGGGATCGAGAAAATGGAAGGCCCTCGAGAAAAACAGGGCGGTATGAAGATAGTTCGGAGAGTTGATCAGTCCGTGGGTGTTCGTTTTTTTCGCCAGCTGCAGGAGGATCTGCAGCATATGCAGTCCCACGCCCAGCCCCGGTGCTTTCTGACCCGGGAGCGGAGGTTTGTCCCTGCGGAATTTCTTATACGGATTCTGCATCATCAGCCATTCGATATGCAGGAATTCAAGATTGAGAAAGCGGTTATCCTCAAGGGGAAGTTTCAGGTTCTTGCGCTGCATGACGAGTTCGATCAGCTTGTGCTTTCTTCCGCCGCTTTCGGAGGTCAGCATAAAGCGGTGAACATAGGGATCGTCCATATTGACATGCCAGCTGACGCCGGGGACACCTTTTTCCGCGAAATACTCCCGCACCTTGTATCTTTTGAACATGCTTTCAATGACCGAAGTCGGATAACAGCCGAGAAAAAGGTGCATTTTATGGTCAAAGACCCCGTTCTTTACGATGTCGTTTTCCGACAGGGTAAAGTCACTTCCCGCACGGAAAGGCTGCGTGTTCATGCGCCGGAAGGCAAGATCGTATTTTTTCTGATAACGCGGCATATTTTTATCCTTCGGGCCGGGAGAAAAGGGTCACGCCCTGCGCATCCGTGATCCGGCGGCGGATAAGGGCTTTCGGCCGGTAGTCCTCACGCGGGAAAACCACGATCTTGTTGCAGGACGTGCGGCCTTTCATCTCGTCGGGGCTTTTTTTACTCTCGGATTCAACCAGGATCCCGACATCCCTGCCGATCATTTTCCGGTAACGGTACAGGGTGTGTTCCTTCTGCAGGGCGATCAGCTCGGTCAGCCGGGCGGATTTCACGGCTTCACTGACATCGTCCTCCATTGCTGCGGCCCGGGTATGCGGGCGGGGGGAATATTTGAACATATAGGCCGAATCGAATTTCACCTTGCGCATGACCTCCAGGGTTTCCCGGAAATCCGCCTCCGTTTCTCCGGGAAAGCCGACGATCATGTCTGTGGTGATCCCCATGTCCGGCACATGCTTCCGGATCATGTCCACAAGCTGAAGATAGTGTTTCTGCGAGTAGGTGCGGTTCATACGCCGCAGCACCCTGTCCGATCCCGCCTGCAGGGGAAGATGGATGTGGCTGGCGATCCTGGGCCGGCAGGCGGCATGCACCTTGACAAGGTCCTCAGTGATATCCTGCGGGTGCGGAGAAGTGTAGCGGATGCGCTTAATGCCTTCCACTTCCGTCAGCGCTTTCAGCAGATCGTGAAAACGGAAGGCACCGGAACGGTAGGAATTGACGTTCTGCCCCAGGAGCGTGATCTCCGCAAAGCCCTGCTCCGCTGAACGCTTTGCTTCATCAAGGATGCTCTGCGGACTGCGGCTTCGCTCGCGGCCCCGGGTGTAGGGGACAATGCAGTAGGAGCAGAATTTGTCGCAGCCCCGCATGATGGATATCCAGGCGTTGACGCCCTCCCTGCGGGACGGAAAAAGCCCGTCGTAGACTTCATATTTTGAAAGGTCCGTATCAATGACCGGCGAATCGTCCGAATGCAGGTATTCGGGAATATGACGGTAGGAATCGGGACCCAGGACCATGTCCACGTAGGGTTTGTGCTTGACAATGTCCGCCTTGAGGTTCTGCGCCATGCAGCCGACAAGGCCGATCCTGAGCCCGGGATTTTTCTTTTTCAGCGCTTTCAGCTCCCCCAGGCGGGAATGCACCTTCTGTTCGGCATGTTCGCGCACACTGCAGGTGTTCAGGAGTATCAGGTCAGCGTCTTCCGGACCGCTGCCGGGAACGTATTCCTGCGAGGAAAGGATGCCGGCAAGTATTTCGCTGTCGTATTCATTCATCTGGCAGCCGTAGGTTTCGATATAAAAACGCCTTTTCATATTATGAATATACGACGAAAAGCCAGAAGTCAAAAGCGTAAATTAGCGAATCGATACCGCCTTTTTCCGCCCTGCGGCGTAGCTATTTCAGCAAAGTGATCCTCCGCGCTTCACGGTATTCCCCGGATCTGCAGGCAAGGATGTAGCGCCCGGAAGGAAGGTCCCGGAGGTTCACGGGAATGTCCAGCGATCCGTTCCTGCATGTGCCGCGGTAGAGGGTCCTGAGCTTCCTGCCTTTCAGATCGAGAACACTGAGCTCGATGCCCGCCGCCGAGAACAGGTCGATATGCACGCTGCTCCGGGGATTGAAGGGATTCGGGAACGGCGCCGCCATATAAAAGGGCCGCGTGACCTCGCAGGCTCCCTCCGCCCGGACCAGCAGGCTGTCAAGCATGCGCAAAGCGTTGTCAAACGCCATGGACGCCAGTGCATACCTGTACGTACGGCCCGGCCGGATATCCTTGTCTTTGTAAACATAGGTCTGAGGCACCGTGCTCGTCCCCGCGGCTTCCAGCGACGCGATTCGCCTGCCGTCCCGGTAAAGCAGATAGTTGCCGTTCTCCGTTTCGCTTTCGCTTTGCCATTCCAGCCGTATATATCCCCGGCCTGCCTCCGCCCTGAAGTATCCGAGTTCCACGGGAGTCATGGTCTCGGAAAGATCCTGCCCCGGGTTCCCGGATCCCGGTGTGGAAGCAGTTCCGTACCGCCATTCGCTGCCGGGCAGTCCGCTGAGATAGATACTGCCGTCCGGGGGCGTGCTCCCGCTTTCGGCCACACCGACATCGGGGAAGAGCAGTCCCTCCGCGGGCGCCTGCGTCCCCGTAAAACTTCCCTCATACGCGATAATATCCACCAGGGTGTCGTGATAGACAAGGATCATCCCTTCGGTGTCGTTCTGGATGCCACGCTGATACCAGGTGTAGTACTGATAGGGACCCACGCGTTCACCGGGAATGAATTCGCTGATGCAGTCAAGGCAGTAGGGTTCCCCGTTCCGCCCGTTGTACATGTACAGCGTGAGATCGGGCAGGCTGAGCGTTTCGGGATCCGCGACGACGACTTCGACAAATTCGTTCTGGTCGAGCCCTTCATTGTCGTAATGGATCTCATTGATCCATGCGTTTGGCACGGCGCGGAGCAGGGAAAAAACCGCACATAAAGCAAGGGAAAAAAGTTCTCTTTTCATGATCCGTCCTCCTCTTTTGAGAAAGTATACAAAGAAAAGAGAATGATGTCAGCAATTGATTTGCAGCGGTGACTTTGCTCACATACGGGAGAGGGTCCTGATCAGCGTTTCCAGGCGGCGGCAGACGTTTTCCTTCCCGAGCATCTCGCAGACCGTGAAGATATCGGGGCTGACGGAAAACCCCGTGACGGCCAGGCGGAGGGGGTGGATGAGCGTGGCGGCGGAAATATTCCGCTGTTCCGCCGCGTTCCGCAGGCATGTTTCGGCAGTTTCCGCAGTAAAGGGATCGCATTCCCGGAAAGCGTCAAGCAGTTTATCCAGGTGTTCCGGCAGATCCGGAGCCTGGGAATGTTTGTCAAGGGCTTCCGGCTCATAGTCCGCCGGGTCCTCGAAGAGCCAGGCTCCATAGCGGACGAAGTCCTTTAAAAGCCGCATGCGCGATTTCAGCAGGGCAACGCGCCGGATCCCTTCCGTGTCCGGATAGTTTTTTCCGATCCAGCCCGCCTTTTCCCAGAGCGGACGCACATGCTTCCATATCATGGAAGCGTCGGTCTTTGAAAGGTGCTGGCCGTTGACCCATTCGAGTTTCCGGAGATCGAAGACGGCCGCTTTCTTGTTCACGCGGTTGAGGGAAAATTTTTCGATCAGGGCATCGCGTGAGAACACCGGTTTCGGCATATTGTCCCCCCAGCCCAGCAGCGCCAGGCCGTTGAGGAGCCCTTCCGGGAGAAAGCCCATTTCCCTGAATTCATCCACCGAGCTTGCTCCGTGGCGTTTCGAGAGCCGTTTGCCGTCCGCAGCCAGGATCAGCGGAAGGTGCGCAAAACGCGGCACCTTTTCGCCCAGGGCCAGGTAGAGCAGGATTTGTTTCGGCGTATTGGAAAGGTGGTCCTCTCCCCGTATCACGTGGGTGATCCCCATGCGGATGTCATCGACGACGACCGATAGCTGATAGACCGGGCTGCCGTCGGAGCGGATGAGAATAAAATCGTCGATCTCCGCGTTGTTGACGCTGATATCCTTATATACCATGTCCTTGAAGCGCGTTGTTCCCTCCGGGACCCGGAAGCGCAGGGTGTAGGGGAGACCCGCCTCCCGTTTTTCCCGTATCTGTGCCTCGGAAAGGTTTCTGCAGCGCCCGCTGTAGCGGTACGGCCTGTGCGCCGCCTCCGCCGCCTTTTTTTCCGCATCCAGTGTTGCTTTCGTGCAGAAACAGCGGTAGGCCTGTCCGTTATGCAGTAGTTTCTCCGCGGCAAGCAGATGGTTCTGCAGATGTTCGCTCTGGATAAAGGGCTTTTCATCCGGTGAAAGTCCCAGCCAGGCGAGCGCATCCAGGATCTCCTGCATATTGGCCTTTGTGGAGCGCGCCTTGTCCGTATCTTCGATCCGCAGGCAGAAACTTCCGCTCCGCTGGCGCGCGTAAAGATAGTTGAAAAGGGCTGTCCGCACCCCGCCGATATGCAGGTGGCCGGTCGGGCTGGGGGCGAATCGTACGCGTACGTCTTTTGGATTTTCATTCATGCGCAGAATATATTCAAATTCATGCAGAAAAAAAATAAAAACAAAGTGCAAGTTTCTGCGTATAAAAAAGGATATGTGAAAATGCTGAGTGTAGAATGATAAAAAAGGCATGTTCTCAGGATCATGTCCAAAGGTGAAAATATGAAATATCTGATCACGATCATAAGTCTCATCTTCTTCTTTTCCTGCGGGACCCAGCAGGACCTGCTGGTAAGCACTTCCCGCGATTCCCTGGAGATGATCGGGGGAAAGAGGGCCCTGCTGGATGATATCGTCTATCCCGCAAGGGCGTTGCAGAAAGGGATCGAAGGGGAAGTAAAGATACTGGCATACATTGATACTGCCGGAACGGTGCGCAGATGTGAGATCGTCGAGGGGAACGATTATCTCAACGATGCCGCCGTGGACGCGCTGAAAAAACAGCGATTCAACCCCTATACCATCGAGGGACAAAAGCGTCCCGTGCAGGTCATCATTCCCATACTCTTCACGATCACACAGGACCTTGACATCCGCGAGTACGAGCGCCGGAGCATTGTCCGCACCGCCGAAGCCTTGTTACGGAGAGAACCCGACCCCATTACCCGTTATCACAGCGACCGCTCGCCGGGAGGGCCGCAGGTCTATTACTCGGAAGGACGCTCCTGGTGGCCGCAGGAAGACGATCCCGGCGCCGCTTACCTGTATCTTGACGGAAGATACAATCCCGATGCTTTCCGTGACCATGCGGATGCGCTGGCAGTGTTCGGAGAAACGGTTCCGGCGCTGACGGCGGCCTACCGCATCACCGGGAAAGAGAAGTATGCTGAAGCTGCGCTGACACATGTACGGGCGTGGTTTATAAACGAAACCACCCGCATGGAACCCCATCTGCAGCATGCGCAGGCCATTCCGAACCGCACGCCCGGCCGGGATACCGGCATCTATGAGGGACTGCATCTTGCGGAGCTGGTTCGGAGTCTGCCGCTGCTCGAAACCTATCTCGATCATGAAGAGAAAGCGGCCTTAAGGAACTGGTTCCGTGAATATGCCGGCTTTCTGCTGCATCATGAACACGGGATATCCGTCCGCGAACGCCTGGACGTTTACGGGAATGCCTGGCTGCTTCAGGTAAGCGTGCTGGCGGATTACCTCGGCGACAAAGAGATGGAAGCGATCGCCGGGACCTATTACCGGGAATTGCTCTTGCCGGCGCTTGCAGGAGCCTCATCTCCCTTGTACCACAACGGAGTCAACCGCTCATTCAGTGACAATATTTTTCTGAATGCCGATCTTCTGGCAATGAATGCGCAGGTGCTGAGCGGCGGCCGGACCGATCTCTGGCAATGGAAATTCGACGGAGGGCGCAGCCTCAACACCCTGATCAGCTATATGCATCAGGAGATCATCCGGGAGGAGCTGAAAACCGAAGATCACTACCGCGGGCGTTTCCTTTCATTGCTGTTTGCCGGCCTGGCATATGAGAATAATGGATATCTTGAACTCTGGAGAGCCCTCGAGGAGCGGTTCAGAGAGAACACCAACCCGCCTCTGCGCCAGCCGGTGTTGTGGACAGACAGCGATGATGACCGGTGAGGAAGATATTGCATGAATGCCACACAGCCCCGATCGGATAGAGGGGCTGAAGACGTTGAGTCGTTGAGTCGTTGAGACGAAGAACCAAATGTACATCGTCATCCT
>JAGYLW010000072.1 GCA_018400915.1 Fidelibacterota bacterium
AAAGAGGGGGAGTTAATCTGTTAATTTGTTAATCTGTTAATTTGTTAATTTGTTGTTGAATTGTTGAATTGTTGAATTGTTGAAGCGTTGAGACGTTGAGAATTGAGAGTTGAGACGAAGAGAAACATTGCACAGGTACCTTGCAGCCCCGAGCTTGTCGAGGGGCTGAAAATAATTAGCCCGGTACGAAGTGCCGGGACTGCGTAATGCGATCCAATATCCCACAACCCTGAGCTTGTCGAAGGGTTGAAGGTTAATAGCCCGGCGTGCAACGCCGGGACTGCATCATGACATCCTCTTATTATTAATCCTGCAGGCAAGGCATTCAATCGTCAAATCCCGGGGATCCTGAAACGAGTTCAGGATGACGCGTGAGTGGCGTTCAGGATGACGCGTTGGTGGTGTTCACGATGACGCGTTGGTGGTGTTCAGGATGACCTCAAAAAGCCGCCTCACGGCTTCAAACGCACCATGGTGCGCGGCCAGGGAATGCATTCGCGGATATGCCGGGTGCCGCACATCCATCCGGTCGTGCGTTCGAGGCCGAGGCCGAAACCGGCATGCGGAACCGACCCGTAACGGCGGATATCGAGGAACCATTCAAAATCCTCCCGGGACAGCGCTTCCGTTTCAATGCGCCTGAGCAGGACATCAATGTCCTCTTCCCGCTGCGAACCTCCGATAATTTCGCCGTGCCCCTCGGGAGCGATCATGTCCACGCCCAGAACATAGCGCTCGTCCTCCGGGTCGCGCTTCATGTAGAAGGCCTTCGTGGCCGCCGGCCAGCGCCAGATCATCACCGGCTTGTCGAATTCCTCCGAGATGGCGGTCTCATGCGGCGCCCCGAAATCCTCCCCCCATTCGACTTCAAAGCCCTTCCTGTGCAATATTTCCAGGGCCTCATCATAGGTGATCCGGGGAAAGGGCCGCGTGATGCCTTCCAGTTTTGCGGTGTCGCGCTCCAGCATCTGCAGTTCGCGTTTGCAGTTTCCCAGCACACGTTTTACAAGCGACTCGACGAATTCCTCGGCGAGGTCCATGTCATCATGGATATCGAAAAAGGCCATTTCCGGCTCCACCATCCAGAACTCGGTCAGGTGACGGCGCGTTTTGGATTTCTCCGCACGGAAACAGGGACCGAAACAGTAGGTGCGGTTCAGGGCCATGATGGCGGCTTCGCTGTAGAGCTGTCCGGACTGCGTCAGATAGGCCTTCCGGTCAAAATACTTCGTTTCGAAAAGGGTGGTGCTCCCCTCCGCGGCATTGGGGGTGAACATGGGGGAATCCACCAGGGTGAAATCCCGGGCATTGAAGAAATCCCGGCTTGCCTGTTCCAGCTCCGCCCGTACCTTCATCACGGCATAGGGTCCGCGGGAACGCAGCCAGAGATGGCGGTGGTCCATGAGGAATTCAATGCCGTGTTCCTTCAGGGCGATGGGATATTCCTCCGCCACATGATAGACCTCGATATTTTTCACAAGGATCTCGTATCCGGTCTCCTGGCGCGGCGCTTCCTGCACGACACCGGTCACGGCAATGCTGGACTCCTGGGTCAGGGTGGATTTCATCTCAAAGACCGCTTCGGACACCTCATTCTTCAGGACCACGCACTGGACGAATTCCGTGCCGTCGCGGAATATCAAAAACCAGATCTTCCCGCTTTTGCGGATATTGTAAACCCAGCCTTTCAGAGTGATTTCACGGCCGGAATATTCCGGAATATATTTTGCCAGGATGTATTTCGGCATAGAGATTCCTCCTTTTGATACGCTGCCGTTCAGGCGTTAAAAATAAGATTTTTCCTTGCCTTATCAAATAAAAAACGCATAACTTTCACCCTAACCAATTGAGGAGTACATATGTCGCACTTCCGTAAGATCACGGTACGCAATGAAGTACCCGAAGAATTAAAAGAACTCAAAGATTTCAGTTATAATTTATGGTGGGGCTGGCAGCCGAAAGCCCTGAAACTTTTCCGCCAGCTGGCCGTGGACCTCTGGCACGAAGTGGAACACAATCCCCTGAAACTGCTCAAGCAGATCAGTCAGAAAGAACTCAACGAAAAAAGCAACGACCCGGCCTTTCTCTCGCTTTTTCATGAGGTGATGAAAGATTTTAACCATTACATGACCCGGAAGGATACCTGGTTCAATACACAGCATCAGGACCGGGATGATTTTCGGGTGGCGTATTTCAGTGCGGAATTCGGGGTCCATGAATCCGTGCCCGTCTATTCCGGCGGACTGGGAATTCTTGCCGGCGACCACTGCAAATCGGCAAGCGACCTGGGCGTGCCGCTTGTCGGTGTGGGGATGATGTACAAGCAGGGTTACTTCATTCAGCGCATCGATGAGGAGGGGAACCAGGAGAACGTCTTTCCCACCTACGATTTCGAGGAAATTCCCGTAAAACTCGTTCTGGACGGCGACAACAACCCGGTGAAGATCTCCGTGGTCTTCCCCGGCCGGAGCATCTACGCCCAGATCTGGAGCATGCAAGCGGGTAGAAGCAACATCTACCTGCTCGATACGGACATCCCGGAAAACCTGCCGGAGGACCGCATCGTCACCTCCCAGCTCTACGGCGGCGACCAGAACATGCGTATCACCCAGGAGATCCTGCTGGGCATCGGCGGGATCCGGGCGCTCCGCGCACTGGACATACAGCCTTCCATTTATCACATGAACGAAGGGCATTCCGCCTTTCTCGCCCTGGAACTGATCCGCGAAGCGATCGCGGGGGGACACAAGCCCGATGTCGCCAGGGAGCTGGTCTCCTCCCAGTGCATCTTCACCACCCACACGCCCGTCCCCGCGGGGAACGATGCGTTCAGCGAATCCATGATGCATGATTACTTCGGCGCCCAGCTGGAATCCTACGATATCAGCTGGCAGCAGTTCTTCGAGCTGGGGAAGGATCTCAGCACCGGACTGTTCAGCATGACCGTTCTGGCCCTGAACTGTTCGAAAAGTTCCAACGGGGTCAGCAAGCTTCACGGGGAGGTCAGCCGCCGTCTCTGGAGCGAGATCTGGAAGGACATCCCGGATTTTGAGATCCCGATCACCCATATCACCAACGGCGTGCATACCGGCACCTGGATGGCAAAGGAATTCCGTCAGCTTTACGAGCAGTATCTTGACGGCGACTGGCGCGAACACAACGACGACCCGGAGTTCTGGGAAGGCGTGGACCATATCCCTTCCGGCGCCCTGTGGGAAACACACCTCAACCGCAAGGCCCGCCTTGCCGAAGTGGTGAAGGACCGCATCCGCAAACGGAATGAGCGTCACGGCATCCCCACCCACATCAGCGACAAGATCTGCTCCAACATCAACCCCGACGCACTCTTTATCGGCTTTGCGCGGCGCTTTGCCACCTATAAACGGGCAACGCTGATCTTCCGCGACGAAGAAAGGCTGAAACACATCCTGAACGATAAAGAGAAGCCCGCGGTGCTTTTCTTCGCGGGAAAAGCGCACCCGGCGGACCGTCCCGGACAGGAACTGATCCGGCAGATCTACGAAATGTCCATGAAAGACGCGTTTCTCGGAAAGATCATCCTGCTGGAAAATTACAATATGTCCCTTGCCCGCTACCTGGTGTCCGGCGTGGACATCTGGCTGAACAATCCCCGCAGGCCGCGGGAAGCCAGCGGCACCTCCGGGCAGAAAGTGCCGGTCAACGGCGGGATCAACTTCTCCGTGCTTGACGGATGGTGGCGGGAAGGCTACAACGGCAAGAACGGCTGGTCGATCGGCGAGGAAAAGGAATACGAGCATCAGGATATTCAGGACAGCGAAGATGCGAACAGCCTTTACTATACACTGGAGAACTCCATCATACCGGAATTTTTCGAACACGGGGACGAGCAGTATCCCCCGGCCTGGGTCAAGCGCATGAAAGCATCCATGAAGTCCGTGATCCCGGCCTTCAGCACGGCGCGCATGGTGAAAGACTATGTGAAAAAACTCTATATCCCCACCGATGCCTATGCAAAAACGATCCGTGAGGATGACAACCGTGGCGCGGTCGAACTGGCCGAATGGAAAAGCAAACTGCGAAAAGCCTGGCACAAGATCTGGATCACGGAGGTCAACCCGGTGGATGCCTTCACCAACACACTGACGATCACCCTGAACACCGACATCAATCTGGACGGCCTGGAACCCGATGACGTGGTCGTGGAGGCCCTGCTGATCCGCGAAGGCTTCGAGGACCAGGAACCGGTGGCAATTACCGAGCTGAAAAAACAAAAGTCCGTCACGGACGACCGCTATTACTATTCCGGCAAGCTGGAGATCCCCAAAGGCGGAAAGTACAAATACGGCATCCGCGTACGTCCCGTGCATCCCCTTATGAAAAACCCTTTCGAGGCGCGCCTGATACGGTGGATGGAGTTTTAAGGCTCCGAAAGAACGGCAGTTGAAAATACAGGCGTGAAGATAAACATATTTTTATTTCCATTTCACGGTGACTTTTTTTATTATAAGCCGTGAACGGTAATGTTTCAGGAGGGAACCCATGAAAAAACGTTACAACGGAACGCAGATCAGATCTATTAAGGCAATTAACCGCTTTTTTCCGCATATCATGCCGAAAAGGCCGGATTCCGTGGCTTTTTCCGATGTGCGGATCGAAATGGACAACGCGCTTGCATACTTAAAAAAGATCAACGAGAAACGTCCGGCTGCGGACCGCATCAAGATCTTCGACCTTTACCTGGCGGCCATTCACCGCCTGTTTTTGGAACGCCCGCGGCTCAACCGCTTTATTATCGGGCGCACCTACTATCAGCGCAATGAACACCTGTACTTTTTTATTTCCAAGCGCGAGATCAACGATGACGCGGAGGAACGCACCATCGGGCTGAATCTCGGCCCGCGGGACGATCTTTTCAAGGTCCATAAAAAAGCAAGGGCGGAGATCAGGGAGTCCAAAACGGGCACCGAGGATACGAGTGATGAGAAGACGGTGGAACTGCTGATGAAATTTCCCCGCTGGTTCGTGAAAGGCTTTGCCTCGTTGATGTACCGCCTGGACCAGTCCAACCTCATGCCGAAAAGCCTGGCCGTTTCGGACAGCCTCCACGGTTCCGCCTACATCGCCAATCTCGGCAGTTTCGGCGTAAAGAACCCTCCCTTTCACCATCTTTACGACTGGGGCGACACCTCGCTGTTCTTTTGTATCGGGACCCTGATAAAGGAAGCGGTCGTCAACCAGGAAAGCGGTGAGATCGAGGTCAAGACCATTGCCCCCATGCGGGTGACCCTTGATGAGCGCATTGCGGACGGCGTTTATTTCAACAACTGCTTTGAGGTGTTCAACGACCTTTTCCAGCACCCGGAAAAACTGGAGCTCATCCCCGAAGACGCGAAAGACCCCTATCCCGGCGTGGTGTTCAAAACAACAAAGGGCGGACGCAAAAAGCACAAGGCATGATCAGTGCGGCCGCGGGGCGGCACAAACCTTTTCTCTGCATTGCTGAAGCGTTCATAAAGCAGGGGCATCCGGGAGGATCAGCTCCGGACCGGTTTGTGTTTTCCCTTATCCTGCGTTTTCCCAGAAATCCATCCGGCATCCCGGGGGTTTCCCCTCCGGATCAGTCATTCCCGGGGATATCCGGCGGAAGGCTGATGATGATGGTGTCGCAGTCGAAACTCATGGCGGCAAAATACCCCAGCGCGCCGCCGCTGATGTTCGAGACGGGATTATACGGCGTGGAAGCAAAGAAACTGTTGGAACTGAGCGCGTCGTTGAGCATGTCAAAATAGCCGTACAGTCCTTCATCAATGGCATATGCACGGACCGAGACCGTATCGCCGGGGAAAAAGAGCGCGGTCGGTCCGGGAGAATACTTCAGTGTGTCATTTTCCGCGTTATCATCCGCTGTCACATTGTACCTTCCGGTTTGCATCTCACCGTTCACACAATACCGGAACAGGTAGTAATTCGTGGTGTCCGGATCTTCATAAATGTTGGTGAACAGGAAAAAAGGCAGACTGTCGAGGAACGTCTCTCCCCCGCCGCCGGGATTAAAGTCCGACGAATCCCCGAAATCCCCGAAAGAGGAAAAAGCGCGCGGGGTCAGGGAATAGATCCGGGGTTCGGACGAAAGGTGGGAATAGGATTCGAACACCTGATCATCATAAAAGACCTTCAAATGATAATCTGAACCTTCCCGTCCGCGCATTGCCGCACTTCGGTATTTCCCGGGAGCGATCTGTTCGAGCGTATCCGGGCCGGAGCCGTCCTCCTCAATCACCACGATCGCATTGCACACACACTGCTGGGTGTCCGGCCGGAAATAACTGCCGGTCTTATGGAGCTCCACCAGGGCAAGGGAATCCTTGATCACCCGGCCTTCGACGACCATGGCGGGAGAAGCCTCATTGAGGTCGATGTCCACCACCCGTTCACAGGCGGTAAAGCAGACGATGATACAAAGGGATAAACAGAACATTTTTTTCATGCAAAAGCCTTAAAAACTGATGTTATAGGTAATGGACGGCACGATCCCGAAAAGGGTCACCTGTACCGCCTCCCGGGCGGCGGGATCCGTTTCGCTTTCCCGGAAATAGATCGAATAGGCGTTGTAGCGGTTGTAGGCGTTATACAGGGAAAAATCCCAGGAAGAGGCAAAACGGCCGCCCTTCCGGTTGTCAAGGTGCAGGTTCAGGTCAAGCCGGTGATAATCCGGCATGCGGTAGCCGTTCCTTTCCGTATAATAGGGGACCACCTGTTCGTCGATCAGGTACTGTCCGCTGGGGAAAGTCACCGCATTCCCCGTATAGTAGACCCAGGTGGCGGAAAGCGAAAGGCGCTCGCTGAAACGGTAGTTCACCACTACGGAAAGATCATGGCTGCGGTCGTACTTCGCCGGGTAGGGCTCTCCCGCATTGATGCCCTCAATCTTATGCTCGGTGCGGGACAGCGTATAGGAGATCCACCCGCTGAGATCGCCGAATTTTTTCTTCACATAGAACTCCATGCCGTAGGAACGCCCGGTGCCGGTAAGGACCTGCGCCTCGATCTTTTCATTCAGCATGATATTGGTGCCGTCCTCGAAATCCGCCACATTGCCGATATCCTTGTAATAGGCCTCGAAGGAAGCCTCAATATTGTTGTCGTCGAAATTCTGGAAATAGCCCAGGGCGACCTGATTCACGATCAGGGGGCTGATATACTTCGTGCTGGGAAGCCAGACGTCCGTGACCTGCCCGGAGGTGCTGTTGGAAAGGATATGCAGGTTCTGGACCATCCGGTTGTAGGAGGCCTTCACGGAGATCCTTTCGGTCAGCCGGTAATTCAGCGACAGGCGGGGTTCCGGACTGATGTAGCTTTCAATGACCTTTCCCCCGGCATAGCTTGTCGAATCGACGATCCGGTTGTCCTCGTCGTAATCATAGATCTTTCCGGGGCCGGTCTGGGCAAAGGCGGAAAGCCGCAGTCCGTATTCCGCGCTCAGCAAAGGGGTGATCCGCTGCTCGTTGCTGATATAGGCGGCGAGCTCCGCAGCGTACCGCTCTTCCAGAATGATACGGAAATCCGAGGAGTCCGCCCCGGTCACCAGCTCGCCGGGATTAAAGCGGTACCGGTCCGCCTGCAATCCGATGCGTACCGTATTGTCCGGGTTCGGAAAATAGCTCAGGTCTTCTTTCAGGGAATAGTTCACGATCCCCGAACGCATGTAGGCGTCTTCGCCCAGGCGGAACCCGTATTCGTAGTTGCTGTAGATCAGGGACAAATTCGAAAAAAGCCGGTCGCTGAAAAGATGGTTCCAGCGGAAGGTGCCGGTACGGTTCCCCCAGCTTGTCCCCAGAATATCCTTGAAACCGAAGACGTCGCTTCCGAAATATCCCGAGAGGAAGAAACGGTTGTTGTCATTGACCCTGTAATTGACCTTCGCGTTCAGATCGTAAAAATATAGCTGCGTGTTGTCCGGGACCAGGTCCAGGGGCAGGGATTTCAGGATAATATCGGCGTAACTGCGGCGCCCGGAAAGGATAAAGGACATTTTATCCCTGATGATCGGCCCCTCAAGCGTCAACCGGGATGAAATAAGCCCGATGCCGGCATTTCCGGCAAATTCCTTGCTGTTGCCGTTG
>JAGYLW010000073.1 GCA_018400915.1 Fidelibacterota bacterium
GCTATGTGCTGCTTCAGGGACCCATGATCGAGTCGCCGGGCGATACGGCTGTTTATGAATTTAAGGATGTTCCGGACCATAAAAATCTCCCCATGACATCATTCGGATGGTTTGCCGCAGGATCGGCTCTTTCAGATCCCGAATTGGGTGATTATATCGGCACCTTGCAATATTATAACTTGATGAGGGGTTATAAACCTACTGCTAATATTGACGATCCATCGCCTTGGACCTTAGGGAATACTCCGGGTGCCGCAGAAACAAACTATCCCTTACATGGTGACCCCGCTATCTCCGGTGAAACGGAAATTGACGGAGAAGGCAATTATTTTAAAGCCGGTGACCGCAGGATGTGTGTGTCCTCAGGCCCCTTTGATCTGGCTCCCGGTGATTGTCAGGAAGTCATGGTTGCCCTGGTTGGAGGAATGGGAGAAGATCATATATCATCCATTACAGAATTAAAAGCAAATGCCGAATTGACAAAGCTTTTATATGACGGAAAGTTTGAAAATGCCAGTAGAGCGCCGGAGCCGCCTGAGGTTAATTGCCGAAGTTTTGAAAGGTCAGTCGTTCTTGAATGGGGCTCAAACCATGACCGTGTTGCCGAGACCGAAAATTACTCGGTAGCGGATTATGAATTTGAGGGGTATATCGTTTATCAATTTCCCGATTCGAGCTCAGGTATACTTGATGGAACAGTCATAGCAACATATGACAAGATCAACGGGATTAAGATCATCAATGATACTCGCCGCCTGGAAGAGTACGGATACGCCGAAGCCGAGATCCCGGTCGCTTACGGCAACGATCGCGGCATACAGCGTTATGCCATCATTGAACATGACCATATTAATGATCGTCCGCTTTATGAAGGCAGTACTTATTATTACGGCGTTACATCATACAATCAGAATTTGAATGAAAATAGAATGGGCATGAAAATGTATGAATCCCCTCTGGTGATCTATCCTGTTAGGTTGCAGGAGGAATTACCGGGACATAAACTTCAGTCTCATACGGGACAAGATGATATCCCGGTTCAACATGTGTCCGGACATGGCGAAGGCTTTGCGGGCATTACAGTCATCGATCCTTATGCCGTACTGGGGGATGATTACAGGATCGAGCTGGATTATGGACGGGATACATCTGAAATAGTGTTTTCTGTACTGAATGGAGACGGAATCATACTGTCCGATAACAATCCATTGGTGTCGGATATTCATACAAAAGCAGCGTCACCCATTGTTGATGGTTTAGAGATCATGGTCTATTCACCGCTTTCGGGTGTGGACAGTGTTGTTCAGCTTGATGCTCCCGACGGTACAATTGTTGATGATCAGCTTTATTTTTCATTGAACTATCATGGCGACGGATCCGAAAGCTGGCACATCGCTGCGGGCGCACCCTATTTTACGATCCTGGCGCCTGCAGATAATATTTACGGTGAATTCAATGATACTGTTTTTGCCGAATTCAGAAATTGGAGAGACACCGAAATTGAGATCGTGTTCGGCGATTCTTCAATAGCCTGGAGTTATAAAGATGAAACGGTTTTAAATGAAAAAGTGCCGTTTGCCATCTATAAATACAACAGTGACGGACAGGTCCGTCGTCAATTTATCGCTGTTCGCGACGATCAGGTCGATTCCACTGAGGGAACATGGGATATAGGCGTTGAAAACGATTATTACGCCTTTATAAGCTATGAAGAGATATTCTCTTATGATAATTCCACTCTTGGATATCTGGAAAGTGATGAGCAGGCTTATCTTGATGCAAATGATCTGAATGCCTTGCCTTCGCGCACAGGTTATGCTTCTGAGGGAAATCCCTTTTACTATCCGCAGTTGACAAATTGCAGGATAACCATGTTTGGAAATACAGACATGCCTGCAAATGGAACGGTTATTCGTTTTAAATCAACTAAACCTCTCAATATAGATGACTCATTTGAATTTTCGACAGTTGGATATGAGCCGATCCAAAGCGATTCATTATTGCATGCGGCCATTGACAGGATCAACGTCTATCCGAATCCATATTATGGATATGACCGGATTTTGGTTGATGATTTTGAGGAAAAAGTGACATTTACTCACTTGCCAGCTAAAGCGACTATCAGAATATTCAATTTGGCTGGTATTCATGTCAAAACCATTGAACATGATAATGCAAACTCACAATTCGAATCGTGGTACCTGGGAAATCATCAGAATACCCGTGTCGGCAGCGGCATGTACATTGCCCATATCGATATGCCGGACATCGGCAAAGAGAAGATCTTGAAGTTTATGATCGTAAGAGGCAGAATCTATTAATAATTGATTCCGATTTCAGACCTTATCCAACTTAACCCTAAATACAATAAGAGTTCGTTTCGCCCCCCGTTGGCCCCGCTGCCCACGATCCGTCAACCGGCGGATCTTTTGCTTTATGGCAGATCTTTACAAATGAGAGAGAATAATTGCATCAAGGGCGGCGGAACGGTACGGCGCCGGCCGGTTTTTTTTACTTTGCATTTGATTTTGCTTATTGTATTTTAATAATCACAAGTACAGGAGGAACTCTATGAATTATAGCCTGAATTATCTCAGCACTATGCCTGAGGTTTTTGCGGACGCCCTTTTGGGCGGAAAAGACCGTAACGCGTATAATCACAAGCGGGAAGGGGAATGGAAAAGCTTCACGTATCAGGATGTCTATGAGAACATTCAGAATGTCGGTTTCGGCTTTCATGCCCTCGGCCTGAAAAAAGGCGACAAGATCGCCATCTTTTCGGAAAACCGGCCCGAATGGTCGATGACGGACTGGGCCTGCGCGCATTTCGGATTTGTGTCGGTCCCCATTTACCAGACCTCGATCCCGCGGCAGATCAACTATATCGTCAATCACGCGGAATGCAACGTGATCATCGCCAGTTCAAAGGAACTGGCAAAAACGATCATCTCCCTGAAAGCCAAACTGAACACCCTGAAACATATGGTCGTGATCGATGAAGCGGGCTTCGACGAGGACTGGATCCTTTCCTGGGACACACTGCTGAAAAAGGGCGTGGCCGAAAAAAAGCGTTCGGAAAAGTCCATTTCGGACATCACCGAAAAGATCAAACCGGACGATCTCTGGAGCATTATCTATACCTCCGGAACCTCCGGGCTTCCCAAGGGCGTGATGATCTCTCAATTCAATATTGCCGCCAATGTCCAGCAGTCCCAGGCGGCTCTCGGCTTTCTGGAAAACAAACGCTGGCTTTCCTTCCTTCCGCTCAGCCACAGTTTTGAACGCGTTACTTCGCTCTTCAGTTTCTGGGTCGGCGCCGAGATCTACTATGCCGAAAGTATCACCAAGGTCGCGGACAATCTCAAAGAGGTGAAACCGCAGTATATGACGACGGTCCCGCGTTTGCTGGAAAAGGTCTATGCTGCCGTTCTCGACCAGATCGCTTCCGGTTCCCCCGCCAAACAGAAGATCTTCAATTGGGCGCAGGGTATCGGGAACGAGGCCGTTGAAAAATACCTGGTGTTCAATAAACAGCCGCGGGGAATCCTCGGTGCAAAATATTCAATGGCCAGAAACCTGGTGTTCAATAAAATATCCGGCATCTTCGGAGGAGAATTCATTCAGTGCGTCAGCGGAGGAGCGCCGCTTTCCGATGAGCTCGGCAAGTTCTTTCTGGCTGCCGGCATCCGCATCATTGAGGGATACGGACTTACGGAAATGAGCCCTGTCACGCATGTGAACGACAATGACAATATCAAATTCGGCACCGTGGGGAAAGCGCTTCCCGATGTTCAGACCAGGATCCTGGAAGACGGCGAGATCCTCCTCAACGGCCCCAACCGCATGGAAGGCTATTACAAGAGCCCCGATGAGACTAAAGAGGCCATTGACAAGGACGGCTGGTTCCATACCGGGGATATCGGCTTTATGGATGAAGAAGGCTATCTGAAGATCACGGACCGGAAAAAGAATATCATTGTGACCGCAGGCGGAAAGAACATTGCCCCCGCGGCCGTCGAACGGGAGATCACTTCCTCGAAATACATCGATCAGGCGGTGGTCATCGGCGACCGCAGGAAATACCTGATCGCTATCCTGGTTCCCTCACTGGAGATGTTTGCAAAATGGGGTAAATTGCAGGATCCGCCGCTGGAATTCAGTAACTACGAGGATGTTGTCAAGTCCCGGGAAGTGGAAAAGCTGATCCGTCACGAACTCGACGAGCATCAGCAGGGACTTGCCCGGTATGAACAGATCAAATATTTCTTCATTGCGCCGCAGCCCTTCGCGATCGAGACCGGGGAACTGACGGCCAGCCTGAAGGTGAAACGCAATGAGATCATTGACAAATACAATGAAGAAATAGAAGAACTCTATAAGAATTAGTTCATCTCAACACACAGGAGACGTTGTGAGCTATACTTTAGATTACATTAAAACCATGCCCGGGATTTTTTCGGACGCCCTGATACGCGGCCCCGAAAGAAAACTCTATAACTATAAGATCGACGGCGAATGGAAGAGTTACACCTATCAGGAGGTGTACGATATCATTCAGCGCCTCGGTTTTGGTCTGCGGGCCCTGGGTGTCAGGGAAAAAGACAAGGTCGGCATTCTTTCGGAAAACCGTCCGGAATGGTCGATGGCCGACTGGACCTGCGCGCATTTCAACATGGTTTCCGTGCCGGTTTATCATACCTCAATGCAGCGGCAGATCAGTTATATCCTTGATCACGCGGAATGCAAGGTGGTCTTCGTAAGCACAAAGGAACTGGCGCAAAAGCTGGTTCCGCTGAAACACGATCTTCCCGCCCTGCAGTACATAATACTGATGGAAGATACCGGCTTTGACGACAAGTGGATCCTTCCCTTTTCCGAACTGCTGAAAACCGGTGACAAGGAAATGGGCCGTTCGAAGGTCTCCATGCAGGAGATCGCGGAAAAGATCCGGCCGGATGATCTCTGGAGCATTATCTATACGTCCGGCACCTCCGGCATTCCCAAGGGCGTCATGCTCTCCCATTTCAATATCTCGGCCAATATTCAGCAGACACAGGCACATGCGAATTTCAAGAAGAACAAACGCTGGCTTTCCTTCCTTCCCCTGAGCCACAGCCTGGAACGGATCACCTCTTTGTTCAGCTTCTGGATCGGCGGGGAGATCTATTACGCGGAAAGCATCGCCAAAGTGGCGGAAAACATGAAAGAGGTCAAGCCGCAGTACATGACCGTTGTACCCCGCCTTCTTGAAAAGATCTATGCCGCCGTGGTCGAACAGGTGCTGGACGGTCCCGTGGCCAAACAGAAGATCTTCAACTGGGCGCAGAACATCGGGCACAGGGCGGTGGAGAAATACCTTGTATACAACAAGCTTCCGATCGGTCCCCTGGGATTAAAATACGCCCTGGCAAAACGGCTGGTCTTTAACAAGATCGCGGAAGTATTCGGCGGTGATTTTATCCGCTGCGTCAGCGGCGGAGCGCCGCTGGCCAAAGAAATCGGGGAATTCTTTGCCGCTGCGGGAGTACGCATCCAGGAAGGCTACGGCCTGACGGAAATGAGTCCGATCACGCATGCGAACGTGAACGAGCATCTGAAGTTCGGAACGGTCGGTGTGCCCCTTCCCGATGTGGAGACCCGGATCGCGCAGGACGGCGAGATCCTCCTCCGGGGCCCCAACCGCATGCAGGGATACTATAAGGATCCCGGGGGTACCGCCGAAGCGATCGACAAGGACGGCTGGTTCCATACCGGCGATATCGGCTTTGTGGATGAGGACGGCTACCTGAAGATCACGGACCGGAAGAAGAATATTATCGTCACCGCCGGAGGAAAGAACATCGCGCCCGCCGGCGTTGAACGTGAACTCACGGCCTCGAAATACATCGATCAGGCCATCGTGGTGGGCGACCGAAGGAAATACCTGGTCGCCATCCTCGTTCCCTCGCTGGAAATGTTCATCAAATGGGGAAAACAGCAGGACCCGCCGCTGGAATTCAGCACCTATGAAGATGTCGCAAACTCCCCGGAAGTGGAAAAAATGATCCGGAACGAACTCAGCGCGCACCAGCTGGAACTGGCCGGCTTTGAACAGATCAAATACTTTTTCATTGCGCCCGAGCCCTTCACGATCGAAAGCGGAGAACTGACCGCCAGCATGAAGATCAAGCGCAATGAGGTCATCGACAGATACAGCGAACAGATCGAAGCGCTGTATGAAAACTGACATATTTCAACACACAGGAGGAAATATGAAACCGAGTCTGAACTATTTGGAAACCATCCCGGAGATGTTCGCCTATTCCTGCGAAAAGTACGGGGACCTGGTCCGCTACGGAGAAAAGAAGGGCGGAACCTGGGTAACCCTGAGCTTCCGCGAGGTTCGGGACATCATCGAAAAGATCGCACTGGGGCTTCATGCAATGGGGTATAAGCACGGCGACCGTTTTGCGATCCTTTCCGAGAACTGCAAAGAATGGACCATGACCGACATTGCCTGTGCGCATCTCGGTGTGGTTAGTGTTGCGGTCTATCCCACCCTGCCGGAAAACCAGGTACAGTATATCCTGGAAAATTCCGGGGCTGCCGGCGTCTTTGTCTCGGACAAAGAGCAGCTGGATAAGATCCTTAATATCAAAAAGGACCTGCCGGAACTGAAGCATTGCATCAGCCTGGAGGAAGGCCTGGACGACGAGACGTGGATCACTTCCTACACCGATCTGCTGAAAAAAGGGGAAGCGGAAAAACAGAAAGGGACATCAAGCCTGGATGATCTCGGGAAGGCCATCGGGAAAGACGATCTCTGGACACTGATCTATACTTCCGGGACCACCGGAAAGCCCAAGGGCGTCATGCTTTCCCACTTCAATGTCTGTTCGAACGCCCAGTCGGCCATGACGGTGATCAAGATCCCGTCCAACACGCGATTCCTTTCCTTCCTGCCGCTGAGCCATTCCTTTGAACGTATTGTTTCCCACGGTTCCTACTACTGCGGAAGCGGAGTGTATTTTGCAGAAAGTCTGGACAAGATCGCGGACAACCTCAAAGAGGTAAAGCCGCATTACATGTTTTCCGTACCGCGTATCTTTGAAAAAGTATACGCCAAGATCCACAACCAGATCAGCACCGCCTCTCCCCTCAAGAAAAAGATCTTCCGCTGGGCCAAGGAGGTCGGCGAGAGCACGGCTAAAAAATTCCTGGTCCGGGACAAACGCCCCCGCGGCATCTACGCCGTCAATTATCCGCTGGCGAAATCGCTGGTCTTCAACAAGATCAACAAAGCCCTCGGCGGCGAGTTTATTTACGCCGTCTCCGGAGGGGCGCCGCTTGCAGAGCACATCGGCTATTTCTTTTCCGCGGCCGGTATCAATATCCTTGAGGGCTTCGGGCTGACGGAAACCTCTCCGGTCACGCACGTGAACCCGCCGGGAAAGATCAAGTTCGGGAAGGTCGGAATTCCGATACCGGACGTGGAATGCAAGATCGCTCCCGACGGCGAGGTCCTGATCCGCGGTTTCTGCGTCATGCAGGGCTACTACAAGAATCCGGTGGAAACCCGGGAGGTCATGGACGAGGACGGCTGGTTCCATACCGGGGATATCGGGGTCGTCGATGAGGACGGCTACCTGAAGATCACGGACCGGAAAAAGAATATCATTGTGACCGCCGCCGGAAAAAATATCGCTCCGGCGCCCATTGAGAACAAAATGCTGGAATCAACGTTCATCGAACAGGCCGTGGTGATCGGCGACCGCAGGAAATATCCGGTCGCCCTTATCGTGC
>JAGYLW010000074.1 GCA_018400915.1 Fidelibacterota bacterium
GATGTTTCGGTAAGCGAAGAAGCGAAGAAGCGAATAAGCCAAGAAGCGAATAAGCAAAGAAGCAAATAAGCAAAGAAGCAAATAAGCAAATAAGCAAATAAGCAAAGAAGCAAAGAAGCGAAGAAGCCGGTGTGTTGTTTTGAGGTTTTTCGGTGGATTTCCGGGTGTAAAAAGCTGAAAAGTTGAAAAATATCCGCCGGGCGGCGCGAGGTCCCGGCGATCCGGCCTGCTTAATCTTATTCTTATATCCCGGTTCTCAACACTTATAAAGCTTGCGTCTTTTTCAATTCGCTTGTCGGTCAAAATTCATTATATTTCGCCATGATAAAAAAGCAACGCACATTCTCCGTTCTTGCCCTTGTTTTTCTTGGGATCCTGTTCTCATTTTCCGCGGCGGAGCCGCTGCCGCCCATGACCATTGCCAGGCTGAAGTACGGCGGCGGCGGGGACTGGTACAGCAATCCTGGGTCCCTGGAAAACCTGATGGCCTATATTGAGAGGCACACGGACCTGGACATGGCGGAGCGCCAGGCGGTGGTGGAGCCCGGATCGCCACAGCTTTTCAGCTACAGCTACCTGTACATGAACGGTCACGGCAATGTGCTTTTCAACGGGGAAGAGGTCCGGCGCCTCCGGCATTATCTGGAGCACGGCGGGTTCTTGCATGCGGACGACAACTATGGGATGGATCCTTCCTTCCGGCGGGAGATGAAGAAGATCTTTCCGGACAAGGAATGGGTGGAGCTGCCTTTTGATCATCCCGTCTATCATCAGGTCTTCGAATTCCCGGACGGACTGCCGAAGGTCCATGAACACGACAATAAAGCGCCGCAGGGCCTGGGCTTGTTCCACGAAGGGCGCCTGGTGGTGTTCTATACCTACGAGACCGATCTGGGGGACGGATGGGAGAGTGAAGAGGTGCACCACGACCCGCAGGAAATCCGTGAGGCCGCCCTGCGGATGGGAACGAATATCTTTATGTATCACCTGAGACAGTAACGGGAAAGTGCCTTTGTGAGCGAAAAACATAACACCTATTTTCAGCATATCCTCCGCACATTCCGCAGGCGCAGGGCGCTTGACCGTTTGCGGCATACGGGGCTGCTTTTCCTTATTGTCAATGCGGCGTATGTTCTGGTCTGCCTGCTCCTCGAATCCGTCTGGTACCTTTCTCCCGGCGTCAAAGAGGCACTGGCATGGATCCTGGTCCTGAATGCCGGCTTTCTGGTACGGGCGCTCCTTCTCGTGTTTCAGGGGTATTCCCGGCATCCGGAAAAAGCAAATGCCAGGCTGCTGCTGCATATCGGCAGGCAGTATCCTGAGGTCCGCGACAGGCTGCTGAACCATTACCAGCTATCGCAGGAAGACGATGCATTGCGTGATTATGCGGTCAGCCGCTTCATTGAAGCGCATCCGCCGGAAAAATTTAATGACGCCTGCAGGCCGGAACCGGCCGGGAAAAAGCTGAAAATATCCCTGGGGCTTTTGCTGCTGCTTCTGATCTCCGGGGTTTTGCTCCGTGATCCCGCCGCAAGGCTCCTGCACATCCATGCTTCCTATGAACCGCCGTTAACGCAGTACCTTAGCGTTACGCCGGAGGACAGCACCCTGTATGCCTACGATTCCCTCCGGATATCGGTCCGGCGGCACGCACCTCCTGCCTTTCCCGTTGAACTGTACCGCCTGGAGAACGGGAAAGCGCAGCGGCTGGAGTTTACCCGTGAGCGGGATTCACTCTGTTCCTATGATCTTTATCCTGTCCGCAGGTCCGCGGTCTACGTTGCCGCCCTCCGGCGCCCGCATGTCTTTTATCCGCGGAAGTACCCCGACCGGGATACCGTCAGGGTGACGGTGCTCCGGCGCCCGAAGGTAAAAACACTGGATATCCGCGTGAGCGCTCCCGCCTATACGCAGATACCGGAAGTCCGCTACCAGGGAAATATCGACAGGATCCGCTGTATCAGGGGCTCACGGATAGATATCCGGGCGGAACTCTCCGAAACGGCGGGACCGTCTTTTTTTATCTTTTCCGGAGATACGCTGGACGTGCTGTGCAGGGAGGACACCTGCAAAAGTACCTTCATCCCGGAGCAAAGCGGAACGCTCGGGCTGTTCCTCCGCAACGCCGCGGGAATCCGTATCCGTGAACCCCTGCGCTACAGGGTTGAGCTCGAAGAGGACGCCTACCCCGGGATCGACGTGATCCGTCCGGAACAGGGCGAAGCAATGATCCTGACGGAAGCGCCGGACCTGCCGCTGATGGTCCGTATCCGGGATGACTATGGGTTTTCCTCCCTGAATGTCAGGTATTCCGTACGTTCCGCCTACGGCCGGGAGGCGGACACGGCGGAGAACACCTGCGGGATCCCCGTCGGGAAAGATCCGGGGACCCGGACCGTGGTGGATACCTGGGAGATAAAGGAGTTCATCTCGCCGGGGTCGGAGATCGTCTATCGCTTCGAACTTGCCGACAACGATACGGTCAGCGGTCCCAAGACCGTCAGTTCACGGGATTATTACGCCCGTTTCCCGACGCTGGGGGACCTGTATGAAAAGCAGGACCGCAAGCAGCGGAGCAGTATGGAAGCCCTTGAGGAGGAATCCGCCGAAAGTGCGGAGCTTGCGGAGGAGATCGAAACGATCCGGCGGGAGCTGCTGCAGGAAGGGGAGCTTGACTGGGAAAAGAAGACCGCACTGGAAGAAAGTGCCGACCGCCTGGAAAAAAGCCGGGAAAAATTGAAGGATATCCGGGAGTCGATGGAGGCGCAGAAGCGTTTTATGGAAGAAAATGCACTCTTCAGCGAGAAGGTCATGGAAGATTTCGGACAGCTGCAGGAACTGATGAACGAACTGATCGACGATGAATTGTTCGAACTGATGCAGGAAATGCGGAAGAAGTTTGAGAATGATGACCGTTCGGGCATGGAGGAGCTGATGGAAGATTTTTCGGAAAAGGCGAAAGCCTTTGAAAAAAGCCTTGACCGCATGCTGCAGGTTTTCAAACGGGTTCAGCAGGAACAGCGTCTGGAGGAACTGGCAGAACGCATGAAAGAGAACCTCCGGCAGCAGGAACAGCTACTGGAAAGTACACG
Organism: Fidelibacterota bacterium; assembly: GCA_018400915.1. Classification (GTDB taxonomy): domain Bacteria; phylum Fidelibacterota; class Fidelibacteria; order Fidelibacterales; family Fidelibacteraceae; genus M50B103. The sequence goes on from JAGYLW010000074.1 coordinate 3,093, forward strand.
GGAGCAAAGTGCGGAAGACCTGTCCGAACAGCAGGAGAAGATCGGCAGGGAAGCGGAAGACTGGGAAAAGCTCGGCGAGGAATCCTCCGCCCTGTTCGATGCGGAGGATAAGGAACAATTCGACGAATTTTTGCGCAGGGCGGACAGTGCGGCCGTCTCCTCGGACATGCGCAGGGCCGCGGAAGCGTACCGGGAGCAACAGCGCTCCCGGGGGATGCAGAAAAGCAGAGAGGCCGGAGATGAACTCCGGGACCTCTCGCAGTCCTTTTCGGACATGGCTTCTTCCATGATGCAGGGGCGCCGGGAAGCCGTCAGCGCATCCTTCCGCTCGGCGTTCCAGAAGGCGCTCTATATGTCCGTACGGCAGGAAGCGCTGAACCGCTTTTCAGAGGATATTGACCGGAACTCCCCGCTTCTGCACGAATTTACCAGCCGGCAGGGGAAGATCCTGGAATCCGCGCTCGACATCAATGCTCACCTGATGGCGCTTTCGATGAAGACCTTTTTTGTGGATAAGGCCCTGGGAAGGGAACTGGGCCGGGTGATCGGCAACCTGAAAAGCGGCATACAGCATGTGGAGGAGGCGGATATTCCCCGCGGGAAAAACGAGATCAACAAAGCATTTTCGGCAATGAACCGGCTTGCGCGCATGCTGATGGAACGTATGGAAGATGCGCAGCAGGAACAGGGCGGCGGTTCCGGAATGGAATCCTATCTGCAGCAGCTGCAGCAGATGGCGGGGCAGCAGCAGCAACTCAACCGGTCCATGCCGCAGCCGGGTGCCGGCGGTGACAGCATGATGGACCGTCTGGCGGAGCTGGCGGCCAGGCAGCAGGCCCTGCGGCGCTCCCTCAAAGAGATCCGGCAGGGGATATCGGAGCGCGGCGGAGAGAAACGCGTCACGGGCGATCTTGACAGGATCGCAAAGGACATGGAAAATGTGATCAATGAAATGCGCAAGCATCAGGTGCGCCGCGAGACCGTTATGCGGCAGGAAAAGATCGTACAGCGCTTGCTGGATGCCAGCCGCTCGGCGACAACGCGGGATCATAAAAAAGAACGTCAGTCGGAAACCGCAAAGCAGATCGAACGCGAGTCTCCGCCGGGGCTGCCCGCTGACTTCGGGGAGCGCGAATCCCTGATCAACGCACTTCGCCGCGCCGTCCGGGAAAGCGCCCTGTCTCCGCAGAATAAGCGGGACATGGAAACATACCTTGAATCCCTGCTGGGAAAAGAACGTGAGCTCAACATGAGGAGGACAGGAGAATGAGATTATCTCTCAGGCTTGGTTGTGCCTTCCTTCTGATGGTTTCCGCCGTGCTGTGGTCCGCAGAACCGCTGACGGAAAGGGAAAAATATCTGAAAGCCTACGAACATGAAAAGAACGGGGAATATCAGAAGGCGGAACCCCTGTACCGGGAACTGTACCTTTCCAGTCCCAACAATTTTAATTATTTCTCCCGCTATAAAAAGATCCTTGTACGGCAACGCAAATTCCGTGATATTATTCCGCTGCTGGAAGCCAGGACCGGAAGCCGGCCTTCGGACGATCACTTCCGGCTCGAACTGGGCCTGCTCTACTTTGCCGAAGGGCGGGACAAAAAAGCAGAGGATGCCTGGCGCTCCGTCTTTGCCGGAAAGCACGAAAGAACAAGCAGGAATTATGCCGCTTACGTTTACCGGGATGTGCTCGAATACGGACTGGGCGCACAGTTATATTCCGTGGTGCAGAAACTCCGGAGCATTACCGGCATTGAAAACCTGCTTGTAAGGTATCTCTTCGATACCTGCGTGCAGTACCGGGACTGGGAGCATGCGGCCGGTGAGGTCCTGCATATTGTTGAAACGCAGCCGGAAGATCTCCGTTACGTGCGCCAGGCCCTGTTCCGGCAGCCGCCGGACGCTCCGCTGTACGACCTTATCGGCGGAAAGATCAGCGACAACGAAGATCCGGACGTGAAGATATTCCTTTCGGAAATGTATACCCACACGGAAGCATATGACAAGGCTTATGCGATCCTGAAAACGGGAGAAGGCGTGCCGGAACTGAGGGAAGCGATGGGCGAATTTGCACGGCGCATGTTCAACAGGCAGGAATATGGAATGGCGCTCGCCGCCGCGGAATGGCGGGAAAAGCATGCCCCGGATCCGCTTGAAAAAGCCGGAATGAAACTTTTGTCGGCGCAGTCGCGCGAACAGATCTTCTACATGCATGAAAAGACGGATACCTTTATTTCCATGCCGTATATATCGGAGCTGACGGAGATCCGTTTCCGGTCCTATGACTCGGGATATATCGCAGAGATCGAAACGGCGCTCGCGGTGTACGACTCCCTGTCCGCCGGTCCGCGCCCCGTCTCGCAAGTTGCCGCCTTTCGCCGTGCGGAGATCCTCTATCTTGTCTATCATGATTTCGACGGCGCCCTGAAGGCATACCGATCCCTGGCGCCGCAGGCACCCGGCCAACTGCGCATACCTGTCCTTTCAAGGATCTCAGACCTTCTTATTGCCAAAGGCGAATACTGCAAAGCTCTGGATTTTATACGGAATGCCGGCAGTGAATACCGGCTGATGGTCCATGAAGAAGACCGCCTTCTGCCGCAGGCGCTGTATGTTTCGTTCATGGCGGATGAAACGGATTCCCTGAAAGCGCGCATCGGAGAAGTGACGGCCCTGCTCCCGGAAGGGGATGCGCTCTACAATGACGTGCTGGGCTTTGCGGGTTTTGTTTCCGAAGGACTGAAAGACAGCCTGAACCGGGATGATTGGCTGCAGGCTGAACGCATGCTGGCGAAAAATCATATTTCCGGAGCCGCGGAACGTTTCCATTCCCTGCTGCGGAAAAGATCTCCCGCAAAAGCCCTGTACGGCATGCGCTATCTTGACTGTCTGCGTCTTCTGGATGAGGAAACACGCGAGGAAGCATTCTGGAAGGCATATTACGAGACGCTGCTCGATTCGGAAGCGGGCGATTTCTTCATGCTCCGCTATGCGGAGTTTCTGGAAAAAACCCATAAATTGAAAAAGGCCGTTGAAATATATGAAAAATATTTGCTATCTTATCAGGAAAGCATGTATTACGAATCCGTTCGGGAGTATTTACGTGAAAAAGATCCGGCAGGTGAATCATGATCAACAAAAATGAACGGCAGAAACTGGCATCGGCGGCCAGTGAGATACGCAAAAAGGCATACGCACCCTATTCGTCGTTCCGCGTGGGGGCTTCCCTCCTGTCGGATGACGGCGGGATCAGCGGCGGCGTGAATGTGGAGAGCAGCAGCTACGGTTTGTCCGTATGTGCGGAACGCAACGCGATCGCCTCGGCCCTGGCAAATGGCAAACGCAAATTTCTCGCCCTGGCGATCTCAAGCAGGGGAGCCGTGACGCCGTGCGGCGCCTGCCGTCAGGTCATTCATGATGTCTGCGGGAATATTGATATCATCCTTGGGGACGAAAACGGGAATATACGCGAGATCACAAGCACCGCAGCGCTTTTGCCGGAAGCGTTCGGCGACAAGGACCTGGATTAACGGATGTTGGGCAAGAACATTATTATCGGTATCGCGGGAGGTACGGGGTCCGGCAAGACCTCGGTGGCAAAGGCGCTGGTCAAGGACCTGCATCTGAACGGAGCCGTGATCATCGAGCAGGACTGGTATTACAAGGACCTTTCGCATCTTCAGCAGGATGAACGCCTGAAATGGAATTTTGACCATCCCGACTCGGTGGAATTTGACCTTCTGATCAGGGACCTGAAGGCCATGTCCGAGGGCAGGACGGTAAAGGTTCCGCAGTACAATTACGTTACCCATTCGCGTGCAAAAGAGACACTGACCGTCAAGCCGCAGAAAGTCGTGATCGTCGAAGGCATCCTGGTCCTCTACGAACCGGTGCTGCGCGATCTGCTGGATATCAAGCTCTTTGTTGACACCCCTGCGGATATCCGTTTTATCCGCCGTATTAAGCGCGATATTTATGAAAGGGGCCGCGCGATCGACAATGTTATCAACCAGTATATGAAGACCGTGCGCCCCATGCACGAGATCTTCGTGGAGCCCTCGAAGCGTTACGCCGACGTTATCATCCCCGAGGGAGGAAAGAACAAGGTGGCGGTCGATCTTTTGCGGACAAAGATCTCATCACTTATAAAGCATTAAGGAAGTAGTGTTATGGAAACAGGATGGCGTCCCCAGAACGGCCGAATCGAAGTGATCTGCGGCAGCATGTTCAGCGGGAAGACCGAGGAACTGATACGGCGGCTCCGCCGCTCGCAGATCGCGAAACAGAAGGTGGTGGTGTTCAAGCCGAAGATCGACAACCGATTCCACAAGGAAAAGATCGTAAGCCACAGCAAACAGGAGATCCACAGTATCGTGATCCGGGACGCCGAGGAGATCCTTCAGCATGCGGTCTTTTCCCAGGTGATCGGCATTGATGAAGCGCAGTTCTTTGACAACCGACTCATCGACATAGTACAGGACCTGGCCGACTGCGGGAAACGGGTTATTATTGCGGGGCTGGACATGGACTACCGGGGCATTCCCTTT
>JAGYLW010000075.1 GCA_018400915.1 Fidelibacterota bacterium
GGAAGCGATTTCTTCGTCCGCCGGAAAGATCAGAAAGTCCTCATCACGGGGCTTTCCGGACGCTCCTTTTGCTTTTTCGGCTTCTTCTTCAGTTACTTCTTTGGAAAAACCTTCTTCCGTTCCTTCAGCGGACACTGTTTCCGCAGAGCTTTCCTCCTCTTCCCTCTCCTTCTTTTCTGCCTCTTCCTGCACCTTTTCCGTTCTTTCGGTCCCGCGGCCGGTCTTTTCCCCTGTTTCCGCAAGCGCGGTCAGTTCATCGACCTTTCTCTGATACAATCCCTCTTTTTTAAGATGATCGATCATTTCCCGGGTTTCCTGGATGGAAAGATGCTTCCCGTGGACATAATAATGGATGAGGCGGAGTACCGGAATATCATCCTTTTTGTAGATGCGGTTTCCTGCACGGTTCTTTTGCGGGTTCAGTGTCTTGAATTCGCCCTCCCAGTAGCGGATCACGGACTGTTTAATGCCCAGCATCTCGCTGACCTCGCTGATCGAATAATACAGTTTTTTTATGCCTTTATGCCTCATATTGCACCTTTCAATATCATTTACTTAAAGATAAAGGTATAAGTTGCTTATTATCAAGCATTTTTTGTTCTATTTTTAAACCGGTTTTCCCGGTTTCAGGAGCTGATTTTTTGTTTGATCCTGGTCAGCAGTGAAAAGGAATGAAAGATCCCTTCCTTCGCATTCTCGATAAAGCGGCAGGGATCCTTCGTGCGGATCTTCCGGAGAACGCTGCGGGGATTATCGACAACGCGGTACACGACGGAGCGCGATATCACACCGTAGCGTGAAGGGCCGGTAAATCCGACGAGATTTTTATAGCCCGCATCCCGTGCTGCGCTGACAATACGTTTATTGTAGGCGCCGAAAGGGAAACAGAAGGTTTCAATAGGATCACTGATAAGCGATTCAAGCAGTGTCTTTGAATATGACATCTCCTTTTTGACCGCCGCATGCGGCATGCCGGTCATTACCCGGTGACGCTCCCCGTGCGAAGCGATCTCCCAGCCGTTCCGATGCAGTTCTTTCAGCTGCTCCCCATCCATATGGCGCACGGGATCGCTCCCCAGTGTCAGGTCCCAGGTATTCATTTTCCCGATATATTTCGTCGGCACGAAAACACTTCCGCGGAAACCCAGTTCCTTCATGACGGGATAGGCATGCTGATACACGGATTCATAGGCATCATCGAAAGTGATCACGAAATCCCTGTTCCCGTTCTCACGAAGATATTCCTTCAGGGTTTTCCCCCTGTACCCCTTCCCTGCAAGATACTGCATCTGTTTTTCGAACTGGCCGGGATACATCATGGTAAAGGATATCTCCCATTGTCCGGAAACCTTATGATATGTCAGTACGGGAATGTTCATGTCCTTACCTGAGGGGTTTCAGCAAAAGCGAATGAAAGGCGGACTCCTCAAAGATCTCATTGGCGAGGTCCTGGATATCCTTTCCGCTCACCGCTTCCACTTTTTTCAGGGATTCGTCAATACTGATGATCTTTCCGTAGCGAAGATGCTGCTGCGCCATACGCTCCAGACGGTTGTGCATGCTTTCGATTCCCATCACCATGGCGCCTTTGGTCTGCGCCTTCACCTTTTTGAGCTCTTCGCCGGAAATGCGCTCTTTCTTCAGCTTGTTCAGCTCTTTCCAGATGAGCTCATCCAGTTTCCCGACATGTTTCAGGTCCGTCGCCGTATAGACGCCGAACAATCCCGTCGACCTGAAGGCGTCGATGAAGGAATAGATCGTATAGGCAAAGCCGTATCGTTCGCGGATATTGTGAAAGAGCCGGGAGGTCATGCCTGCGCTCAATATGGCATTCAGGATCATATAGGCGGTACGCCGCTCGTCACTGTATCCGACGGACCGGCAGCCGGTGATGTAATGGCATTGGGCAATGTCCCTTGAGATCACCTGCTCTTTCTGCACGGCACCGGGCACCGGGGGGATCTTACGGACATTGTCGGGGGTAATGTAGTCACCGAACATTTCCCTGACCTTCCTGACCACATGTTCATGCTCCAGGGCACCGGAGGCGATCACGAAGATACGCCGGGAGGTGTAATGGTCCAGCACGAATTCACGTACCGTTCCGCTGTTGAAGGAACGGACGCTCTCCAGGCTTCCCAGGATCGGATACCCGTAGGGATGATCCGGGAACATTTGCCGGGAAAAGCTGTCGTTTGCCACATCCTGGGGTGTATCGAGCGTATCCCGGATCTCTTCGATCACCACGGATTTCTCCCGTTCGATCTCTTTCTCCGGATAGGTGGAATGCCGGACAATGTCGCAGAGCACTTCCAGGGCCGTATCCAGTTCCGTATCAAGGATGCGCGCATAATAGGCGGTCATTTCCCTGCTCGTATAAGCATTGATATGACCGCCGCGCGATTCGATATCCTCCACGATATTGTAGGCCGTCCGGGTCTTCGTCGATTTAAAGGACATGTGTTCGAGAAAATGTGCGATCCCGTTGTTGGATTCCTTTTCATCCGAAGTTCCCGCCTGAATAAAGACACCAACCGCAACCGATCGGACACTGCCGACCGATTGGGTCAGTGTGGTTATTCCGTTTTCAAGAACGGTCTTGCGGTAGGGTAATTGCATTAATTCCGGCGTTTGTCGTTTCTTCGGTAATTCGAACGGCCGGAATGCCTGTCACCGCCGCCTCCGCGTTGTCTCGGTTCAGGCTCTTCATAACCTTCCGGCGGACTTGTCGTACGTTTCATGCTCAGATTCATACGGCCCTGACTGTCGATCTCGATCAGTTTCACTTTCACTTCATCACCGACATTGACAACATCTTTCACGTCATTGGTGCGTGTCCACTCCATTTCGCCGATATGGATCAGTCCTTCCTTTCCGGGCATGAATTCCGCAAATGCGCCGAAATTCATCAGGCGGGTAATGGTCGCATCATAGATCTTCCCGATTTCCGGTTCAGCGGTCAGTTCCTTAATGATATTTTCCGCCTCTTTGGCCTTTGCGGCGTCCATCGTGAAAATATTGACCGAACCGTCCTGTTCGATATCGATCTCAACACCGGTCTTGGCGATGATCTCCTTGATCATTTTCCCGGAGGGACCGATCACCGTACCGATCTTGTCGACATCGATCTTCATGGTGGTGATGCGCGGCGCCCATTCGCTGAGCTCTTTCCGCGGTTTGTCAAGCGTTTCACGCATCTTGTTCAAAATATGGATACGGCCTTCTTTTGCCTGTTCAAGCGCGGTCTTCATCAGCTCAAAGGAAAGTCCGTGGATCTTCAGGTCCATCTGTATCGCCGTAATACCGTCTTCCGTACCGGTGACCTTGAAGTCCATATCGCCGTAATGGTCCTCTTCTCCGAGAATATCGGAGAGCACGGCATGTTGCTTGCCGTCCGTGATCAGTCCCATGGCGATGCCGCTGACCATCTTTGACAGCGGAATGCCGGCATCCATCATGGAGAGACATGCCCCGCAGACGGAGGCCATGGACGAGGAACCGTTGGATTCCATAATATCGCTGACCACACGCAGGGTGTAGGGAAACACTTCCGGATCCGGCAACACAGGCTTCATCGAACGTTCGGCCAGGTTCCCGTGCCCCACTTCCCGGCGGCTGACACCGCGTATCATACGGGCTTCACCGGTGGAAAAGGGCGGGAAATTATACTGCAGCATATATGCTTTTTCCGCATCGCCGTCGATATTGTCGAGATACTGCGCATCCCGGGAAGATCCCAGTGTGGCGGTAACCAGCGCCTGCGTTTCTCCCCTTGTGAACAGGGCGGATCCGTGCGTACGCGGCAGCACGCCGACCTCTGAAGTGATCTTCCTGATCTCATCGGTCTTCCTGCCGTCCACGCGCACTTTCTCACTGAGGATCTTCTTGCGGATCTCCTCTTTATGGACATCGCGCACGATCTCCTTAACGTCTTCCTCGCATTCCGGATATTCTTCTTCGAGCGGTTCAGTGATCTCGCTGATCAGCGTATCTTCCGCTTCGCCGCGTTCCTGTTTCCCGGTGATGGAAAGGATTTGGGACATACGCTCCAGAGCCCTGGCCTTTACCGTTTCAACAAATTTTTCATCAAGGGTCTCAACCGGTTTTTCGCGTTTTTCCGGCTTTATCTCATCAATAATGCTTTCCTGCATTTCAATGAATTCGATAATGGCTTTATGCGCGACCTTTACGGCTTCGAGGAACTGATCTTCCGAGACCTCCTTCGCCTCTCCCTCCACCATTACGATGGAATCTTTGGAACCGGCGACAATGATCTCCAGTGTGCTTTTTTCAATCTCCGCGGTCACGGGATTCACGATATATTCTCCGTCCACGCAGGCGATCCTTACGGACGCAATGGGACCCTCGAAGGGAATGTCCGAGATGCTCAGCGCTGCGGAAGCCGCCACAGTGGCAAGCATATCCGGCTGATTTTCACCATCATAGGATAATACGTTCGCAATGATCTGGGTCTCCTGTAATACCATTTTTTCAGCGGCGTGGACCTGCCGGTCGATGAGGCGGGAGCTCAGGATTTCTCTGTCCGACAAACGTCCCTCGCGGCGTAAAAATCCGCCCGGGATCTTACCGCTTGAATAGAATTTTTCACGGAATTCCACGGTAAGCGGTATAAAACTAGCGCCTTCGCGCTCTTTCTTACTGGCAACGGCAGTGGCGAGTACCATGGTATCACCGACACGTGCCAGGACGGAACCATCAGCCTGTTTGGCAATACGCCCGGTTTCCATGCTGATAGTTTTGTCTGCGATCGTTCTTTCTTTCTTAATCAAAATGACTCCTCCGACAGCAACTTATTCCTGCTGTCAATTAAATTACTATGTTATTTCCTTAAACCTAATTCCCTGATGATATTCAGATAGCGGTTATAATCCTCTTTCTGAATATACCGCAACAGGCGGCGGCGCTGGCCGACAAGTTTGGACAGTCCGCGTCGGTTGTGATGATCTTTCTTGTGCACTTTCACGTGTTCCGTCAGGTCCTTGATCCGCTGGGTCATAATGGCGACCTGAACCTCCGGAGTCCCCGTGTCATTCTCATCCTTACCGTACTTTTTTACCATCTCACTGATCTGGTCTTTCGTTAATGTTGACATTTTTCTTTCCTCCGTCACTATTTTTTGCATTGGTTGATGTCTTTTTTTATTTGCTCCTTCAGAGCCTCTTTACTGTCAAATTTCCGTTCGTCCCTCAGATAACGCTCAAAACATATTCCCAGCGGTCTTCCGTAAAGAGAGTCCAGTCGTTCACCGATGACGTGAACTTCCAGGGAAACCTCTTTTTCCGCAAAGGTCGGCCTCAGGCCGATATTGCAGACGGCAGGGTGTTTTTGCCCTTCCACCTCCACATTCACGCAGTAGACGCCGTGCGCGGGGATCAGCACTGACGGAGAGTCCGGCTCGATGTTCAGGGTCGGGAACCCCAGCGAGCGGCCTCTTCCCGCTCCGGATACAACGTGTCCGGAAAGCCTGTAGACGTACCCCAGCATCGCGTTCGCTTTGTCGATCCTGCCGGCTTTCAGCGCCCGGCGTATCCGCTGGCTGCTGATCTCCTTATCCTTCAGACGGGCTTTCGGGACGACCCGCAGGTCGAACCCTTTTTTGGCTCCGGTCTCCCGGAGGTAAGGGATGCCTCCCTCGTGCCGTCTTCCCACATGGTGATCGGGACCGGCCACCAGCGCCTTCAGGTCAAGGCATGTCAATAAGCATTCCATAAAAGCGTCACGTCCCGTATTCGCAAAGGCCTTGTCGAAGCGCCGTATGCAAAGGATGTCGATCCCGGCGGATTCGATCCTTCCGATCTTCGCTTCCGGTTTCATCAGTGCGATCTCTTTTTTGCCGCTCAGTACCTCCCGCGGGGTCGGAGCAAAGGTAATGATCATGCTTTTCACGCCGCGCCGTTCCGCTTCACTGCGAACGGTGTTCAGGATCTCAATATGCCCTTTATGCAGTCCGTCAAAAGCGCCGACAGCCAGTACGACGGCGGGCCTGTCCCGTATATGCTCTAGGTCGTGATAGATTTCCATTTGCCGGTAAACTCGTCTATTGTGAAACAGTCATCCAGACCGATATCGCCGATACGCTCACGCAGCAGCGCTTCCGCATAAGCGCCGCATCCGAGGGCGCGGCCGATATCATCCGCCAGTGTACGTATGTAGGTTCCCGTACTGCATTTCACCCTGCATCTCAGCACCGGCCATGAATACTGCAACATATCGATGGAGTCAATGCGGATACGGACAGGGTCTCTTTCAATGATCTTGCCGTCCCGGGCCAGCTTGTAGAGGGCTTTCCCCTTGACTTTCTTGGCCGAAAACATCGGCGGGACCTGACGTATAATACCGGTGAACTGCGGGAGTATCTCCCGGACGGTTTCCGGGGCGGGCGGCGTTCCCCCGGAATAGCTGTTCACGATGCGGCCGGTGCGGTCCAGGGTGTCAGTCTGCTGCCCCAGCTTTATGTCAACGCGGTAAACCTTGTCTTTATGCTTGTAAAGATCCAGTTTTTTCGTATGGGTGCCGAATCCGAGAATTAGAACACCTTCGGCGAACGGGTCCAGTGTCCCGGCGTGACCCACCTTTTTAAAGCCGGTCACGTTCCGGCACTTTTTCACGACATCGAACGATGTCCAGTCAATGGGTTTGTGAACGGGAACGATCATTCCCGTCACGCGGCCATCTTCAGAGTTTTTGCAATATTTTATTAACTCTTTCAACTTTATCCAATGTATCGTCAATGAACAGTTTCACTTTCGGAACATAGCGCATGCGGACGTTATTTCCGATCTCCAGGCGTATCCTTCCCCTGTCCTCCCGCATTGCGGCAAGGCAGCGGTCGCGGAGATCGTCGTCCGGGGGAAAAACGGAAACATAAATGCGCGCTTCTCCGAGGTCACCGGTAAGCTCCACCCGCGAGACCGTGAGCATTGCATTTCCGCAGCCGTCCGGAGCCGAACGGATCAGGAGCTCGGCCACCACGTGTTTTATTTCCTCCGCAAGGCGTTTTGCGCGTGAGACCATCCGTTAAACCTCAAGTTTTCGTTTGATGGCTTTTTCAACATAGCACTCGATAATATCGCCTTCCTTGTAGTCATTGAAGGAATCGATGAATATACCGCACTCGTAGCCTTCCTCGACCTGTTTGACATCGTCTTTGAAACGTTTGAGCGTGGTGAGATATCCTTTGAATATCTCTTCGTTGTCACGGAGTATGCGGATCATGGAATTCCGTTTTACGGTCCCGCTGAGCACGTAAGATCCGGCGATCACGCCGATCCTTGAGATCTTGATCAGCTGACGGACCTCGGCGGTGCCGGTGATTTCACGGACCCTCTCGGGCTCAAGAAGGCCTTCGAGTGCCAGGCGCACGTCCTCAACCGCATCATATATCACCGTATAGTTACGGATCTCAACATTCTGTTCTTTGGCAAGCTCCAGGGCTTTCCCCGTGGCATTCACGTGGAATCCCACGATCACGGCCCGGGATGCGGATGCAAGGTTGATATCCGTTTCGTTGATCATTCCGATCCCCCGGTGAACCACATTGACCGCCACTTCCTTCGTCGAAAGCTTCATAAAGGCATCCGCCAGGGCTTCAATGGATCCGTCCACATCTCCCTT
>JAGYLW010000076.1 GCA_018400915.1 Fidelibacterota bacterium
TGCAATTTCCCGGCATTCTCCACCAACACGTTATCCTGAACTCCGCCAACACGTCATCCTGAACTCCGCCAACACGTCATCCTGAACTCCACCAACGCGTCATCCTGAATTTATTTCAGGATCCCCAGGATTTGACGATTGAATGTCTTACCTGCAGGATTCATAATAAGAGTATGAGATGTCATCACGCAGTCCCGGCACTTTGTACCGGGCTATTAACCTTCAACCCCTCCACAAGGTCGGGGTTGCGGGGTATTGGATGGCATTTCGCCGTTCCGGCACTTCGTACCGGTCTATTAACCTTCAACCCCTCCATAAGGTCGGGGTTGTTTTGATAATGGTGCATCGTTATTCCCGGCATTTCATGCCGGGCTACTTATATTCAGCCCCCTCGATAAACTCGGGGCTGCAATGTACCTGTGCAATGTTTCTCTTCGTCTCAACAACTCAACAACAAATTAACAAATTAACAAATTAACAAATTAACGAATGAACAGATTAACGAATGAACAGATTAACGAATGAACAAATGCACAACTCAACATTCCTTCCCGTACGCGGGGTGCGAAAAACATTGGGTATTACAAAAATATATTCTATTTTCAGCCTGTGGAGGAAAGATGGGTCTTGAACTGACAAAAATATTTCATTTCGATATGGCGCACCGCCTGAGCTTCCATGAGGGCAAGTGCAGAAATCTGCACGGACACAGCTACCGCCTGGAAGTCACGCTGGGCGGGGAACCGGATGCCAACGGCATGATCATTGACTTCAATGAAATGAAGCGCATTGTCAACAGGGAAGTCATTGACATCCTGGACCATGCCACAGTGATCTATGAAAATGACCTCCTGCTGATGAAAAGCTTTCCGAGGGAACTTCATCACGTAGTCTTTCCCTATGAAGCGACGGCGGAAAATCTCTGCCGCTGGATCTACGAACGGCTTACCAATGCAGGTTTACACATAAAACAGGTTACAGTATGGGAAACGGCGGACAGCAAGGCAGTCTTTACAAAATAAACGAGATCTTTTACAGTATCCAGGCGGAGGGATATCACGCGGGAACCCCCGCGGTCTTCATCCGCTTTGCGCAATGCAATCTCCGCTGTGATTTCTGCGATACGGAGTTCCTGAGCGGAATAGCAATGTCCGTTTCCGAGATCATGGCCAATGTCCGCGAATATCCCTCGCGTTTCGTGCTGATCACCGGGGGAGAGCCGCTGATGAACGACACCACGGAACTGGTCCGCGCCCTGAAGGATGAGGATTACTATGTGGCGGTGGAAACCAACGGGATGCTGCTGCCAAAACATGATCTCTTCGACTGGATCACCGTCTCTCCGAAATCCGAAAAGCTGAAGATCCGGAAATGTGACGAACTGAAAGTGATACTCGGCATCGATGAGATCCCGGAAACGTACGGTATTGAAGCGGATCATTACTATATTTCTCCCAAAAACCCCACTCACAATCTCCCGATCGGGACAAGTTCTGCGGATTTTTTCGACCGGAATGTCGCGCAGTATTGCTACCGCTACGTACTGAAACATCCTCAATGGCGCCTGAGCCTGCAGATGCACAAAGTGATCGGAGTGAAATAATGCAGGATCTTCCCGCACTTCTGCTTTTTTCGGGAGGACAGGATTCCACGACCTGCCTTTACTGGGCAAAAAAGCATTTTCAGCGTGTCGAAGCCGTCTTTTTCCATTATGCACAGCGCCACGGTGTGGAATACCGCAGTGCCCGGCATCTGGCGGAAATGAACAAGGTTCCTCTGCACGAGCTGCATGTTCCGGCCTTCCGCGAGATCGGCGGAACCGCCATGATAGGGACACAGGCCATTGAACGGCGGGAAAACGGCGTTCCCAATACCTTCGTCCCGGGAAGGAACATCGTATTTTTTTCCCTGGCGGCCTCGCTGGCCTACAGACGCGGCATCCGTGACCTCGTTGCGGGAGTGAACGATGCCGATTATTCCGGGTATCCCGACTGCCGGAAGGATTTCGTCGCCTCCATGCAGGAAAGCCTGAACCGGGGACTGGATTTTCCCCTCCGCATCCATGCGCCCCTGCAGTCGCTTGACAAGGCGGGCATCTGGAAACTGAGCGATACACTCGGGGTCATGGATATTGTGGCGGAGCATTCCCACACCTGTTATGCCGGGGACCATCACACCCGGCATCCCTGGGGCTACGGATGCGGCAGCTGTCCTGCCTGCCTTCTCCGTAAAAAAGGATATGAAAGCTATATTACCGAAAAAGAATAATATCATCTTATTTTGAGAAGTTCTGGAGAATAATATCCGGATAATGTACAGCATGAGCAAATGATGATAAATTATTCCATTATCCATTGGCGATCAGGGAATTAATTTTGTATATTATACTGATTTATATTTTATAACATTCTATACACCAGGAGTTTATGAATGTCACTTAAAATGTATTACGAACGCGATGCCCGGCCCGGCCTCCTGAAGGACAGGTGCATTGCCGTGATCGGCTACGGGAATCAGGGGCACGCGCAGGCCCTGAACCTGCGGGACGGCGGCTATCGTGTCATCGTTGCGGAACCGGAAGGAACGGAAAATTATGAGCGGGCCAGGGCAGACGGCTTTGAACCCCTGTCCGCACGGGAAGCCGCACAGAAGGGAGATATCGTCCATATTCTGCTTCCGGACGGCCTGCAGAAAGCGATCTATGAAGAAGATATCGCCGGTGCCATGAAGCCGGGAAAAGCCCTGGTGTTCTCACACGGCTTCAATATCCACTACCGGCAGGTCATCCCGCAGCCTGGTGTGGATGTCTATATGGTCTCGCCGAAGGGGAGTGGGAAGCATGCTGCGGAAACAATACATATCCGGCAGCGGAGTACCGGCACTGATCGCCGTGCATCAGGATGTCAGCGGGAACGCAAAGGAGCTTGCCCTGGCACATGCCTGCGGCATCGGTTCCGGCCGCCTGGGGATCCTGGAAACCACGTTCGCCGAGGAAACGGAGGCGGACCTTTTCGGAGAACAGGCCGTGCTCTGCGGCGGGCTCAGCGAACTGATCCGTGCGGGCTTCGATACGCTGGTTGAAGCCGGATACAAGCCAGAGATCGCCTATTTTGAATGCCTCCACGAAGTCAAGCTGATCACCGATCTGATCTATGAGGAGGGGATCGCCGGCATGCGGGACAGGATCTCCGATACGGCGGAATACGGGGACCTTACCCGCGGCAGGCGGATCATCGGCCCTGAGACTCGCAAAACGATGAAAAAGATCCTCTCGGAGATCCGTTCCGGCGAATTCGCCCGGGAATGGATCGAAGAGAACCGCAAGGGCCGCCCGAAATACAACATGCTGAAAAAACAGGATGCGGAAGCCCTTATCGAGAAGACCGGCATCGAGCTGCGCGGCATGATGGGGCCGGATAAGCGTAAACAATAAATACCCTATCCTGAAATACCCCTTTTACAGAACCCAAATCCAAGGAAGGTGAGTCTTATATGTCAAAAAAGATCCTTATTTTCGATACCACCCTGCGGGACGGCGAACAGAGTCCGGGTGCGTCCCTGACCATCAGTGAAAAGGTTATCATTGCCGAACAGCTGGCAAAGCTCGGGGTCGATGTCATTGAGGCGGGTTTTCCGGTCGCTTCGCGCGGCGACTTTGAAGCGGTAAGGCAGATCGCGAAAAATATCGGGGATCCCGTGGTCTGCGGCCTTGCAAGGGCGGTCGATACGGATATCGACTGCTGCTGGGAGGCGGTCAAATATGCAAAGAAGCCGCGGATCCACACCTTTATCGCGACCTCGGACATTCACCGCGATGAAAAACTGCGGAAAAGCAAGGAAGAAGTGATCCGCTCGGCGGTCAATGCCGTAAAACGCGCGAAATCCTACTGCGAAGATGTGGAATTTTCCCCGGAGGACGCGGGGCGCACCAGCGTGGACTACATGTGCGACGTCGTCCGGGCAGTGATCGCGGCCGGCGCCACCACCGTCAATATACCGGATACGGTTGGGTACACGGAACCGGAGGAATTCGGCGGACGCATCCGGACGCTCTTCGAAAAGGTGCCGGAAGCCCGGAATGTCGTGGTGAGCGTGCATTGTCACAACGATCTCGGCAATGCGGTGGCTAATTCCCTGGCCGCGGTCAAACACGGTGCCGAGCAGGTGGAATGCTGTGTGAACGGTATCGGAGAACGTGCGGGGAACGCCTCCCTGGAAGAGATCGTGATGAACCTCAGGACCCGCAGCGATTATTTTGACGCGGAGACCGGGATCAATACACGGGAACTTTTCAAGACCAGCCGCCTGGTCTCGAACCTCACCGGCCTTGGCATTTCAAGGAACAAGGCCGTCGTGGGACAGAACGCCTTTGCCCACGAAGCCGGGATCCACCAGCACGGCGTGCTTAAGAGCAAGGCCACCTACGAGATCATGCGTGCCGAGGACGTGGGCTGGTCGGGAGACAATATCGTGATCGGCAAGCACAGCGGAAAACACGCCGTCATCGCGCTTCTGGAAGCACAGGGCTATATCCTCAGCAGTGAACAGATCAACCGCGTGACGGAAAAGGTCAAGGAACTCGCGGACAAGAACAAATCCGTCGAACAGGACGATGTGCTGGCCATTGCAATGGACACCCTCGGACAGCTTTCCGAACAGGAACAGCGCATCCGGCTGCTGGGGTTCAGCGTAACCACCGGCAGCGGAATGACGCCCACGGCATCGGTCAGACTCCAGATCGACGGAGAGGAAAAGCGCGGTGCAGGGCTGGGCGACGGTCCCATAGACGCCCTGAGCAAAGCGATCTGGGCCCTTATCGATCCTTCCGTGCAGCTTCTGGAATATAATCTGAAGGCCATCACCGGCGGGACGGACGCCCTGGCGGATGTTTCCATCAAACTGAAGGATATGAACGGAAGGATCTTTTCCGGACGTTCCGTCAACGAAGACGTGATCAAGGCGGGAGCCACGGCCATTATCAACGGACTGAACCGCGCGCTGAATGCACGGGAACCGCGTAAAGAAGGCGGTAAATAGAATGGGACAGACGATCACGGAAAAGATCCTCGCGGCACACTGCGGGGAAAAGGAAGTGCATCCCGGGGACATGATCAATGCACGCCTCGATCTTGTGATGTGCCACGACGTAACGACCACCCCGGCGATCGACATGCTGCGCGAACACGGTATCGACACCGTGTTCGATCCGGACAGGATCGTGGTGATGCCCGACCATTTTGTGCCCAACAAGGACATCCGTTCGGCGGAAATGATACGAAGGATCCGGACCTGGGCAAAGGAAAAGGGAATACAACGGTTTTACGAGCTCGGCAGCCACGGCGTCTGCCATGCCCTGTTGCCGGAACAGGGACATGTGCTGCCGGGAATGACCCTGGTGGGGGCGGACAGCCACACCTGTACCCACGGAGCGTTCGGCGCCTTTTCCACGGGCATCGGAAGCACGGACCTTGCGGCGGCCCTGGCCAGCGGAGAACTCTGGTTCAAAGTCCCCGCCTCGCTCCTTGTGAACCTGACGGGATCCCTGCCGGAGGAGGTGTACGCCAAGGATATCATCCTTGAG
Source organism: Fidelibacterota bacterium (assembly GCA_018400915.1). GTDB lineage: Bacteria > Fidelibacterota > Fidelibacteria > Fidelibacterales > Fidelibacteraceae > M50B103. The sequence continues at coordinate 5,582 of JAGYLW010000076.1, forward strand.
CTGATCCGCCGCATCGGCGTGAACGGGGCGAACTACATGGCCGTCGAATTCCGGGGCGAAATCGTTGACGGCCTGTCCATGGAATCCCGCATGACGCTCTGCAACATGGTCATTGAAGCGGGTGCCAAATCGGGGATCATCGCGGCGGACCGGAAGACCGCGGAATATCTCCGGGAGCGCAGCAGTGCGGACATCGCCTTCCTCCGCAGCGATGCGGACGCCGTGTATGAGTGTGTGATCGACATTGACGTGAGCACGCTCGAACCGGTCGTCGCCTTTCCCCATCTGCCGGAGAACGGGAAGGCGGTTTCCTCGATAAAGGAAAGGATTCCCCTGGACCAGGTCTATATCGGCAGCTGCACGAACGGCAGGATCGAGGACCTCCGCATTGCGGCCGCGTACATGAAAGACAGGCGTGTCGCGGAGGGAACGCGCTGTATCGTGGTGCCGGCCACCACGGAGATATGGAAAACGGCGAACCGGGAGGGCCTGATCGAGATCTTCATGAATGCCGGCGCGGTGGTATCGCCGCCCACCTGCGGGGCCTGGGAGCTCACATGGAGTGCTGGCATCCGCGAGCCGTGATCTCGACGACCAACCGCAATCTTGTCGGGCGCATGGGCAGTCCCGGCGCCGAAGTATACCTGGCCAGTCCCGCCACCGCCGCCGCCAGCGCCGTGAACGGCTGCATCAGCGACCCGAGGGAGGAAATAAGGAAGTCATGAAAGCACATGTTTATCAGCGCGACAATATCAATACCGATGAGATCATCCCGGCGCGGTACCTGAACATGGACCGTGAGGCGGATCTTGCGGAACATGCCATGGAAGATCTGGACCCCGGTTTTACGAAAAAGGTCCGCAGCGGGGACATTATCATCGCCGGGGCGAATTTCGGCTGCGGCAGTTCCCGCGAGCATGCGGTATGGGCGCTGCGCGGCGCGGGCGTTCGCGCGGTGATCGCCGCTTCCTTTGCCCGCATTTTCTACCGAAACTGCATTAACAACGGCTTCCCGGCCATTGAATATCAGGGACTTGCGGAATCCGTTCCCGACGGTTCCGAAGTCCGGCTTTCCCTGGAAAAGGGTGAAATATCCGATATCGATCATAAGAGGACCTATCGTTTCCGGCCCTTGCCGGAATTTGCAAGGGAGATCCTGGAAGCCGGCGGATTACTGCAAAGCATCCGGAGAAAAAAGAAAGATCACGGAAGGAAGCCGTCATGAAAGTGAAACATATCGCTGTGCTGGCCGGGGACGGGATCGGCCCCGAGGTTATGGAGGAAGCGATCAAACTGCTTGAGGCGGCAGGGGAGAAATACGATACGGAATTCCACTGTCTTTACTCGGATGCCGGCGGCGCCGCATGGGACAGGCACCGCTCCCATCTTCCGGAGGTCACCCTGGAAAACTGCCGGCGTTCCGATGCCATCCTTTTCGGGTCCGTGGGAGGTCCCGTGGAAGCCCGGCATTCGGACAAATGGAAGCACGCGGAAGTGAATGCCCTGCTGGGATTGCGAAACCATTTCGGCCTCTACGCCAATCTGCGTCCCGCATACCTGTATCCGGCGCTGGCGGATGCCTCTCCGCTGCGCCGGGACATCGCGAAAAAAGGCTTTGATATCCTGGTCCTGCGCGAACTGACCGGGGGGATCTATTTCGGGAAGCCCCGCGGCAGGCGGGGAAAAGGCAGCGGGGAATGCGCCTACGACACCATGATCTACCGGCGGGAGGAAATAAGGCGCATAGCGGACCTTGCCTTCCGGACAGCGGCTACGCGACGCGGCAAGGTGACCTCGGTCGATAAGGCGAACGTCTTGGAAACCATGGTCTTCTGGCGCGAAGTGGTGGAGGAGGTCCGCGGGGATCATCCGGATATCGATTACGAACCCATGTATGTGGACAATGCCGCCCAGCGCTTACTGACCGACCCAGCAGAATTTGACGTGCTGCTCTGCGGAAACATGTTCGGCGATATCCTCTCGGATGAAGCGGCGGCCCTGAGCGGGAGTCTCGGCATGCTGCCCAGCGCCAGCCTCGGCGC
>JAGYLW010000077.1 GCA_018400915.1 Fidelibacterota bacterium
CTGCTTTTCCGATCGTATTCTCTCCGAATTCGAGGATGGGTTTTTCTATCCTGTCACTGAACACAAACGCACCGGCCCTGCCGGAGACCGAATCGTAGGGAGCGAATTTAACGCCCAGGTTATGGATATACTGCCCGGTCTCTTCTTCAGTTTCTTCTCCCTCCTCTTGTCCGTCCCCGGATGCATCTTCCTCTTCCTGCTCTTCCTCTCCGGGAGGAAAGAAACTCAGGTCACAAGCGGTAAACGTTCCGGTAAGACCCACAATCAACACTATACAGACCATCGTGTATATCAAGCCAAATCTCTTCATAGATAACATATTTACCGTCCTTGACACATACATGCATTCCAGGGATTGCTGGTTTTCGTCAATGCCATAAGCATGTTCGGGATATCCTCTTCCTGTCAATTGACTATTTATATCTCAGTAGATACTTCACAATCTTGCATGTTTCTGATATAACATCTCTTTAGCCGGGGCTACGGCCTTTCGGCGAGTGCTTTCAGTATTGTTCTGATGTCATCCGGGGAATCAACGCGGAAACGGGCCTCTGAGATCCCGCTGCCGACCTTCACCGACCAGGCATCTTCAGGCAGAACGTTGAACATGTCCTCATCGGTCCAGTCATCCCCCGCTGCAAAGATAAAATCCCATTCCTCCGCATTCAGCCATATGGATGCCGCACGGCTTTTGTTGACCGTGGTGTCCTTGATCTCTATCACCTTGTTCCCCAGAAGCAGACCGATATTGAGGTTGCTGGTCATATCTTCGAGCGCATCCTTCAGTTCATTGACCCGTACGGCGGCCAGTTCCGGCTCACAGCGGCGGTAATGCCATGCCAGCGAATAGCTCTTCTCTTCAATAAAGGATCCCGGGGTCCTCGCCGTATGCATTTCCAGTATGGGCCGGATGGTCTCTTTCCACTCGTTGCTCAGCAGTTCCAGGCGTTTCCATTCCCCCTTTGTTTCACGGATCCACATCCCGTGCCCGGCGATAAGATTGATGGGGAGCGATCCGAACCATTCCTGAAGGGTATCCCTGTCGCGGCCGCTGATGATGACGAGGGTGTTCTTGTCATCGGCGATAAACTTTTCCAGCAGTCCGGTGACCGTTCTGTCGGGTTTCGCCTCTTCGGGTTTTCCCCTGAAGCCCGTCATCGTGCCGTCGTAATCCAGAAGAAAAAGCCGTTTCCCCGCTGCCTGCTTCGCACGGACGATCTTTTCAAGGGTCCTGCGGTTCACCTTGATCAGCGAACTGTAATCCTGCTTTTCCTTTACCTCGTTCAGCTTTTTCAGAAAATCCCCGGCCCAGAATTCCACATTGTAATGACGGAGGCGCTTGTGCATGACCTTGTTGCGGGAGACCTTCTCGTTCTCCGGCATTTCCAGGGCGGTTTTCAGGCCGCTGGCCACTTCGGGGATATTGTTCGCGTTCACGATCACCGCTTCGCCCAGCTCACTGGCCGCGCCGGCGGTCTCACTCAGGACCAGCATTCCGCCTTCGTCGGCCCTGGCGGCAACGTATTCCTTCGCGACCAGGTTCATCCCGTCACGGAGCGGCGTGACCAGCAGGACATCGGCCGCAGAATAGAACGCGACCAGGCTTTCAAATCCGAAGGAACGATAGAAAAACCAGACCGGCATCCAGCCGATGGTGCCGTGCTCTCCGTTCGTATTGCCGACCAGTTCCTCGATCTCACGCAGAAGCTCGCTGTAGGTCTCCACCTCCGTACGGGAAGGTGCCACGATCAGGATCATGGTCACTTTTTCCCGGTACTGGGGATTGCTGCGCAGCAGTTCCGAAAATGCCCGTATCCTTGCCGGAATGCCTTTGGTGTAATCCAGGCGGTCGACTGACAGGACCAGTTTCGAACCCTGCGCCTTTTTCAGGACCTCCTGCTTTTCCTTTTGTACGGATCGTTTCCCGTGCGCCGCGTGATAGCGGTCATAATCGATACCCATGGGAAAAACATCCGCTTTTACCATCCGGTTGCCGACATGGAGATATCCCAGGTTATGTTCAAAACCCAGGATACGGCGCACACTGCTTAAAAAGTGACGCACGTAATCATAGGTGTGAAATCCGATGAGATCCGCGCCCAGCAATCCGTGCAGGATCTCCTCCCGCCACGGCAAAAGCCGGAAAAGTTCATAGGAAGGGAAAGGAATGTGTAAAAAGAACCCGATGCTGGTATCCGGGAATTTTTCACGTATCATTTGCGGCAAAAGCATCAGCTGGTAATCGTGCACCCAGATGGTGTCCCCGTCCTCGATAATGTCCCCGAGCCGCTCGAAGAATTCCCGGTTCACCTTCCGGTACGCCTGCCAGAGGGGATGAAGGTATACGATCTCGTCCGTGAAATAATGGAACATCGGCCAGATCGTGCGGTTGCAGAAGCCGTAATAATAGTCGTCGATGTCCTCCTGGGAGAGAAAGACCGGTATGTTGTGGTACTTGTCACGCAATTCCCGGTCAATTTTTTCTTTTTCCCTTTCGGTGAGCGTCTCTTCCGGAAGTCCGCACCAGCCCACCCACAGGCTTTCACCTTCTTCGTGCACGCTTTTCAGGCCCGTGGCCAGTCCGCCGATACTGGGTGCGTATTCGAGCCGTCCGCCGCTGCGGCTGATCGTGACGGGAAGGCGGTTTGATACGAAAATCGTTTTACTCATGCTGCTTCCCAACTTGATTTACATTGTGTATATGTTCAATGTTCTTTAAGATCTTCTCGTTCTTGTCCACCCCGGTCTCCGTAAAGGTGATGGCCGCATCGATAAGTGAAAGATGCGAATAGCCCTGCGGGAAATTCCCCAGCAGGCGTTTTGTCTCAAAATCCATGTCCTCGCTGAAAAGTCCCAGGTGATTGGAATAGGAAAGCAGCTCATCAAGAAGTTCCGCGGCCTCCTCCTGCCGGCCGATCTGGGACAGCGCTTTCACCATCCAGAAACTGCAGACCGTAAACGCGGACCGGGGTTCCCCGAAATCATCTTTATCTTTATAGCGGTACATCAGACCGTCGCGGCCGAGTTCTTCCCGGATCCTTTCCACGGTGGAGACGAATTTCGGATCTTTGGCATCGATAAAGCCGTAACTGGCCAACAAAAGATTTGCCGCATCCATGCTGGTACCTCCGTAGGTCTGGGTAAAAGCGCCGATCCGGGGGTTCCATCCCTTTTCCATGATATCCTTGTGGATGGCGTCGCGTGTTTTACTCCACTTTTTTTCGTAGGATCTGCAACCCAGCATTTTTGCCAGTTTCACACCGCTGTCCATCCCCACCCAGGAAAGGACTTTCGAAAACACGAAATGCCGGTTCAGGCTGCGGAACTCCCAGATGCCGCGGTCCTTTTTCTCCCAGTTCTTCTCCACCGAGCGCACAAGGGTGCGTGCGACCGTCCATAATTCCTCGGCGCGTTCCACGTCATTGCTGAAAAGTTTGAATGCCTTGTAGATCACATCCAGCAGCACTCCGTATATGTCGTTCTGCTTCTGATGATAGGCGGCATTGCCGATCCGCACGGGTTTTGAGCCTTCGTATCCCTCCAGCCAGGGAAGTTCACGCTCGGTAAGGCGCTTTTCCCCCCGTATGCCGTACATGATCTGGATCTTCTCGTCCTTGTAGGGGATCACATCGATAATAAAGCGCAGAAAACGCTCCGCAACATTGAAATGCCCGGTGCTGGTCAGCACGGTGATCACCATGGAGGCATCCCGGATCCAGCAGAAGCGGTAATCCCAGTTCCTCTGGTGACCGATACTTTCCGGGAGCGAGGTCGTCACCGCCGCAAGAATGGCGCCGGTCTTCTGAAAACTCAGCAACTTCAGGGTCAGCGCACTTCGTATGATGGCCTCGTGGTAATGGGTGAAACGCACCGTGCGCTGCACCCAGTCCAGCCAGTAGACCTTGGTACGCTGGAGTTCCAGATTGATCGTCTCAAGGTTCTGCCTGAGTAATTTCTGGTTATAACTGATGATAAAATAACAGTTTCCGGTCAGCGTATATTGCTTTTTCTCAAGAATATATTCCTGCGGGACATTACTGTAAAGATAAACGGATTCATACTTACCGTTCGTCGATCCGCTTTTAATATAATGGCGGTGCGGTTTCGTCTCGGTCGGATGCTTTGCATAGGCAAGTGCCGGCTCGTAATCAAAATGGAGTACCGGCTTTCCCCTGATAAGACGGATATAGCGGATCACATCGGAAGGACATACGTAATGGAGACGGTCGTTCTTGTAACGCGGCATAAAGTCAAGCACTTCGAATTCCCCCTCCGGGGTTTTGAAATGCGTCCGCAGGATACAGGTGTGGTACAGGTAATCCTGCGAAATTTCCGCTTTTTCGCCGGCGTCGATGCGGAATGCCCCGCCGCGCTCTTTGTCCAGCAGGGACGCAAATACCGATGAGGAGCTGAAATCGGGGAAGCACAGCCATTCCAGGGATCCGGTATCCGAGACCAGCGCCGCGGTCTTACAGTTCCCGATGATCCCGTAATTCATATTATCTGCCATAGATACCTGTGCGTTTTAGTAAATGATAACGCTTTGATCTTGTCGTTGAAGCACATATCCATTCGCGTTCCCTTTATCCTACATTAAATCCGGACCTTTATCAAGCATAAAAATATGCATTCCCGTTCAAAGTGTCAACGCGGAAATACCGGATGCTTTTTTCGGAAACCACACCGGCGGTCCGCATTCCGTAATTTTTCTTATAAAAGACCGGAAGTATCCTTATATTTGTGCAGATCCATCATAAAGCAGGTGAAGGATTGCGGTGCATATTATCCGGCAACAATGATCTTTCAACACAAAGCGGACATGAGGTGTAAAATGGCACGGTTTTTAAAAAAGAAGCATGCCCCCGCGGGCAATATTCCCGGAGAACCGGTTTTTGTCGGAGAGAAAAAAACCGACGTAACGGAGATGCATGTCATCGATTATGATGCGGAGCATGTCGGGGAGTCCCGGCCCGGTACTGTTGACGCCCTCTTCAAGTACCGTAAAACGGATTCGGTGACCTGGATCAATATTAACGGGGTGCATGATACGGAACGTATCAGGGCAGTCGCAGAGGGCTTCGGCATGCATGCGCTGATCACCGAAGATATCGTCAATACGGACCAGCGGCCCAAGATGGAGGAATACGATGATCACCTTTTCTTTGTTGCAAAAATGATCACTTATGATACGGAAGCAAAGCGCATCCACGCGGAACAGCTGAGCATGGTCCTGGGACACAATTTCCTGATCACCTTCCAGGAACGTCCCGGCGACGTTTTTGAAACGGTGCGGGAGCGGATCCGCAGGAAGAAGGGGCGCATCCGTGAATGCGGTGCGGATTATCTCGCCTATGTCCTGATGGATACCGTGATCGACAACTATCTTTTCCTCATGGAACATCTCGGAGAACAGATCGAGGATCTCGAGGAGCTCCTTCTCGGCAACCCCGACAGGAACACACTGGGCGCGATCAACGACTTCAAGCATGAAATGAATTACCTGCGAAAGTCCATCCGGCCCGCAAAGGAGTTCATTCTGCACCTCAGCCGCCTTGATTCAGATCTTATCCAAACGAAAACCCGCCCTTTCCTGAAAGATCTGCTTGATATCGCCACCCAGGCGCTGGAGGCGGTGGACACCTACCGGACGATGCTGAACGATCACCTTGAGATCTACAACAGCAATATCAGCAATCGCCTGAACGAGATCATGAAGGTGCTCACCATCTTCTCGGCGATCTTTATTCCCCTGACGTTTATTGCAGGTATTTACGGAGCGAATTTTGTTCATATGCCCGAACTGAACTGGCCGTATGCGTATCCGGTCTTCTGGGGCGTACTGATCACTGTAGCCCTGGTCATGCTGCGCTTTTTCAAACGGAAAAATTGGCTGTAGCTGCGGTAAAAGAGTTAATTTGTTGAGGCATGTGGTATGGGGCGTGTGGTATGGGGTATGGGGCGTGTGGTATGGGGTGTGGGGCGTGTGGCATGGGGTGTGTGGCCTGTGGTATGGGGTGTGTGGCCTGTGGCATGGGATATGGGGTGTACGGCAAAATGCCCGGTTGTCGATTCGCCGAATGAAAATTCAACGTTTCAACATTTCAACGTTTCAACTGCCACAACTATAGCTCCGCCAGTAACATAGTGAAGCCTGCCCATCGTAGCCCCGACGGAAGCGAAACAAGGCCTCCCGGCACCTCCGCATCTCCGCTTCTTCGCATCTCCGCATCCCCGCTTCCCCGCTTCTTCGCTTCCTGTCTTCTTCGCTTATTCGCTTCTTTGCTTCTTTGCTTCTTTGCTCATTCGCTTCTTCGCTCACTTCATCAACACGACCTTCCTGACATTCACGACATCATTCACAATGATGTGCACGAAATAAATCCCTGTGCTGAGGTTTGCTCCTTTGATCTTCAGATCGTGGGAACCTGCGGCAAGCGTACCGCTCTGCAGTTCCTGCAGGGGACGACCGGAAAGATCGTAAAGCATCGCCCTGACAGTGGCATCCTTTGACAGCGTAAGCGGGATCACCGTCACCGGATTAAAGGGGTTGGGATATGCGGTGCCAATGTTATAGTACCCTCCGGAGCCCTGGCGAAGGGAAGCAACCTTAACCTTCACCTCTGAATGTTTCGTTTCTTTACCCTGGTAATTCACATCCGCCAGCAAGTATGTATAGGATCTTCCCGGGATCACATAGTGATCGGTATGGCGGTACTCCTGCGGTTCGCTGGTTGTGCCCGCGCCTTCGATCCTTGCGATCATCTCTCCGTTCCGGCGTATCCTGAACGCCGTATTCTCGGTCTCGGTCTCCGTGCACCAGGTAAGAATGACCTTTCCCCCTTTCTGTTCCGCCGTAAAATATGCGAGCTCCACGGGAAGCGCCGTATCCGTGCCGTTCTCCCAGTCCAGAAAGGGATACCCGCCGTTGATCTCTCCTCCCGTATCGAGATCCCAGTAATCCTCGCTGCCGTTCGTACTTTCCCCGGCAAAGTCCCAGCCGGCATTGATGAACGTGGATGCGCTTTGCATCTCCGGGTTGGTTTTCCCGCTGACACCCTGCACATCGGGATCGGTATTGCCGACACCGTCCGTTGTTCCGGAGCTTTCCGTATCCCAGAATGCGGCGGTGATCGTAGCTGAGGACATCATTCCCCCTTCTTCCCCCGTCTCAACGTAACCGGCAAAACCGCCGACTTCCGTACTTCCGCTGACTGCAGCGAAAGCATAGCAGTTTGTGATCTCGCTTCCGCCGTATGCCGACCCTGTTAAGCCACCGACCCTGCCGTTTCCGTTCACGGAACCGCCGGCATAGCAATTTTGAATGGATGAACCCAGCAGCCCGATCAACCCGCCGGCGTGATCACCGCTGCCCTGAACCGATGCGACGGCGTAGCTTTGACTGATCGTACCGCTGGCGATCTGACCGCTAAGGCCGCCGATATAATCCGTGCCGGACACCGAGCCGGAAACATAGCAATTGATA
>JAGYLW010000078.1 GCA_018400915.1 Fidelibacterota bacterium
ACAGTTTGGTCCCTATCTTTCGCGGGCGCAGGATATTTGAGGGGAGCTGTTCCTAGTACGAGAGGACCGGAATGGACAAACCTCTGGTGTATCTGTTGTCACGTCAGTGGCACCGCAGAGTAGCTATGTTTGGATGAGATAAGCGCTGAAAGCATATAAGCGCGAAACTCACCTCAAGATTAGATTTCCCTTAAGGATCCTTGTAGACGACAAGGTTGATAGGTCACAGATGTAAGTTCCGCAAGGAATTCAGTCGAGTGATACTAATTGTCCGTTGGATTTAACTGTGTATTTAAATTCAATATCATAGGTAGCCGCGTAGTTGTTGTAGCATCATTTATCCACCCTTTTAAATTTGACATTTCCGGGCGACAATATCGCTGGGGAGACACCTCTTCCCATTTCGAACAGAGAAGTTAAGCCCAGCAGAGCCGATGGTACTGCACTGGAAACGGTGTGGGAGAGTAGGACATCGCCGGAAACCATTATAACCCCGCCTTCGAGCGGGGTTATTTTTTATGTAAAAAATATTTTAAGAACGAAACAATCTGTGTACATTTAACAAATGAAGCTGGATTTACATCAATTACTCGAACAACAGGCAGAGACTTCCCGGCTTATTCAGGATATTTCCGCCGTTGCCGGCAAGCTTTCCCTGCAATGCTACCTTGTGGGCGGTTTTGTGCGCGACACACTGCTGGGAAGAAAGAGCAAGGATATCGATATCGTGGTTGTCGGCGACGGACTTGCCTTTGCGGACGCCCTTTCCTCTGCGCTGAATATTCATCCCGTTGTGAAGTTCGAAGCATTCGGTACGGCGATGATCCCGCTTGAGAACATGGAGCTGGAGATCGCGACCGCAAGGAAAGAGGTTTACCGCAGGGATTCCCGGAATCCCGATGTGCAGGCCACGGACCTGAAGGAGGATCTGAAACGCCGCGATTTTACCGTGAATGCCATGGCAATTCAGATAAACCGCGAAAACTTCGGGGAGTTCATCGACCCCTTCGGGGGGCTCCGTGACCTTAAGGCCCGGCGTATCATTACCCCGCTCGATCCGAAGGAAACATTTTTTGAGGATCCTTTGCGCATGTTTCGGGCACTGCGTTTTGCCGCACAGCTTGCGTTCAGCATCGAAGCGGATACCTTCCGGGCGATCAAAAAATATGCCGGGCGCATCCATATCGTTTCCAATGAGAGGATCAGGGATGAATTCCTTAAAATATTAAGTGTCAAAACACCCTCCCGCGGTATCATGATGCTTGAAAAGTCCGGCCTGTTCACGGAGCTGTTCCCCGAGATGGAAGCGCTCCGCGGTGTTGAGTCACAGGACGGCCACAGGCATAAGGATGTGTATTTCCATACGCTTAAGGTGCTTGACAATATCGCTGCCTGCACCGATGACAGGGACCTGCGCCTGGCGGCCTTGTTCCATGATATTGCAAAACCCGTGACGAAACGCTTTATCAAGGGCATCGGATGGACTTTTCACGGTCATGAGGATGTGGGAGCGAGGATGTTCGAGACCATCGGGAGGAAACTGCGTCTGCCGTCCCGGAATATTAAACGTATCTGTAAGCTGATCCGCCTGCACCTGCGGCCCATTGCCGTGGCAAGCAGCGGGGTTACGGATTCTGCCGTCCGGCGCCTGATGGTGGAAGCGGGGGAGGATATCGAAGATCTGCTGATCCTCTGCCGCGCGGACATTACCTCCAAGAACCGCGACCGTGTCCGGCGTTATCACGCGAACTTCGAGAGGGTGGCTTCCCGTATCAGTGAAGTGGAGGAAAAGGACAAGCTCCGCGCTTTTCAGTCGCCCCTGGACGGGAACGCGATCATGCAGATGTTCGGGCTCAGGCCGGGACCGGAAGTGGGGAAGATCAAACACCATATTGAGGAAGCTATTCTGGAGGGGGAAATTGAGAATAATTATCCGGCCGCAAAAGCATATGCCGAAAAAAATAAGGAAAAACTCATAGACTTATATCTGAGAAATGATTAGATTACCGATTATTAATCAAGAAGGGATCCCCTATGGATTATCAGAATGAAAATATGAATAACCATCTTGCACAAGGCTTTTCGATGAGAGACGAAAACGAACTGAATTTACGCTACCTGGTCCAGGTCGTCATGCAGCGTATTCATATTGTCATCATTATGTTCCTGATCATTTTCATCGGGACCATTCTGTATACCGTCAATCAGTCAAAAGTGTATAAATCGGGGACTAAGATCCTGATCGAGAACGGCGTGGCCGCCGGAGGGGTGTTTGAACAGATGACGCCCTTTATTAATAATGACATGGTCATCAACAATGAGATCCAGATCATCACCTCCCGCACGATCGCGGAACGGACGATCAACAGCCTGATGGTCATGTATCCCCTGGATTCGCTCTATCTTTTTGACCGGGGGCTCCTGGCGGAGAACCAGTCCTTCAATACGAAGCTAAAAAAACAGCTGAAAAAAATATTCAGCCGCGAAGAAGAAAAGGTCCTGACCTTGGATGAAAAAAAGAAAAGTTATGTAGACCGTCTTCTGGAAAAGCTGGAGGTCGAGCCCGTGCGCGAGACCCAGACGATCAATATCTCCATTGAGAGCCGCAATCCCGATGAGGCCGCGATCATCCTGAATGAACTGGTGACCCAGTACTATGCCAATGACCTCGAAAGGGTCAGCAATTCCGCCGGAAAGGTCCGCAAATTCCTTGAGGACCAGATCAACGAGATAGAACCCCAGCTGGCGGCGGTTGAGGAAAAACTGAGTGATTTCCTTGAAAGCGAAGGTGTTGTCGACCTTACGGAAAATGCAAAGCAGCTGATTGAGAAATCTTCGGAATTCGAGGCCCAGCTCTTTACGGCCAGGGCGGAACTGAACGTGATCAGGGACCAGCTCGAATACCTGCGCGGACAGTTGTCTGAAAAACAGCAGCAGGTCATGGATAACCGCCTGCAGGTCGCCAATCCCCTTGTGCTCCGCCTGCGCGAAGAGATCGCTTCCCTGGAAAAATCCCTTATCGGCGAAGACCTGAGCTCAACCAATGTGCAGGAAACGATCCGCGATATCAAGATAAAGCGGGAGCGGCTGGAAGAGGAAACTTCCTATCTGGTCAAAGCCGGCTATCTTCCGGGAAAAGAGGATCCCCTTGCGGTGAATCAGATCATTATCGACCAGATCATCGAACTGGAATCACAGAAGGTCAGTTTGGAAACAAGGGTCGAGGAATACAGCAAGCTTAACGATTACTACAATGACCTGATCGAAGCGATCCCGTCGGCCAACATCTCATATATAAAGCTGGAACGCGAACGGCAGACGCAGGAACGTATCTACCTCCTGATGAAGGAACGTTATGAAGAGGCCCGCATCCAGGAAGCCTCGCAGATATCCAATGTATATATCATTGACAAGGCGGTGCCCGATTATGATCCTATCAAACCGAAGACCAAGCTGAATATCCTTCTGGGATTCGTCTTCGGCCTGGCGGCCGGCATCGGGGTGATCCTCCTCCGTGAATTTATGGATAACTCCATCCGGAGCAAGGAAGACCTTGAACGCCTCGGCCTGACAGTGCTGGGGATCGTTCCGTCGATGTCCATCGACAAGACGAAGAAGGTCCTGGATAAAAAATATTCCACCTACGATGATTTCCGTAACCGGCTTATTTCACACTTTAAGCCGCGGTCGCCCATCTCGGAATCCTTCCGTTCGCTGCGGACCAATCTTGAGCTTTCCGTACCTTCCGACAAGCCGGTGAGTTCGCTGGTCGTTACCTCCGCCGGAGCCGCCGAGGGGAAATCGACGGTCATTGCCAATCTGGCGATCGCCTATGCACAGTTCGGCATGAAAGTGCTCCTGGTGGACGGCGATATGCGCAAGCCGGACATTTACAAGATGTTCTCGACCCCGAAGAAACCGGGACTCGCCAATATGATCACCAAACGCTCCAAACTTGACGAATCCATCTATAAAACGGAAATTGACAATTTATACGTCATGCCGGCGGGCAGCATCCCCCCGAATCCTTCCGAACTGCTGGGTTCCACTGCAATGAAGGAGCTCTTCACCCAGCTCCGCAAACAGTTTGACAAGATCTTTTTTGACGCGCCGCCGTTAATGGCGGTTACGGACGCCGCACTTCTCGGCTCCATCACGGACGGGGTGCTCCTTGTCACCCGTGCCGGCGAGGCCCAGAAGGAGGTTGTGGTCCATCTGCAGCAGGAAATGAAGAACACCAAGATCCGCATCGCGGGAACGGTGCTCAACGACGTGAATCCGAAAAACACATCCAGCGGGTATTATTATTACTATCAGCGCTACTATTTTGACAAATACTACGGTGAGAACACGAAATAACACAATGTTATCAGTCAGTCCGGCCGTAAAAAGCCGGACTGAATTTTTCATCATTAAACAACATCAAGGTCGGGGAGACTATGTCATCATCCAGAACGAAAAGAGAATGGCTCGAAGGCACCTATAAGGATTTTTGTGAAAAAAGGCAGGAACGCTGCGGATCCTTTAAGACCATGTCCGGCGTAACAATAGATCCCCTCTACACTCCCGGGGATATTGCCGGCGGGTATGAGGAGCAGATCGGCTATCCGGGGGAATATCCCTTTACCCGGGGGGTGTATCCCACCATGTATCGCGGACGGCTCTGGACCATGCGTCAGTATGCCGGATTCGGGGATGCCCGGCAATCGAACGCGCGCTACAAATATCTGCTGGAGAACGGCCAGACCGGTCTGTCAGTCGCTTTTGACCTTCCCACCCAGATCGGCTATGATTCCGACAATCCCATCTGTGACGGTGAAGTGGGGAAGGTCGGTGTGGCGATCGATTCCCTGGCCGACATGGAAGTGCTTTTTGACGGTATCCCCCTGGATAAGGTATCGACAAGCATGACCATCAATGCACCCGCCTCCGTGCTGCTGGCCATGTATATTGCGGTCGCCGAAAAACAGGGGATCGCTTCCGGCAAGCTGACCGGGACCATCCAGAATGATATCTTAAAGGAATACATTGCACGCGGGACCTTCATTTATCCGCCGCGTGAATCCATGCGGCTTGTCACTGACACCTTTGAATACTGCTCAAAGCATACCCCCCGGTGGAATATGATCTCCATTTCGGGGTATCACATCCGGGAAGCCGGTTCGACGGCGGCTCAGGAGATCGGTTTTACACTGGCGGACGGTATCGCTTACGCCGAAGCGGCACTGGATGCCGGCCTGGACGTCGATGCCTTTGCCGGCCGGCTCTCTTTCTTTTTCAATGCACACAACAACCTGTTCGAGGAGGTCGCGAAATTCCGCGCGGCACGCCGGCTCTGGGCGCGGATTATGAAAGAACGTTTTCATGCCAAAAGACAAAAATCCATGATGCTGCGTTTTCATACCCAGACCGGAGGCTCGACCCTGACGGCGCAGCAACCGGACAACAATATTGTCCGCGTCACGATACAGGCTCTGGCGGCAGTGCTGGGAAGCACCCAGAGTCTCCATACGAACAGTAAGGATGAGGCGCTTTCACTGCCGACGGAAGATGCGGTCCGCATCGCGCTCCGCACCCAGCAGATCATTGCGCATGAGTCCGGAGCGGCCGACACCATCGACCCGCTTGCGGGCTCGTATTTCGTGGAGGCCCTGACGGAGAAGATCGAGAAGGAAGCGGAGGCCTATATCAACAAGATCGATGAACTCGGCGGCATGTCCGCAGCCATTGAGCAGGGATATGTACAGCGGGAGATCCAGCGGGAGGCCTACCGCGTGCAGAAAGAGATCGAGAACAATAAGACCGTGATCGTCGGTCTGAACAAGTTTACTTCCGAAGAAAAAGCGCCGGCAAATCTTCTGCGCATCGACCGGCGCATTCAGCACGAACAGATAGAACGGATCAAAGACCTTAAGGAAAAACGGAATGAAAAAGCAGCGAAAACGAAGCTCCGCGCACTGAAAAAAGCCTGTGAGGGCAGTGAAAATCTGATGCCCTTCATTCTTGGGGCGGTAAAGAGCTATGCCACCTTAGGTGAGATCTGTGATGTGATGCGCGAAGTATTCGGAGAATACAAGGAAAATATTGTGATCTGAGGAGAAGAGGTTTTATGGTAGAAAAAATATCACATATCGGCGTGGCGGTGAGATCCCTGGAAGAGCAGATCCCCTTTTACCGGGATGTGCTGGGCCTGGATTTTGCCGGTACGGAGACCGTGGAAGATCAGAAAGTGAAAGTGGCGTTCTTTAATGTCGGCGACACCCGCATAGAACTGCTGGAGCCGCTGTCCGACGAAAGTCCCGTTTCCGCATTCATTGAAAAACGGGGACAGGGGGTCCATCATATCGCCTACCGCGTAAAGGATTGCGCTTCATCCCTGAAAAAAATGGAGGAAGCAGGGCTGAGGCTGATCGACAAGGCACCGCGGACCGGCGCGGGCGGCGACAGGATCGCTTTTCTTCATCCGAAATCCACTTTCGGGATATTAACGGAACTGACGGAGGAACACGAAGCACAGGAACAGGGAGAGTAAGATGGACGATATCAAACAATTGCAGGAAATGCGGCGGGAAGCCAGAAAAGGCGGCGGGGAAGCGCGCATAAAGAAGCAACATGAAAAAGGCAAGATGACCGCCCGCGAACGGATACAGCTCTTGCTGGACGCGGATTCGTTCGAAGAATTCGATATGTTCGTAAAACACCGCTGCACCAACTTCGGAATGGAAAAAAAACATTTCCTGGGTGACGGGGTCGTGACAGGCTGCGGTACCATCGACGGACGGCTCGTATATGTTTACGCCCAGGATTTTACGGTATTCGGAGGCAGTTTAAGCGAAACGCTTGCCGCAAAGATCGTGAAAGTGATGGAAATGGCCATGAAAATGGGGGCGCCCGTGATCGGCCTGAACGATTCCGGCGGCGCCCGTATCCAGGAAGGCGTCACGGCCCTGGGCGGTTATGCGGACATTTTTCAGAAGAACGTGGAGGCTTCGGGCGTGGTCCCGCAGATATCGGCGATCCTGGGACCCTGCGCGGGGGGAGCGGTATACAGTCCGGCGATCACCGATTTCGTCATTATGGCACAGAAAACCTCCTACATGTTCATTACGGGCCCCAAGGTCGTCAAGGCGGTCACCAATGAAGATGTGGACGTGGAACAGCTGGGGGGAGCGATGGTGCACGCCACGAAATCCGGGGTTGCGCACTTTGCCGCCGAGGATGAGAAGGAGGCGATCCAGCTGATCCGGGAACTGATCTCCTATATCCCGTCAAACAATATGGAAGAAACGCCTCCGCTCTCGCCGAAAGATACCATTGACCGGCATTCCGAGATGCTGAACGGGATCATCCCGGATGCGCCGAATATTCCCTACGATATGAAAACGATCATTGACGAGATTGCCGATGATCATGAATTTCTTGAAGTGTCCCAGCATTACGCGCC
>JAGYLW010000079.1 GCA_018400915.1 Fidelibacterota bacterium
CGATGGACTGGGCCGCCATGATCCCGACCGCTTCACCGATATTCACAAGATTGTCCGTGGCCAGGTTCCGGCCGTAGCACTTCGCACAGACACCCGTTTTTGCCTCACAGGTCAGGACCGAACGTATGTACACGGACTCCACATTGCTGTTGGAGATCTTTTCGGCCAGTGTTTCGTCAAGGAACTGTCCGACTTCCGCGATCATTTCGTCGGTAAGCGGATCGATCACGTCCTCCTGCAATACGCGTCCGACGATGCGTTCCTTCAGGGACTCAATAATATTCTCGCCTTCCTTCAGGGAGGTCACACGGATACCGTTGATCGTACCGCAATCTTCTTCGTTGATCACGACGTCCTGGGCCACATCCACGAGGCGCCGTGTCAGATAACCGGCATCGGCGGTCTTGAGGGCCGTATCCGAAAGTCCCTTTCTCGCTCCGTGCGTCGAAATAAAATATTCCAGCACGGTCAGGCCTTCCTTGAAGTTCGAGGTAATGGGCGTTTCGATAATATCGCCGCCGCTGGTACCGGTAACGTTCTTCTGCGGTTTATTCATCAGTCCGCGCATACCGGCCAGCTGTTTGATCTGGTCCTTGGACCCGCGGGCTCCGGAGTCCGACATCATGAAAAGAGGATTGAATCCTTCGTTGTTCTCGACAAGTTTTTTGTTCATGACATACTGAACGGAATCCGTGGTCTGCGACCAGGCATCAATGACCTTGTTGTAGCGCTCATTCTCGGTAATGAATCCGCGGGCGCGTTTTGCATTGATGGAATCGACGTTCTTTTCCGTCGCTTCAATGATCTTGAATTTCTCTTCCGGAATGATAACGTCCGAAAGACCGATGGACACGCCGGAACGTGTCGCCATGTGAAAACCGAGGTCCTTGAGCTTGTCAAGAAATTCCACGGTCTGATGCAGGCCCACTATTCGGTTGGCTTCGCCGATAATGCTTTCAATACGTTTTTTGGTAAGCAGTTCATTATAAAAAGGAAGTCCTTCCGGCGCCACGGAGTTAAAGAGGATCCTTCCGACAGTGGTCTCAATCAGTTTTCCGTTCACCAGAAGCTTTACCTTTGCATGCAGGGTGACCCACCCGTTGTCCAGGGCAAGCAGCGCCTCATCCTTGCTGTAGTAGACCGATCCTTCCCCCTTCTGATCGGACCTTGCGCGCGTCATGTAATATGCGCCCAAGACCATATCCTGCGAAGGAATGGAAATGGGATTCCCGTGAGCCGGATGCAGGACATTATTGCTTGCAAGCATCAGCATCCGGGATTCGATCTGCGCTTCAAAGGACAGGGGCACGTGCACGGCCATCTGGTCTCCGTCAAAGTCGGCGTTAAATGCCGAGCAGACGAGCGGATGGATGCGGATCGCCTTTCCGTCGATCAGAATGGGCTGAAACGCCTGAATTCCCAGGCGGTGCAACGTGGGCGCACGGTTCAGCAGCACCGGATGGTCCTTTACGACATATTCGAGGAGATTCATGACATCCGGATGATGCCGTTCGACCATGCCTTTGGCCACTTTGGCGGTCCCCGCCAGTCCGCGGACCAGCAATTCATGGATCAGGTGCGGTTTAAAAAGCTCCGTGGCCATCAGTTTCGGGATACCGCATTCGTGCATCTTCAGTTCCGGCCCCACCACGATCACGGAACGGGCGGAATAGTCGACACGCTTCCCCAGGAGATTCTGACGGAATCGCCCTTCTTTCCCGTTCAGCATATCGGAAAGGGATTTCAGGGGACGCCGCGTACCGGAACGGACGGCTGCACGTTTTCTGCCGTTGTCAAAAAGTGAATCCACGGCTTCCTGCAGCATCCGTTTCTCATTCCGGAGGATCACCTCCGGCGCTTTAATATCGATCAGCTGTTTTAAGCGGTTGTTCCGGATAATGACCCGGCGGTAAAGATCGTTGAGGTCCGATGCGGCGAAACGCCCTCCCTCCAGGGGAACGAGCGGCCGCAGTTCCGGCGGGATCACCGGAAGCACTTTGAGGATCATGTATTCCGGACGGTTAATGGGTTCTTCGTCCCTTTCCGGCACAAAGGACTTCAGGATCTTCAGCCGCTTGACGATATCGTCGCGTTCGGAAACGGAACGGGTGGTTTTCAGCTGTTTCTTCAGTGTCTTCACCAGCTGCGGCACATCAAGGTCCATCAGCAGTTCATACACCGCCTGCGCACCCGTCTTTGCGATGAACAGGTCCTGTTCGTCGACCGGGTTTTCGGCTTCTTCACCGTAAGAGTAAAGAAGATCGAAATAGGTGTCCTCGTCAAGCAGTTCCATGTATTTGACGGGCCGGACCTTTCCGTTCTCTTCAACCTCCGCCTTCCCGGGCTGTATCACCACATAGGATTCGTAATAGATAATCTGTTCAAGGTCCTTCGCGGACACGCCCAGAACATTCGCCAGTTTGGAGGGAATGGATTTCAGGAACCAGATGTGCACCACAGGCACGGCGAGACTGATATGTCCCATCCGTTCGCGGCGCACAGCTTTGCGGGTAACCTCCACGCCGCAGCGGTCACACACGATCCCCTTGTAGCGAATGCGTTTATATTTTCCGCAATGGCATTCCCAGTCCTTGACCGGCCCGAAGATCTTTTCGCAGAACAAACCGTCTTTCTCCGGTTTGTAGGAACGATAGTTGATCGTTTCGGGCTTAAGGACCTCGCCGCGGGATTTACTTAAGATCGATTCCGGCGAAGAAAGATGGATCCGGATCTTCTGAAAATCCTTTTTCGCCGACTTTTGTTGTAATGTACTCAATGCCAATGTAACATCCTCCTATTGAAGGAAATTATATCAAATCCATTTCTATGCCTAGTCCCTCAAGCTCTTTCAGGAGCACGTTAAAGGATTCCGGCGTTCCGAATTCGGGCAGGTTCTCGCCTTTCACAATGGAATTGTAAACGCGGGTCCTGCCGTCAACGTCATCGGATTTGACGGTGAGAACTTCCTGAAGCGTATGCGCGGCGCCGTAGGCCTCGAGAGCCCATACCTCCATTTCACCGAAACGCTGTCCGCCGAACTGGGCTTTTCCGCCGAGCGGCTGCTGCGTAATAAGTGAATAGGGGCCGGTGGAGCGCGCATGCATCTTGTCTTCGATCATATGGGCAAGTTTCATCATGTAGATATAACCGCAGGCCACCGCATTGTCGATCCGTTCGCCGTTGCGTCCGTCATAAAGATCGACCTTTCCGTTTTCAGGAAGATTCGCTTTTTTCATTAAAGCGGAAATTTCTTCGAAACTGGCGCCGTCGAATACCGGTGTCTCAAAATAGACGCCCAGCTCTTTTGCGGCCCAGCCTAACATCGTTTCATATAACTGCCCCAGGTTCATACGGGAAGGGACGCCCAGGGGATTCAGGATGATATCCACCGGGGTTCCGTCCGGAAGGAAGGGCATATCCTCTTCGGGGACAATGATGGAGACGACACCTTTATTACCGTGGCGTCCCGCCATCTTGTCACCGACAGAGACCTTGCGCTTGTTGGCGATATAGACCTTGGCGAGTTTCAGCACGCCCGGCTGCATATCGTCTCCCGCGCGCACCTTGAACTGTTCGTTCTGGATCTCTTCCTTGATCTCATGGGTGATACTCTGGAAATTCTCCACCAGCTTCTGGACACGTGTGAACACTTCCCCGTCTTCGATCCAGGGGCGTTCCATATCGATATGGTCGAAATCGCAGGTTTCAAAAAATTCCCAGTTCCATGTCTTCCGTTTATTGTGAACAAGATTCCCGCCTTTATCGTGAATACCGAGACAGGCGTGTCCGTCAATAAGATTTTTCAGCTTCGTGGTGAATTTGTTTCTCTGGCTGAAAAGGCGTTCCGCCAGCTGTTTTTCCAGTTTCTGGACCTTTTCTTTCTCATCCTTGCGTGATTCTTTCCCTTTGCGTTCAAACAGGCGCGTATCGATCACGACTCCGCTGGTGCTCGGGTCGGCCCGTCGTGATGCGTCTTTCACATCACCGGCTTTCTCGCCGAATATCGCCCGCAGGAGCTTTTCTTCCGGAGTGGGGTCTGTTTCTCCCTTGGGAGTGACTTTCCCGATAATAATGTCGCCGTGATTGACGGGAGCGCCGGGACGGATCATGCCGTTCGCATCGATATTCTTCGTCGCTTCTTCCGATACATTGGGGATCTCCCGGGTCAGTTCCTCACTGCCGCGTTTGGTGTCCCTTACCTCCAGCTCGATCTCCTTGACATGCACTGAAGTAAAGGTATCTTCTTTTACCAGGCGTTCATTCAGAATGATCGCATCTTCGTAATTATACCCGCGCCAGGGCATGAACGCCACCAGCACATTGCTTCCCAGCGCCAGTTCGCCCTGGTCGGTCGAGGTGCCGTCCGCGATGGGATCACCGGCTTTGACCTTATTGCCTTTCCGGACGATCGGCCGCTGGTTGATACTGGTATCCTGGTTGGTCCGCTGAAATTTCTTCAGATCAAAGACCACACGGCCTTCGTTCTCATCAAGTGAAACATCCGCATCGAAATCATCAAGGGGACGCAGAACGATCTTGCTTGCATCGACATATTCGACAACGGCGTCAATGGGCGATGTCACGACCGACCGGCTGTCGCGGGCGGCGATGGGCTCCATGCCCGTACCTACCAGAGGGGCTTTCGGGGTAAGGAGCGGTACGGACTGCCGCTGCATGTTCGAGCCCATCAGGGCGCGGTTGGCATCGTCATGTTCCAGAAAAGGGATCAGGCTTGCCGCCGCAGAGACCATCTGAATGGGCGAAACGTCCATGTAATTGATCTCTTCCGGCCCCACCATGGGATAATCCGCCTGATGACGGCAGCGGATATGATCGCTTTCGAACTCGCTCTTCTTGCTCAGCGGTGCGTTCGCCTGTGCGATCACGTTCCGGTCCTCATCATCCGCGGAAAGATATTCAACGGCGGTGGATACCCGTGTCGTTTGCTTGGTATGCTTCACTTTCCGGTAGGGGGTTTCGATAAACCCGAGCCGGTTGATGACGGCATAATTCGCCAGTGACGAGATCAGTCCGATGTTCGGACCTTCCGGGGTCTCAATGGGGCAAAGACGTCCGTAGTGCGTGTAATGCACGTCGCGGACCTCGAAGCCGGCGCGTTCACGGGTCAGGCCGCCGGGACCCAAAGCGGACAAACGCCGTTTATGGGTAAGTTCCGCAAGCGGATTGGTCTGATCCATGAACTGCGACATCTGCGATGTCCCGAAAAAGGTATTGATCACGGAGGTCAGTATCCGGCTGTTGATCAGTTCCTGCGGTGTCAGTGATTCCGCGTTATGAATGTTCATCCGGTCACGGATGGTCCGCGACATGCGGGTAAACGCGAGCGAGAACTGGTTTGCCAGTTGTTCACCGACCGTCTTCACCCTTCGGTTGCCGAGATGATCGATATCGTCCGATGCTTTTTCACCCCGCCGCATGCTGATCAGCTGTTCGACGATCATCACAAAGTCTTCCGGCGTGATCACGGTATTGTCCAGCGGAATGTCCAGGTTGAACTTCTTGTTCATCCGGTAGCGTCCGACACGTCCGAGATCGTATTTTTTGGGACTGAAAAAGAGTTTTTCAAAAAATTTCTGTGCGGTTTCCGCATTCGGCGGTTCGCCGTTGCGGAGATTGCGGTAGAGATAGATGAGCGCTTCGTCCCGTGTCGGTTCGCGGTACTCGTCATCTTCGTCCTTTATGGCCAGCTTGTCGCGTTCGCGGCGAATGGAATTTGCCAGCAGCTTGAAATCCACTTCCCGATTGGAATACACAACCTCGATGTTCCTGACCTTTTTCTTCTTCAACTCACCGATCGTCCTGCTGTCCAGCTCGACCCAGCGGTCTTCCGGAGTGCCGGCCTCAAGGATCACCTCGCCGCTCTTGCTGTCGATCACCGGAGTGACGACCAGGCGCCCCTCCAGGTCCCCGCTGAGCGGCAGGGTCTCAAGCACGTTGAACTGCTGCAGGATGTCATAATCCGTGGCAAAACCGATAGCCCTCAGAAAAATGGTGACGGGGAATTTTTTCCGGCGGTCGATGGTCACATAGATCGCGTCGAAAATATCCGTGGTCAGGTCAACCCAGGAGCCGCGCATCGGAATGATCCGGGCATTGTAGAGCACGGTACCGTTGGGGTGCCGCGCATCATTGAAGAATACGCCCGGTGAGCGCTGCAGCTGGCTGACGATGATCCTTTCCGCGCCGTTGATAATGAAGGTTCCCCGGGAAGTCATCTGCGGAATGTTGCCGAAGAACACGTCCTGCTCGATCGCCCGCGCCGGCGAACCGGCTTCGGGATCCTCTTCCGCGACTTTCATCACCAGCCGTGCCTTGAGCGGAACGGAGTACGTGATCCCGCGCTCCACACATTCCTGTTCTTCATAACGCGGTTTCCCGATCGAATAATGCTTGTATTCAAGCACAAAGGTATCGTGATTGTCTTCGATCGGAAAGATCGTGTTAAAGACATTTTCAAGGCCGATATCCTGGCGTTTGTCCGGCCGGACGCGGGTCTGCAGGAAGTCCTCGAAAGAACTTAACTGCACATCCAGAAGATCCGGCGTATCGAGAACATGTTTGATCTTTGCAAACGATGTCCGCTTGATCTTTCTTTTTATACTAGCCAAGAGATGTTCCTCCCTTGTATTTTTTAATAAAACAAATAGAGCCATCGTTGTTTTGACGGCTCATTTTGAACTTTCTGAGCGTTACATGTACAACCATTATTTGAGTTCTACTGTTGCTCCGGCATCTTCAAGTTTTGTTTTAATTTCTTCCGCGTTGCCCTTCTTGCTCGCTCGCGCGGACTGGTTCTTTCACTTATCGTGGCTCGATCCTTGAACATGGTTCTTTCGGTCGGGGTGGCTGCCCGAGCGGCAATCCGCTCGGGCTTCGTTCAATCTACTTTTGCGCAATCTGCGGCGGTTTAATGTAATGGGCATGCCCGCCGTGCGCGATCACCCAAGGCGCGGGCGGCTCGGTGCCGGTTTCCTGGCGCCACCAACTCTCTTGGAGATGCGAAAGGAACAGCTTTACCGCGTAGCGCTGACTCCGCATCTGGATCTGAGCTGGCGGAAGCATGGGAACGCCCGGATAATCGTCGTCGGCTTTGCAGGCTGCCGCGGTCGGCGTGGTGCCTGACTCCAACAGCGCGCGCGCTTTCTCGGCGCTACATCCGCCCGAGTACCAAGCATGCGCGTCGGTTTGCTTGCCGATTTTCTTTCCGGTCAGCGCCTTCGTGGCCTGATCCGACAGCATCCCCGCGAGGTTGCGCTTCCATTCCAGGGTTTTGCGTTCACGGTAGACGCGACCATAAAAGCCGTCGGGATGATTGGAGACCTTCACGAAACTCTCGCCGATCTTCCAGCACAGCGTTTTCAGGTCTTCCCGAAAAATCTATCGGAGCAA
>JAGYLW010000008.1 GCA_018400915.1 Fidelibacterota bacterium
GATAAAATGATATTCGGATTTCCCGCTGCGCACCTCTTCAAGAAAACGGTCGATGTTATGCAGTCCGCTGACGGCAGCGACCTTCAGGGTGGCGTTCCCGATCCTGATATTGGCTTCTTTCACTCCCTGCAGCCCGCGCACCGGGGTAAAATCGATCTGTTCCATATCGCTGCCCGTTATCAGATAATGGGCCGTCCGCAATGCGGCCTCCATGACTCCGCCGGATGCTCCGAAAATGACCCCGGCCCCGGTGGATTCACCCAGGGGATCGTCAAAACCTTCATCCGGCATGCGGGTGAAATCAATGCCGGCGATCTTCATCATCCGGCCGAACTCCCGGGTCGACAGCACCACATCCACATCCGGTTCGGCCTGTGTCACGGAAAGCTCCGGACGGCCCGCTTCAAATTTCTTTGCCGTGCAGGGCATGATGGAAAGCACGAAGATCTTTTTCGGGTCGATACCGGTCTTGTTCGCATAATAGGATTTTATCACCGCACCCTGCATGCCCTGAGGGGATTTGCAGGTGGAGATGTATTCAAAGAGCTCGGGATAGAAATGTTCGACGTATTTGATCCAGCCGGGGGAACAGGAAGTGAAGAGCGGTAATTTTTTTCCGGCGCGGATGCGTTCGATCAGTTCATGCGCTTCCTCCATGATGGTAAGGTCTGCGGCAAAGTTGGTGTCGAACACTTCATTGACGCCGATGCGCCGCAGGGCGGCGGGGATCTTCCCGGTGGATATGGTTCCGGGAGGCATCCCGAACTCTTCGCCGATCGCGACCCTGACGGCCGGGGCGACCTGGGCGATCACATGAACGTCGGGGTCGTTGATGGCCTCCCATGCCGCTTTCAGATAGCTCTTTTCACGAAGGGCGCCGACGGGACAGGCGGTCACGCACTGACCGCAGTACACGCAGGCGGTGGTGTTGAGGGACCGGTTCAACGCCGGGGCGACCTGGGAATAAAATCCGCGGTCGGTAAAGTCGATCGCGCCCACATTCTGCACTTCGTGGCACATGCGCACACAGCGTCCGCAGAGAATGCATTTTTCCGGGTCCCGTTCCACGGCGGGACTGGCGAGGTCCAGCTTACCGGTGCGTTTTTCGCCCACATAGCGGTAGGAGCGCACTCCGTATTCTTCGGCGAGGTCCTGCAGGTCGCAGTTGCCGTTCCGCACGCAGATCAGGCAGTCTTTGGGATGGTTCGCGATCAGCAGTTCGATAATGGATTTCCGCGAGCGCCGGACTTTTTTGGAATTGGTCTGCACGTCCATTCCCTCATGCACGGGAAAGGCGCAGGAGGGGACCAGCTGGCCGCCGCTGATCTCCACGACACAGATACGGCAGGCGCCGGTGGGGGAAAGATCGCTCATATGACAAAGCGTCGGGATCTTGATGCCTTCACGATGTGCAACCTGCAGGATGGTCTCACCGGGGTTTGCCCAGTAAGCATTGCTATTGATCTTTATGTTCATGTTATCCTCTCGGTTTCTGTGATTATTCGGCAATGATCGCATCAAAACGGCAGTTCAGTTCACACTGGCCGCAATGCGTGCATTTGTCCTGCTCGATATAGTGGGCCTCTTTCCGCTTCCCCCGGATGGCATCCACCGGGCAGCGCATCGCACAGAGCGTGCAGCCGGTGCATTTTTCCGCATCGATGGTATAGGTCAGCATTTGCCGGCAGGCTTTGGAAGGACAGGTGCGGTCGTAGAGATGCGCTTCGTATTCGTCGCGGAAATACCGCAGGGTGCTGATCACCGGATTCGCTGCCGTTTGCCCGAGTCCGCAGAGTGAGGTGTCTTTGATCACATCCGCCAGGCGCTCCAGGTAAAGCATTCCCTGAAAACGCATCAGGGAATCCACTTCCGTCTCTTCTTCGCGGTAGCTTTTGGTAATGCGCTCCAGGATCTCCAGCAGGCGTTTGGTGCCTTCGCGGCAGGGGATGCATTTCCCGCAGGATTCGGAAGTGATGAATTGCATGAAATATTTGGCAAGGTCCACCATGCAGGTGGATTCGTCCATGACCACGAGGCCGCCCGAACCCATCATCGCACCGACCTCCTTCAGGTTCTCGTAATCGATCCGGGTGTCGAGGAATTGTTCGGGGAGTGCGCCGCCGGAAGGTCCGCCGATCTGTACGGCCTTGAAGTTTTTGCTGTCGGCGACACCGCCGCCGACAACGTAGATGATATCCCGGATCGTCGTTCCCATGGGAACTTCCACCAGCCCGGTGTTCACGACCTTTCCCGAGAGCGCAAAGATCTTCGTGCCTTTCGAGGAATCCGTTCCGATGGAGGAATACCAGTCCGCGCCCCTGCGGAAGATCAGCGGGACATTGGCAAGGGTTTCCACATTGTTGATAATCGTGGGTTTCCCGAACAGTCCGGAGACGGCGGGAAAGGGAGGACGGGGCCGGGGCATGCCGCGCTTTCCTTCAATACTGTGGATCAGGGCGGTTTCCTCGCCGCAGACAAAGGCGCCGGCGCCCTTTTTGATCTTCAGGTCAAAATCAAAACCGCTGTTCAGAATGTTTGTTCCCAGCAGCCCGTAGGCTTTGGCGTCGGCAATGGTCTTTTCAAGCCGCGATATCGCCAGGGGGTATTCCGCACGGCAGTAGATGTATCCGGTGGAGGCACCGATGGCGTAAGCGGCGATGATCATGCCTTCAACGACGCGGTGCGGATCACCTTCAAGCACGGCGCGGTCCATGAATGCGCCGGGATCGCCCTCGTCCGCATTACAGATCAGATATTTCTGATCGCTTGTGGTCCGATAAGCGAACTCCCATTTTTTTCCGGTCGGGAATCCGCCCCCGCCGCGGCCTCGCAGGCCCGCCTTCTTGGTGTCGTTGATGACATCCTGCGCCGACTTTCCGTTCAGGACATTGGACAGGGCTTCATAACCGCCGCGTGCCAGATACTGGTCGATGTTCTCGGGATCGATAATGCCGCAGTTCTCCAGGACCACTTTTTCCTGTATCTTAAAAAAAGGAATGTCCTGCAGGAAGGGGATTTCCGGCCAGACCGAGTCGTCCCCGCCGGGGTATTTGCCCAGCGCTTTCTGAATGACCGGCTCCTTGTTGAGGATGGTACGGTCGATGATCGTGGCAACATTGTCGGGAGTGACCCGCTTATAGGAAATGCGGGGATAGCCCGGGACCTTGACATCCACGATGACCTCCACCGCACAGAAACCGACACATCCGACCGGAGTGAGCACGGCGTCGATACCGCGTTCCTTCAGCAATGCTTCGAACTTATCGAAAACGTCCTGTGCGCCGTTGGCAAGCCCGCAGGTTCCCATGCCGACCATGATCACCGGCTTGTCGGCATTCTCCAGCGATATCCGCGAACGCAGTTCGTTGATCTGTTCCGTGGTAACGCCGCTTCCCTTGTGATCGATCCTGCCGTTGACCAGTTCGATGAACTGTTCCGCCGGGATATCCTTTGATAATAGTTCTTTGAATGTTTTCATGTTAGCCATCCGATCAATCTTTCTTTTTGTACTCGTTAATGAGCTTGTATACGGATTTTCCGGTAAGTCCTCCGTAATATTTCCCGTCGATCACGATCACCGGCGCAATACTGCAGGCACCGATACAGGCAACGGTCTCGATGGTGAACTGCTGGTCCCTTGTGGTTTCCCCGGCGGAGATCCCCAGTTCCGCTTCCAGGGTTTCCAGGATATCCAGCGATCCTTTCACATGACAGGCCGTGCCGCGGCAGACGCGGATCACATGCTTGCCGAGAGGTGTCAGGCGGAACTGATTATAGAACGTCGCCACACCGTACACCCGGCTGGTCGGAACACCGACATGCTTTGCTACCCGTATAATGTCCTCTTCAGGAAGATAACCGCGGATCTCCTGAATGTCCTGAAGCATCGCGATCAGGCCGGATGCGTCATTTTTCGGGTATTTTTTGTAGATTGCCTCTGAACTCATATGGCTCCTTTTTGCTGCGGATGAACCCCGTTATAAACTAACGAAGATTATAATGAGAGGAGGCATTTAATACAAGTAAAACCGGAAAAATTTGGAAGGAAATGGTGAATTTTTTAAGAATTTCCGAAAAAATAAAAATACAGCTTTACAGCAGTCGTCCGGAAAGTGCATCTTTCCCTGAGTGCGGCAGTGTCCACGGGATTTTCACAGCCCCGCGTTTTCCGAAGAAACGGTATGATACCCTGCGCGGGGTCCTGTGGGCCGTTTTTTTCAGGAACCGGTTTTTCATGCGATCTTGAATCTTTAATGCTTGATTATTATTCTATATTTCCGTATGATTTATAGATTTGAAAACGTGAGGAGAAATTATGTTATCAATTATGTTACAGGCAGCCAACGGTGCTGCCGAAGGTTCAGGCCGCGGCGGCATTATGAGCTTTCTTCCCTTTATCCTGATCATTGTGATCCTGTGGTTCCTGATGATCATGCCGCAGCGCAAGCGTCAGAAAGAGACCAAGAAGATGCTCGAAACGCTTCAGCCCAAGGACAAAGTGGTCACGATCGGCGGTATCATTGCAACGGTTCAGAAAGTAAAGAACGATATCGTGGTACTGGGTCTCGGCAAAGACGTCCAGATGGAAGTGCGCAAAAGTGCGATCGCATCCAAGCTGGGAGATGAACCGAAAAAAGACACGGAAACCAAAAAGTAAAAAAACGTTCGTAACGGTCCATGGCTGAACGGACGTTTTCTGGATGAAATCCCATGCTTTTGCCTGTCCGGATCTACGGCGATCCTATTCTGAGAAAAAAGCTGGCGGCAGCCGGCTCTCCTGAGGAGGTGCTCCCCCATCTTCCGGATATGATCGAAACGATGTACGATGATGACGGCATCGGCCTTTCGGCGAATCAGGTGGGACTGAACAAGCGTTTTTTCATTATTGGGGAAGCGGCCTTTGAAAACGGCCGTCCGGATTCCGTATTCATCGATCCCGTGATCCTTGGCGCTTCCGATGAAACCGGGGATTACGAGGAGGGTTGTTTGTCCGTACCCGGCATCCGGGAGGATGTGGAACGGCCGCTGACGGTCACGGTGCGTTATACGGACCCGCAGGGTGAAAAACGCGAAGAGATCCTCACCGGCCTTGCGGCCCGCGTTTTCCAGCATGAATTCGATCATATCAACGGCATTTTCTTTGTCGACCGCATTTCCTCGCTGCGCCGCACCCTGATCAGCGGCAAATTAAAAAAACTCATCAATCAGCATTCCTAGGCCCATGAAGATCGTATTTATGGGTACACCGGCCTTTGCCGTTCCGGCTCTCGGGGCGCTTCATGCCTCCCGGCATGAGGTGCTTGCCGTGGTGACGGCCCCCGATAAACCCCGGGGTCGGGGTCAAAGAACCCGTGCTTCAGAGGTCAGACAAAAAGCGGCGGAGCTGGGCCTTCCGGTACTGCAGCCCCGCAAGCTGAAGGATCCTTCCTTTATTGCGGCACTGAAGCAATATGAGGCGGACATTTACGTTGTTGTCGCCTTTCGCATCCTTCCTCCCGAAATCTACACCCTGCCGCCCCTCGGAGCGGTGAACGCGCATGCTTCGCTGCTGCCGAAATACCGCGGTGCCGCGCCCATCCACTGGGCGGTGTATCACGGTGAAAAGGAAACGGGCGTTACGGTGTTCCGGATCGAGCGTACGGTGGACACGGGAAAGATCATCCATCAGCGCCGCATTCCCGTTGAAGAGGAAGAGAGCACCGGTGACCTTTATGACAAGCTTAAAATCCTTGCCGCCCGGACGCTGACCGAAGCACTGGAGAAGATCGAAAACGGGGAAGCGGAATACCGCCCCCAGAATGCGGAAGCGTCCCGTCCCGCGCCGAAGATCCGTCCCGGTGACGGGAAACTCGATTTTCAAAAGCAGGGGAAGCAGCTGTGCCGTGCGGTACGGGCATTCGCTCCGCGGCCGGGAGCGTATTTTTATCTGGACGGCAGACGCATCAAGGTTCTGAAAGCCTCTTTTGAGAAAGCTCCCGGCACGCATCCCGGGAAGATATCGTTCCTGTCTAAAAAACGTTTTGCCATTCACTGCAAAGACGGATTATTTCTTCCGCTGGTACTGCAGTCCCCCGGGAAAAGGGAAATGGACGCGGGCAGCTGGATGAACGGCGCCGGCCTTTCGGAGGGGGAAAGCGTTGAAGGCTATTGAGCACGGAATACCGGATACGGACCGGCGGCAAAGGGTCCCGGCCCGGCGTCCGGAATGACAGTACGGGGGATCGATCACCTATGCTTCAGGCTTCCCGCATATATGCACACCGCATTCTTTACGACTGGTTTACCGGCAGTGAACATATAGAGCATCTTCTGCATTTTGAGGACAGCGGGCTCGAAGCGCAGGACCGGCGTTTTGCAGAGTCCCTGATCCATCACGTGATCATGCATCGGCGCATGCTTGAGCATATTGTCAGCCGTTTTTACCGGAAAAAGCCTAAAAAAGCGATCTTGATCGTGCTTCTGATCGGCGCCTGCGAGATCCTGTACATGCAGGTCCGCGACCACGCCGCGGTGCACACGGCGGTGGAACTGGCGGCGCATATTGACCGCCGCTCGAAGGACTTTGTGAACGCCGTTCTGCGGAAAGTGCTGGTGTTCCGGGAAGCGGAGTGGCCCGCGCTTCAGAAGGATCCCCGGGTTCCCCCCGGTATCCGTTATGATTTTCCGGACTGGCTGATCCGGCGCTGGTCGCAGCAATTCGGCTCCGAGACCCCGGAATTGCTTGCCTCCCTCAACGAGCGGCCTGAAAAAACGGCGCGCATCGTCCGGACAGAGGCCCGTGACAGGATCATTCAGGCATTGCGGGAAATGCAGGTTTTTGCCGGAGTAAGCGATTATCATCCGGATTATGTCTTCATCCGCTCCTGGCAGAAGCTTCTGCAGCACGCCCTGTTCCGGGAGGGATATCTGACCGCCCAGGATGTTTCCGCCGTATTCCCGGTACGGCTTATTGCGGAGGATGCTCCGGGGTCCGTGGCGGATATCTGCTGCGCGCCCGGCGGGAAACTGGGTGCGCTCCGCCAGTACTGTCCGCCGGAGACCCCCGTGCACGGCTACGACCGCAGTGAGATGCGGATCGCGGAGACGCGGAAGAACCTGGCACGTGCCGGTATGGGGGAGATCCCTTTGCAGAGGGCCGATGCGGCGAAGGATGATTACCCGGGATATTCGCACATCCTTGCGGACGTGCCCTGTTCGGGATTCGGCGTGATCCGCAAAAGGCCGGACCTGCGCTGGCGCCGTAAGGAGGAAGACATGCCGCAGCTTCTTGCGCTTCAGCGGGATATTCTTGACAACATTTCGAAGGATGTGAAGCCCGGCGGTTTGCTGGTCTACAGCACCTGTACCTTCGACAAGGAGGAAAACATGGGAAATATCCGGCGCTTTCTGCAACGCCACCCCTCGTTCAGGATCCGCCCGGCGGACCCCGCCTTATTTCCCCGGGAACTGATCACGCCGGAAGGCGCCGTTGCAAGCTATCCCCACCGGCATTTCTGTGAAGGTTCATTTGCTATTGCTTTACAAAAACATTAAATTTTACAATGAACAAGAAAAAGAAGGTAAAGATCCTGATCGAAAAGACAAAACATCCGGCAAAAAAACGGACATGGAAAAAGCGTTTCCGGAATTTTGTCGTTTTTGTTGCCGTCTTTGCCTTTTTTTCCGTGATCGCCGTGCTTCTGATCAATTTTGTGGTCATGCCGGAATTTACCCGCCAGGACCAGGAACGCATTCTGCTGGATGTGGAGGGCCTGAGCTGGGAGGAGGCGCGCGAACTGCTTATCCTGGAAAAATTCACCCCGGTACGCGGAAAGTCCATTCCCCGGAGTGATATTGAACCGTTCAAGGTGGTCGCACAAATGCCCCGGCCCGGCACCAGGGTCAAGCTCGGCCGCCGCGTCTATCTTGACATCAGCGTTCCGCTGGAAAATGTGGTCTTTCCGGACCTTCGCGGAAAGACGCTGCGCAGCGCCCGCATACTGATAGAAGAGAAGAATCTGATCATCGATTCCGTTTCCTATGGTTTTTCCGACATGCCCCGGGAGGTGATTTACTGGCAGTCCGTCCCTCCGGAGGAATCCGTCCGTCCGGGAACCAAGGTACATCTGAAGATCAGTCTCGGCCTCAGCAACTGGACCGTTCCCAACGTTACCAATATGAGCCTGCAGGATGCCCATAAAGCCATCAACGATGCCGGCCTCCGCATCGGCACCGTGACCTATCAGGACCGTAATGACCTGCTTCCCAATACAGTGATCTACCAGTCCGTGCCCGGTACCACGGACCTCTCCGTTCCCCGGCCCATCGACCTTGTCGTCAGCCGTTACAGTGAAGAAGATGAAGAAAGCGGGGAAAATCAGGGGGCGGAAGCCGGACAGGAACAGGAACAGGAACAGGAATAGGCCATGATCGACCGGAAAGAACTGCGGCGTCAGCTTATGCATACCTCGACGGTGTTCATCCCGCTCCTCTATTATTTTTTCCCGGATATCGGCCCGCTCAGCGGGCAGCAATGGGTGATGATCCTCTTTCTTGTGTTCGGAGGGGCCTTTGTCCTCGGGGATTATTTCCGCAGGAAGAACGCAACGGTAAAGAAAGTCTTCATGCTGATCGTGTCGCCTTTTCTCCGCGATATCGAGAACGATAAAATGACGGCGGCCTCCACCATCGCCATCAGCTTTTTCCTTGTTCTGCTGATCTTTCCCGTGCGGATCGCCGTACCTGCCTGCATGCTGCTGAGCATCGCGGATTCCGCATCCGGGATCGTTGGGCGTTGGACCGGGAAACATCCCTGGTTTAAGCATTACACGGTCGAAGGCACCCTTGCCTTTATTGCGGCCGGGTTCCTGCTCTTTGTCATCGGGTTTCCCTATATTGCCGTCTGGAAAGCGTTACTGGTGGTGGTCCTCTGCGCTTTCTTTGAAGCGCTCCTCGATGTGTTCGACGATAATGTCGTCATCCCCGCCGCCGCCGCGCTTATGCTGATGATGCTGGAAGTCTGAGCCCGCCGCTTCGCCGCCTTTCTTTCCGGCGGCAGCAGGGCACTGATCCCCGTCAGGGCCTGAGATGCCTCCGGATGCTTTTCACCAGAACCTCCGCCATCCTTTGCTGGCCCAGGTCGCTGAGGTGGATGCCGTCCACCGTCCCTTCTTCGGGAACGCCGCGGAGTTTCCGGAAAGGCAGATAATACAGGTGCTTATAGTCTTTTTTCAGGCGGGAATACAGGGTCCTGAAAGCGGTATTTTCCGCCGTGATCTCATTGCGGACCTCAGGATCGCAGCGGCCGCCTTCAGGCATGAAATTGGGAACCAGCAGAACGGGGACTTCCGGACGCCGGTCCAGGATCCTGCGGATCTCCCTTTCCGCGCGTTCGCGGATTATCTCAAGGTTCATGTTGGGAAGGCAGTCGATCACATAAAAAGCCGCATCGATCTCCGCGACGGCCTCCATGATCTCCGGGTCCATCCGCCCGTTCCCGGAAAAGCCCAGGTTGATCGTCTCGCGTTCCAGCATCCGTCCTGCGATGGCCGGATAGGCCATGCCGGGCCTGGAAGCGCAACCGCCCTGCGTGATGCTGGTCCCGTAAAAGACTACGGGTTTTTGCGGCCGTACCGCCCCCCGGATCTCCGCTTCCGGGCCGATGCCCAGTTCCAGTCCCGCCAGGCCGTCGTACAGCGGACAGTACAGCAGGTATTCGCGCATTTCCCCGCTGAGATTCCCGATCAGTTCCGCCGTGTTTTGCTTTGCGAAGGGTTTCCCCGTCGCAATATGATGCCACCGTGCGTCCTCCTTCACATACAGGTCCACACCCCGGATCCCCGTTCCGGCCATATGCACCATATGGAAATCGTTCAGCACTTCCCAGCGGACCCGGATCTCACGGGAATCCGTAAAAAAATGTGCCGCCAGGCCGGCCGAGTTCCTGCCCAGGCGCCAGACCGGCGGGCGCACCCGGTCCTCAAGCTTCCGGGGGAGACGGCCGTACGGGGGACAGTCCCCGAAAGCACACCCTTCAAGATAGGGCAGGGCGTCGTGAAAAACGGGATCGGAAAAAGCGCTCAGCGCGAACATGCAGAAGAGCGGAAATAAAAGGGATCGTTTCATAATAACCTCGCAAGAAGATGCGTTTTAGTTAAAAAAAATTATGTTCATTTACAAGAAAAAAGCCTAACTTCAAAAGATGCGGAATTTTAAAAAACATATACTCATCCTGCTGGTCCTCTGCATGGCGGTCCCGGCTTTCCCGCAGGTTGCCGTATTCCGCCTGAATGCCTCCGCCGAGCCCCGGGAGATCTACGCCTCCTATCTCTACGGTGCGAAATGGATGTCCCTGAATCATTTTTTCAAGACCTACGGCGAACTGCGTTCCGTGAATACGGAGGACTGGACGGTGACGGGAACGCTCGGGGGAAAGGAATACATCTTTTATGCAAATTCAGGCTTTTACCAGCGGAACGGGGAATGGCGCCACCTCCCCTGCACGGTGGAAAGGCTGAGTTACGGCCTTTATATCCCGGAAGCGGAATTTGTCCGCATATTGCAGGAGGATGCCTTCCCGGAACTGCGCCATAACGTTTCCGCGGACGAATACCTGCTTTCTCCGGGAAGTTTTTCCATTACCGATATCCGCCTGCGGGAAATGAAGAACGGGACCGTTATCCGTGTAAAGACCGGCAAGGACTTTCCCAAGGAGCATTGCCGGATATGGCAGGGCAACAATCAGTACCTCTATATCTCGGTCTACGGCGCCACGGCCGATATGAACGCGCTTGCCGGGCGGTATTCATCCGGGGTCATCCGGGAGATCATTCCGGTCATGGCAAAGGAAACACTGCAGTTCAACGTCAAGCTCCGGATGAAGATCGACGGGATCGATCATTTTATCGAGGCCGGGACCGGGGACATTATCATCAGCCTGCGCCATACCTACCAGAAGGATATGGTACCTGCGGACAACAGCATTGCGAAAAAGCGCTGGCTGATCGACACCATCGTTATTGACCCGGGACACGGGGGAAAGCGTTCTCCGGGCGCGGTCGCTCCCGACGGGACCATGGAGAAAGATATCGTGCTGGATGTTTCCCGCCGCCTGGGAAGGCTGCTTGAGAACAAACTGGGAGTAAACGTGGTATATACCCGGAACAGCGATACGTTCGTACCCCTCTGGCAGCGCCCCAAGATAGCCAATGAGGCCGCCGGCAAACTGTTTATCAGCATTCACTGTAATTCCGCCCGGTCTTCTCAGGCCTACGGCACGGAAACCTTTTTGCTTTCTCCGAAAAGCACGGAAAAATCCATCGAGATCGCAGCCCGCGAGAACAAGGTGATCGAACTTGAGGAAGATACGGAGCGCTATGAAAAACTGCTTTCACCCGAGCAGTATATTCTTTCGACAATGGCGCAGAGCGTTTATATGAAAGAAAGCGAGGCCCTGGCGCAGGCGGTGGAGTCGACGTTCAAAAGCCGCATGGGCTGCCGTTCCCGCGGTGTAAAGCAGGCGAGCTTCATTGTACTGATCGGCCCGGCCATGCCGGCGATCCTGACGGAGATCGGCTTCATCTCCAACTGGAAGGAGCTGTCGAATCTGAACAAGGATTCCTACCGGCAGGAGGTAGCCCACTCGCTTTATCTGGCGGTCAGCGACTTCAAAGAAAATTACGAACGGGAGATCATCGAATGAAGATGCAGGACCGGAAAGGACCCATCGGTATCTTCGACAGCGGTTTCGGAGGGCTGACGGTCTATCGCGAGATCCGCAGGCGCCTTCCCGGATATGATTACTGCTATCTCGGTGATAATGCCCGTTCCCCCTACGGGACGCGGTCTTTTGACATCATTTACCGGTACACCCTGCAGGGGGTAAAGGCGCTTCTGGATGCCGGCTGCCCCCTGGTGATCCTGGCCTGCAATACCGCATCCGCCAAGGCGCTGCGGAATATCCAGCAGCGGGACCTCAGGGGAAAATACGCGGATCGCCGGGTGCTCGGCGTGATCCGTCCCAGCGTCGAAAAACTCGGCACACTTAGCAGCAGCGGGAAAGCGGGCCTCTTCGGGACCCCGGGGACCGTGCGTTCGGATTCCTACCGTATCGAGCTGAAAAAACTGTATCCGGAACTTGAGCTTTTCCAGGAAGCCTGTCCCATGTGGGTGCCGCTGGTGGAAAACAATGAGATCCATACGCCGGCGGCCTCCTACTTCGTCCGCAGGCACGTGGACGCCTTGTTCGCGCAGGAGCCCGGCATCGACACCGTCATCCTGGCCTGCACCCATTATCCGCTGCTGATGCCGGTCTTAAGGGAATGCGTTGCCGAAAGGGTGAAGATTATCGACCAGGGCCCCCTGGTGGCGGAGAGCCTGGCGGATTATCTGCGCCGCCATCCGGAAACAGAAGCACGGTGCAGCAAAAACGGGAACGAACGTTTCCTGACGACAGCATTCCCTCCGGATTTCGGGTCCCTTACCGAAATGCTGTTCGAGAAGACCATTCACGCGGAACATATCGACCTGAACTGATGCAAGATTACCTTTCAGACCTCTATAAACGCCTCAGCGGGAAGATGAAGCTGGGACGCGAACGCAGTGAAGCACTGATGCGGGTCCTGCGGCATCCCGAGCGGGCCTATCCTTCCATCCATGTCGCCGGTACGAACGGGAAAGGCAGCGTTACGGTCCTTGCGGCCGCTCTCCTGGGCGCGTCCGGACTGAGAACGGGCCGTTTTGTTTCGCCGCATCTTGTGCGCTTTCACGAGCGCATCACGGTGGACGACCGGGAGATCGGCGATGATGCCGTCCGGCGGTATCTGAAACAATGGGAAAAACATATCGACAGGATCCGGGCCTCTTTTTTCGAGGTCAGCACCGCTCTCGCCTTTGCGTGGTTCCGGGACAGGGAAGTGGATGCCGCCGTGATCGAGACCGGCCTGGGCGGCCGCCTGGATGCCACGAACGTCCTGTTGCCGCGGGTTGTCGTGATCACGGCGATCGACTACGACCATACCCGCATTCTCGGGAACACCCTGCGGGAGATCGCCGGGGAAAAAGCCGGCATTATCAAAAAGGATGTTCCGGTGATCACCGTGAAGCAGAAAAAAGAGATCCTGGAGGTCTTCCGTTCCCGCACGGCGGACCTCCGGATCCTGGACCCGGAAAAGATCTTCTCCGGGGTCACGCTGGTCCCCGGAGGCATGCGTTTCAGGATGAAGGGCTATGATGAAGTGTTCCGGGTGCCGCTTATCGGGAGATATCAGCTGGGCAATATTGCCATGGCCGTTGCAGCGGCGGAGGCATTTCTCGGCAGGCCGCTGAAGGCGGGTGAACTGCGGAACGGTTTTGCGAAGATCGTCTGGAAAGGCCGTTTTGAATACATCGGCCGCGGGCCGGATATCATCTATGACGTTGCGCATAATCCGGGCGGCATCCGCGCGTTCTGTTCGGCCCTGAAGGAGATATATCCGGGAAAGCGCATCTTTGCGGCCGTCGGCATTCTCAGGGACAAGCATGCGGAGGAAGCCCTTGCGTATGTGCAGGCCGTTGCGGAGAAAATATGGCTTTCGCCGGTGGATTCCGGCCGCAGCATGGATACGGAAGGCATCCGGGAAATGGCGGAACGATTTCCGGAGGTGTATCCTTCGGAAAGCATCGGGGACGCCTGTGAGAGGGCGTACCGCGAACTGCCGGAGCACGGCGTATTGTGTATCCTCGGCAGTCACTATATTGCAAAAGACGTGTATGAATGGGGGAGGAAGATAAGCGTTGAGAGTTGAGAGTTTAGAGTTTAGAGTTTAGAGTTGAAAGTTTAGGGTTTAGGGAGCAGGGATCGGGGGCTCAAGGTGGAAGATGAATGTTTAATGCAGAAAGTAAAAGAAGCAGAAATCCGGGCATTGAGGAAAAGGGAATCGTTATAATGGGAGGGAAAGTCTGTGTTCTTTGGGAATAAGCATGAAAAATACAAGGTGCGGAGGTCATGCATACAAGGATACCGCCGCCGAAAGGAGGAAAGATGAAGGATTGTATTTTTTGTAAGATCGCTGCGGGGGAGATCCCTTCGGACAAGGTCTTTGAGGATGAATATGTTTATGCTTTCCGGGACCTCAATCCGCAGGCGCCGGAGCATATCCTTATCATTCCGAAGCAACATATTTCCCGTGTGGAGGACGTGACGGATGAAGACCGCGGGCTGATGGGACGCCTGGTCGTGGCGGCGAAGCATATCGCCGCAGAGGCCGGCCTGAAGAAGGGCTACCGCCTGGTGTTCAATAACGGTCCCGACGCCGGACAGGAAGTGGAGCATATCCATCTGCATTTGATGGGCGGCCGCAGGTTCTCCTGGCCGGCGGGGTGAGAAAAATCGTTGAGTTGTTGAGTCGTTGAGTTGTTGAGACGAATGTACCCTCAGAACATAGGTAACACTTCCACCTCAGAACATAGGTAACACTTTTTGGTGAAAAGTTCCGGTAAAAAGTGTAAATTCACGCATGATTTATTCCTGCCTGTAATGCTCTTTGATCCGGTAAAGATTGCTTGATCTCCGGATCTGTCCGCCGCGGGGTGCGCTGTATGAATCATGCTCAGCTCACTTGGCGTTCATTTTTATTTGAATGAACGGCATTATGTTTTAAATTACAAGGATTTACAAAAAGTCAGCATGTATATATCGAAACTGGAAATCATTGGTTTTAAGTCCTTCGCGACGAAAACGGTCATGCAGTTCGGCAACGGCATTACCGCCATCATCGGTCCCAACGGCTGCGGGAAAAGCAATGTGGTGGATGCCATTCGCTGGGTGCTGGGGGAGCAGAAAACACACCTGCTCCGCTCGGAACAGATGGTGGATATCATTTTTTCGGGATCAAAGCACCGGAAACCCCTGAATTATGCCGAAGTGATGCTCACCATCCATAATGACGACGGGCAGCTCGGCGTCGCCTATACGGACGTGCAGGTCGGCCGCCGGCTTTACCGCGACGGCAGCAGCGAATATTTGCTGAATGACGTCCCCGTCCGGCTCCGGGATATCCAGGACCTTTTTGTCGATACCGGCATGGGCAGCGACGCCTATTCGGTGATCGAGCTGAAAATGGTGGAAGGGATCCTCAATGAAGACAAGTCCCAGCGAAAATCCCTGTTCGAGGAAGCGGCGGGCATCAATAAATACAAAACCCAGCGGAAAAGCGCCTGGCGCAAGCTTGATGCGACACGGGAAGACCTGGCAAGACTGGAAGACATCGTTTACGAAGTGGAAAGCAAGGTCCGGAGCCTCAAACGCCAGATGGGGCGGTACGAACGCTATGCCGGGTATGCCGAGGAACTGAAAAAGCTGGAGATCACGCTGTCGCAGGCGAAGTGGTATGACTATGAAGAGAAGATCGGACCTCTGCAGGAACAGCTTTCCAGCAACAAAGTGCAGAATGAAGAGAACGGGAAGCAGCTGAGCATCGAAGAGGCCATGCTCGACAGTTACAAGAGCGAACTGGCGGACATAGAAAAGGAAATGCAGGAGATCAACGATGTTCTGCAGGAGCTGAACGAAAAGATCAACCAGAAAAATTCCAGGCGTCTGGTCTGGCAGGAAAAGATCGCCAATGCCCTCCGCAATCAGGAAAGGCTCCGGAAAGAAAAGCGGGAAAGTGAATCGCGCCTCAATACGAACCTTGAATTAAAAGAAAGTCTCTCTTCACGGCTGGGCGGGGATGATCCGGAACTGCAGAAGATGCGGGAAGCCCTGGATACTGCGCGCGATGATTTTGAGGAAGTCCGGAAGGTCCATGAAAAAGCGGAAAGCAAACTGGAGGATATGCGCCGCGATCTGCGGGAGTCCCAGAAAAGCATGGGGGATGTCCAGCAGCAGATCCTGCGTCTCCGGGACCGTAGCGGGGAGCTTTCCCGTTTGCAGGATGAGGAGATACAGCGCAGGGAAGATCTTCTGCTGCGTTCCGGTTCGCAGAAGGAGCAGGCGGAAAGCCTGAAGACACAGCTGAAGCAGACCGGGGACCAGATCGGGGAGATCAGCGGCAATATTGAAAAGTCGGAAGACCGGCGGCAGAAACTGGACGGCGAGATCCGGGACATCGGGCAGGAAATACTGCATCAACAGTCCGCTTATGAACGCAACCGCAACGATGCCGGATTTTACCGCGAACTGATCGAATCCCTTGAGGGATATGCCCCCGGTGTCAAATACGTCATGAAACACCTGAAACATCCGGGGATCCGGGGGACGGTGGCGGACCTCCTGACCGCAGACAAGGAGTATGTGACGGCCATCGAGATCGCTCTGGGGAATGCAGCAAAATATCTTGTGGCGGACAGCAGGGAGGACGCCCTTGACGTGATCGACGCATTAAAGCATTCTCAGCGCGGCCGGGTAAGCATCGCTCCGGTGGATATGATGAAAACACGTGTGAAAACGCCCCTGAAGGATCCTTTTCACGATAAGAATATCCTTGCCCGCGCCGTTGACGTAGTGCACGCCGATGCGAAAAACCGGCTTCTCATCGATTATTTTTTAGGGAACGTACTGATCGTCCGGTCACTGCGGGACCTTTCCGAAGAAGCCCTGAAGGATCCCCGTTTCCGTTATGTGACCCCGGACGGCGATTATCTGGATCAGCGTGCCATGATCCGCGGCGGAAAGCAGTCCGGACGGGGCCGGCAGATACTCGGCCGGCAGGAAAAGATCCGGGAGCTCGATGACGCCGCCGCCGCAATGGAGAAAGCGCTTGAGAAGGTCAGAAAAAAACGTGAAGCGCTTGAGGAAGAGCGCAGCGCCTGTATCAAGGAAACGAAGGCATATTCCCGCCGTTACCGGGAACTGATGCAGGAACGCCTGGAAAAAGAAAAAAAGATGAGCGCGCTGTCCTATGCCGCCGAGCACCGCAGCGACAGCCTGAAGGAGGCGGACAGGAAGATCGGGGATTATTCCGCGCGGATCACGGAGATCGGAGAACAGCTGAACTCGGCGGACGACAGCCTGAAAAAAGCAAAAGCCGAAGCGGAGAAAAACCGGTCTGCGCTGGAACGTTTTCACAGGGAATATGAAAAAATATCCGAAAAACGGGACCGTCTCAACGCGGAACTTCAGGATATGCGGGTAAGCCTGATCGCGCAGGAAAAAGAAAAGGACAATGTGCGCTTCCAGTACAACAATGCCTGCTCGCTGATCGAAGAAATGCAGAAACGTATCGCGGAGATCGGGAAAGAGGACGCAGGACTGGAAAAACTTACCGAAGAAGGCGAAGCGAAGATGCAGTCGCTGAAAAAGGACCTGGACGTGTTGCGCTCCGACCGGGAAGCGCAGCGGGAAAAGAGGGACAGGATATACAAGACCCTGAACGAAAAAAGAGCACAGATCCGGAAGGTGGAAGCAACGATCTCGGAGCATCACCGCCGCCGGGAAGATGTGTTCGAGACCCTTCGCGACCTTGAGATCCGGGTCAATGACATGCGGATGCGCCAGGAGCAGCTGAAACAGCGGATCTTTGACCGTTACCATACCGATATCCTGAAACGGCCCTATGAACCGATGGATATGGACACGGAGGAAATGGAGGAAAAGATACAGAAGCTCACCCGTCGCATCGAGCTTATCGGCCCCGTCAATATGGCCGTGCGCGAAGAGTATGAAGAACAGTCGTCGCGCCTGGCCTTTTTAAAGGAGCAGCGTGAAGACCTGCTGGGCGCGGAGAGCAGTATTACGGAGACGATCGGCAGGCTGGACGTGGAAGCCCGGCGGCAGTTCACGGAGATCTTTTCGCAGGTGAGGGAGAATTACAAGAAAACCTATAAACTGTTCTTTGATCAGGGCGAATGCGATATCCGCCTGGAAGGTTCGGACGATCCGCTTGAAGCGGACATTGAGATCCTTTCCCGGCCCAAGGGGAAGCAGATGAAGTCCCTCCGGGCGCTCTCCGGGGGTGAAAAAGCCCTTACGGCCATTTCCCTGCTTTTTGCGATCTATCTCGTCAAACCGTCCCCCTATTGCATACTGGATGAGGTCGACGCTCCCCTGGACGATACCAATGTCAAACGTTTCACCCATGCCCTGACGCATTTTACCGAGAACACCCAGTTCATTATCGTGACCCACAATAAGCTGACCATGCACGCCTGTGATTACCTTTACGGGATCACAATGCAGGAAGAAGGGGTCTCCAGCGTTGTTTCCGTGAAATTCAGGGACAACGAGCTGGAAAAATTACATTAACCGGGAAGGACCATGAAAAAAACGCTTACCGTTATGCTGATCGCCGTCACTTTCTTATTTGCGGAAGATTTTCGTTTTTATACGGACCATGCATGTTTCTACGACAAGGAAACACCCTTTGTGGAATTGTACTACATGCTCCCC
This sequence comes from Fidelibacterota bacterium, assembly GCA_018400915.1. Lineage (GTDB taxonomy): Bacteria > Fidelibacterota > Fidelibacteria > Fidelibacterales > Fidelibacteraceae > M50B103. The sequence continues at coordinate 18,347 of JAGYLW010000008.1, forward strand.
CGCCATGCGCTGGGATGGAAGTCCGCCGGAGAGGGACAGATGCAGGGGAAATTCCTGATGGCGGTGAATATCTATGACAACGACGAACATGTATATGCAAAGACCGTGGCCGTCGAGGACCGCTGTTCCGTCGGCGATACCATTCTTGTACATGAATATATTCCCGAACAGCTCGGCCTGCATCTGGAGCCGGGAACGTACGAACTGCACACCGTGGTCCGGGATTTCCATTCGGGGGCGACCTCCGAAAGCCGGCGGGATATCCGGATCAGGTCTTTTACGGGCTCCCATCTGGAAATAAGCGATATCGTGGTCGCTTCTTACGCGGGAAAGACCGATGATGAGAACAAGTTCACCAAGCCGGGGATGTACGATATCGTTCCGATGGCAAACCCGGAATTTGATAATGCAAGCGGTATTTTTTATACCTATTTTGAGGTTTATCAGCTGAGCCCCGGCAAGGCGTACGGTGTGCAAAGCAGTATCCGTGATCTTGACGGGAATATTATTGTGGAAAATGAAGAAGTCAAAGCCGTTGCACCCGGAAAATTTGATGTCGTCATTGATTATATGGATATTCGTGAACTGGATCCCGGGATCTACCAGTACTGCGTGCGCCTGGAAGACAAAAATACGGGAGAAACGGCGAATGCGGACAGACGTGTGTTCATGACCGGGGAAACGGATATGGATGCGCTTCTGTATGATGATCATTATGCCCTGGGTGAAGAAGCACTGGATTCCATGTTCCAGGTCCTGAGACCCCTGATGACCCAGGATGAGATCCGGACTTACCGGAGGAGCAATGCGGACGCCCGGCAAAAACTGTTCGTGGAATTCTGGAAAAAACGTGACAGCGACATGACCACGCCCGTCAACGAATACTATCTGCAGATCCGGGAACGTGTCCGCTATGCGGATGAACATTTCACCTATATGAACAAGGGTGCCGGAAGTGACCGGGGACGTGTGCTTCTGAAATACGGGCATCCGACGGAGATCCGCCGTTCCGGATTCGTCGGAGGTGAGAAGGATCATGAGATATGGTATTATGAAGGCATGCGCGGAGAGGTCTTCTTTGTGTTCTGTGATCTGCGGGGACGCGGTTATTATGAATTAATTCATAGTAATATGGAGGGGGAAAGAAAAAATGAGAACTGGCGGGCCGTCATCCAGGGCGGCGCGAAAAATTACTGATCTCCTTGTTGCTTTTGCGGACTGGCTGTATCCCCCGCAGTGTCTGATCTGCGGAGAGCGCTCGGAGCTGACCCCCTTTTTATGTGAACGGTGTTTTGCATCATGCCCCCGCTGCGGGCAGATCCCCGATCCTCTTATTGCCTGCGGGAACCCGCCGGCGGACAAGGCCTTTTCAATGTTTTATTTTAACGAAGGCGTGCAGGCCCTGGTATATCATTTAAAATACGGTGACATGCCTTTTATCGGAGCATTCCTCGGCCGGCAGGCCGGCCGGTATTTTGCCTCTACCTCTCTCTCCGGCTGCGATGCGCTGGTCCCCGTTCCGCTGTACCGGACACGTCTCCGTGAGAGAACGTATAATCAGTCGGATTACATCGCCTCGGGGATCGGGAAAGTATGGGGTGTCCCGGTGGAAAAAAAGCTTCTGGTCCGCTGCAGGGATACGGGCACGCAAACGGAACTGAGCAGGATAGCACGCCGGGAAAATGTCCGGAACGCCTTTAGGGTGGGAAAAGGGATCAGGATCCCTTCTCATGTATGTATCGTGGATGATGTGTTGACGACGGGTGCCACATGTATGGAGGCGGCGCGCAGCCTGAAAAATGCGGGAGTGGAAAAAGTAAGTATACTCACGCTGGCCGCAGCTGAAAAAGATCAATAAAAGATCTTTTTGCTGGGGATAATGGCCCAGCAGATCAGATATGCCAGGATCGCCGGGAAGAAACCGGAAAACACCATGACAAAAATGAAAAGAATACGCACCAGTGTTACATCGATGTTGAAGTAATCCGCAATTCCCGCCATGACCCCTCCGATCATTGCGGAATCAATTGAACGATAGAGTTTTTTCTTTACCATATCTGCCTCATAATAATTCTTAAGATACGACAATTCCCATATCATGTCAAGATGTGAAAAAGTGCCGGAGTGAAAATACTCCGTTTCGCAGCGGGCCGGGTCCGGCAATATCTGAGTGTTTGCTCCGGAGATAGGATTCGAACCTACAACCTAGTGGTTAACAGCCACCCGCTCTACCATTGAGCCACTCCGGAATCAAAAAGCCAGCTAATTTAAACAGAAATCATGCCTCAGGCAATAAAAAAAACCGGGAAATCCCCATAGCGGGTATTTCCGGGCGCTGAAGTGCGTTTGTGACCGGTATCACTGCGTGGTTTTCTGCCTTGCCGCTTTTCTCCCGAGTTTTTACATTTCGGCAGCGTTCATCGTACAGAGGGGGAGATCTCATGCAGCAACGCGGTAATAAATTGTTATTGAAGAAGTATCGGTCCGTTCATCGTATTTACAGGATATTCTATCCTCCGTAAGATCAGCCGGAATGCGAAGTGAAAATGCAATATAAAAAAGAGGGGGACACACCATGAAAAAGTTCACATATATCTTCCTGTTGCCGCTGGCGATCCTGCTGTGCAGTTCCTGCGGAGAGGCGGTCACTCCGGCGACGGATGGAACGGAAACACTGCAACGTCAGTATGACATCAGCGGCGAGGCGCACAATGAGGCCCTCGACCTTGTGTATGAGGAATTCGCCGGGCAAAAGGAAATCGGCTGCCTTCCTTCCGACCTCACGGAATGCTGTGAGCATGCGGAGAACATCCTCCGCGGCGCCCGTTTATCCGGGCTGAGAACGGAGCTTGATTTAAAGAACGGGACCCTGATCCCGGAGATCATTCCCGGACGAAGGTTCGCAAAGAACGCCTCAAATGAAGATGTGGTAAATATGCTCAGCGACAGTCTGGACATATTCCGGGAATATCAGGGCGTTTTTGATTCCATCGCCCTGATCCTGGACAGTCCTGCGGATACCGAACAGAAACATGCCGAGCTTACCGCATTTTACGTGCGTATTGACAACACGGTGGAAAATGAGAAAGATAAAACGGTACTGATGTATTTTCTGAGCACCGTGATCCATTCGCTGGATTACTGGGAGACGCACATGCAGGAATGGCGGGAGCTTTTTACCTGCGGAATGCAGAAGCCGGCCATGGGAATTGTCGGAGCGGTCGGCATTATTGACGGTGCCGGTGCGGTGATCGGTGCGGTTGAAGGCTTTTGTGACACGGAACCCGGAGAGGAGGGGCGTGCATGGAAGATCGTGGGAAGGGCCGTCGGGGAAGCGGCGAACGCTTCGCTCATGGCAACGCTGAGCATCATACTGTTATAGAGGTGAGACCATGAAAAAAGCCGTATCCGTACTGATCGTGACAGGGGCGGTATTCATGCTGGAATTCAATCTGCTGGAGCCGGTATTCCGCCGGGCGCATGCCTGGATCGAACCCCTTCTGGCATTGGGGATCATGGCGGCATTGCTGTGCTGGAACGGTAAGTGCTTTAAATAGCGACGTAAGAACACCGGGCGGAGACTGTTTCCCGCAACGGATGCCGTATCAGCCGAAAACGATCTGGCAGATGACGACCGCCGCAATAATTCCGGCAAGGTCGGCGGTCAGGGCTGCCGGCAGGGCGTGGCGGGTCTCTTTTACACTGATGGAGCCGAAATAGACAGCCAGGATATAGAAGGTCGTTTCCGTTGAACCCATCATAATGGAGACCAGCCGGCCGATATAGGAATCCGCCCCATGGGTCTTAATGAGCTCTGACATGATCCCCAGGGCGCCGCTGCCCGAAAGAGGGCGCATCAGGGCCATGGGAACGACTTCGCCCGGCATGCCGATGCGGCTGGTGACGGGCGAAAGGATCCAGGACAGAATGTCCATTGCCCCGGAGGAACGGAAGGCACTGATGGCCAGAAAGATGGCGACCAGGAAAGGGATGATGCGCAACGCCACCTGGAAGCCTTCTTTGGCCCCTTCCGTAAATACCTCGTAGACCTTCAGTCCCTTGGAGTAACCGTAGATCGGGATAATAACGATGATCAGAGGAATGGCGATAACAGAGATGACCTGCATGACCTCAATAAAGGAGAACAGGACGAAGGCTGCGATCAGGGAACCCAGGATACCGAAGAGGACGATCCGTTTTTTAAGCTTCTTCATTTTTTTCCTCCTCCTCGGGATCAATATAATTTTCAACCTGGAAGCGCGGGAGGCGCTGCAGGACCTTTGTCATGATCAGTGCCACGGTGGTTGATATCAGAGTGGCGACAATGACCGGGGCAATGATCTCCGTGGGGTTTTCAGAGCCGGCCGCCGTCCGTATGCCGATAATGGTTGCCGGTATGACCGTGATGCTGGAGGTGCTCATCGCCATAAAGGTGCATTGCGCATTCGTTGCGATATATTTGTGTTTGTTCAGCTTCTGCATGTCCTGGAACGCCTTCAGCCCCAGCGGCGTTGAGGCATTCCCGAGCCCGAGCATCGTTGCGGACAACGCCATGATGATCGATCCCATGGCGGGATGTTCCGGAGGTACGTCCGGGAACAGCTTGACCATCACGGGACGCAGGCCGCGGGCGATCACCTTGATCAGGCCGGATTTTTCTGCGATCTTCATAATACCGAGCCACAGGGCCATGATGCCGACAAGGCCCAGGGCAAGTTCAACGGCAAATTTTGAATAATCAAACGCGCTGTTCGTGAGCTGGCTTAACGGTTCGAAAGTGGGTGCCAGGTAGATACCCAGGGGGCTGAAGGTGATGCCAAGGCAGCGTATCCCGGCAACCGCCACGCCGATAAGTATCATCACAAGCCAGATAATATTGATCATGATTCCTTCTCCTTAACACAGCAAAAATGATTTTTTCAAAGCAAAATGTAAGTATAAATGTTTTTCTGAACAAAGGATTATTAAAATTATACTTTTTTATTCCGGCCTCACCAATGCTCTTCCCCTTGTCCGAAGATTTCGGAAAACAGGAACTGTTCAATCAGGCGGCAATTTTTCAGATACGCTGAACGTTCTCCTGCATATCCTGTCCGTCGGGGCCTGTATCAGCGGCTTACTCCGAAACGTTCCACCCAGCGTTCTTTCAGTAAGAGATCGGTGTTGCGTTTGCGGATCCCCATTTCCTCAAAGGCCGCCGAAGAAACAAGCTGCCTCCAGTCGTAGTAATTCGGGTTTTTGTAGGTCCGGTAGGGATGCACGGCATTCGTTAAAAGCACAATAAAGACCTCATGTTCCGGATCGATCCAGATCGAAGTGCCGGTGTATCCCGTATGTCCGTAGCTTTCAGAGGAAAGATAGATGCCGCCGGAACTTTCGCCGCCGGGACTGTCCCATCCGAGGCAGCGGGTGTGTTTTTCCGAGACGGGCCGGGTAAATTTTTTGACGGTTCCCTTTTGAAAGATATGCACTCCCTCCAGCTCGCCTTTGTGAAGCATCATGCGGGAAAAACGGCTCAGGTCGGCGGCGGTGGAAAAAAGCCCCGCATGGCCGGTGATCCCTCCCAGGGAGCGGGCGTTGCTGTCGTGGACATCCCCGTGGATCAGTACATCGTTGAGGGTGTCGTATTCCGTGGGTACGATCCGCGAAAGGAGTGTTACCGGAGGATCGTAGAAGGTGTCATGCATGCCCAGGGGGGCGAAGATCTCCTTTTTCAGGTACTGGTCGACGGGCATGCCGCTGACGGATTCGACGACCTTTGCCAGAATGATAAAACCGATGTCGGAATAGACCATCTTTTCGCCGGGCTTGGTGATCAGCGGACTTCGGAACATACTGTCCATGCGGGCTTCAGGGCTGCAGTCCATCTCGTAGAACAGGCGGAAGGGTTCAAATCCCGCCGTGTGTGTCAGCAGATGCCGGAGCGTGACGGTTTTTTTCAGTGCGGTCTGGACCGGTGCCGGTCCGCGGAGGCGGGGAACATAGTCCGCGGCAGGGTCGTCCAGCCGTATGTCCCCGTTCTCATACAGTTTCATGATGGCGGAGGTCGTTCCTATGACCTTGGTCAGCGAGGCGAGATCGAAGATATCATCCTTTTGCACCGGTCGCTTTTGCGCATAGGTATGATACCCGGCTGCGTGATGAATAATAACACTGTCTTTGTTCCCCGCAATAAGGACAGCCCCCGGCCAGGCGGAATCGGCCACAGCGTCTTCCATCATTTCCGGCAGGGGTTTATATTTAAGGGACGGTTTTCCGCAGCTGCCGAGAATGAGAATGGAGATCAGCAGGATCAGGATCGTGTTTGTGATTCTTTTCATAGGTTTCCCTTGTTTTCTTCTTTCTTGAAAATGTAAATATTATTCGTAAATTCCAACGGGAAATTCGAAATACAGAGGTGTTTTCATGACAAGGCATCAAATATTATTGCTGATCCTTGCAGGGTTAGTGTTCTTCTCCTGTTCCGATGCGCCGCTACTGACCCTGCGCGGGGAGACCATGGGAACTTTTTATATGGTGAAGGTCTGCGGAGCGGAAGAAGGTCATGAAAAGGCACGGATCCGCATGGCGGTCAATGCCGCCCTGACATCCGTCAATCGATCCATGAACACCTATGATTCCCAAAGTGAAATATCACAGTTCAATGCGTACAGTGAAAAAGGCGCTTTCCCGCTTTCGCCGGATTTTATTGAGGTGACGGAAATCGCGGACAGCGTATACGGCGTTTCCCGCGGGGCATTTGATCCGACCGTGGGCGCTCTGGTCGATATGTGGGGGTTCGGGGAAAGCGGGATCTCCGAAATGCCCGACAGTGCGGCTGTCAGCAGGAATTTACAACATGTCGGCATGGACAAGATACGTATCCTGAAGAACGGTATTTTGAAAAAGGATCCGGAGCTTCATCTGGATTATGCGTCGCTGGCCAAGGGATACGGGGTCGATGCGGTGCTGCGCGGGATCCGGGAGCTGGGATATGAGGATCTGCTTGTGGAGATCGGGGGAGAGGTTCGGGCAGGCGGCACCTGTAACGGAAGGCCCTGGATGGTGGGGGTCGCCGTGCCGGAAGCGGAGAATGTCGCCAACCGGAGATATTCCCTGCGCATCGCTCTGGAGGATATGGCGTGTGCAACCTCCGGCGACTATCAGCAGTTTTACGAGCTGAAAGGAAAACGTTATTCGCATCTGATCGACCCCAAGACCGGTTATCCCATCGAACATGAACTCACTTCGGTAAGCGTGATCGCCGGAAGCTGTGTGGTTGCCGATGCGCTTGCAACCGCCGCCATTGTGCTGGGGAAGCATAAAGGGATGGAAATGATCGAATCCCTGGAGGGTGTGGAGGCGCATTTCATCTACCGCGACAGGCGGGGCGGATTACAGACCGTCGTCTCTTCAGGCTGGACGAAATACCAGCAATAATGAACGTTGAGTCGTTGATTTGTTGAGTTGTTGAAACGAAGAGACGAGGAAATGCGGTGTACATCGTCATCCCGTCCGTCAGCTGACGGATCGGGATCCCCAACATCTGACGACTGAGAAACGGAAGTCGTTGATTCGTTAATCTGTTAATTTGTTAATTTGTTGTTGAGTTGTCGAGACGTTGAGTCGTTGAGACGAAGGGACATAATGACATCGTCATCCCGAACTGGTTTCGGGATCCCCAATATCTGACGACTGAGAGACGGAGAGAAACATTGCACAGGTACCTTGCAGCCCTGAGCTTGTCGAAGGGCCGGAAGAGGTTGAAACGTGGAGTCGTTGAGACGGAGGGACTGAGGGACGAAGAAAACCCTTCACCGTCATCCCGAACTGGTTTCGGGATCCCCAATATATGACGACTGGATCCCGTTTAGCATTTAGAGAGCATGGATACCTCACAACCCTGAGCCTGTCGAAGGGTTGAAGGTTGATAGCCCGGCGCGCAACGCCGGGACCCGCGCCGTTTAATTTCTTTCAGACGTAGCGCCGGATCTTGTTAAGGTCCCTGCGTCTCTTTTCCCGTGTTTCCCCGGAAGGATATCCCAGGGTGATGACCAGCGCCGGTTTTTTCGGCGCTTTGATGTTGAGTAATGTTGCGATCTTCCGGGTCCGGAACCATCCCAGGATACAGGTCCCGAGATTCTCTTCCGCGGCCTGAAGGCAAAAATGCTCCGCCGTAATGCCGACATCCACCAGGTTGAACTGACGGTCCTTCAGAAGTCCGCCGATGGCAATGGACAATGCCGGCCTCCAGCTGGCAAGCACCACCAGGACGGGGGCTTTCAGTGCAAAGCGGTTAAAGCGGACAACGGAGGAAAAGGTGGCTTCCGCGACCTTTTCCCGCATTTCGGGATCTTCGACAACGATGAATTCCCAGGGCTGGGAATTCGTTGCCGAGGGAGCAAGCCGTGCGGCTTCCAGGCAGCGTTCGATCTTTTCACGCTCCACCGGTTTGTCCAGATACTTACGGTCGCTCTGACGTTTTTTTACCAGTTCAAGGAATTTCATAACGTTGGCTTGATCTTCTCAGTATAGAGTTGATAAAATGTTGTTTCAATGTCGTCCCGCACCTTGCGGTAGGCTTTCATGACCGCCTCCCGTCCGCCGGGAGTGTTGTAGGGATCGGGAAAAGAAAAATGCAGGCGCTTTTTGACCTCCCCGGAAAAATAGGGGCAGGTCTCGTTCGCCAGGTCGCAGACGGTGATCACGTAATCAAACGATCGATCGGTATAATCGCGGACATCTTCCGGCACATGATCACTGATATCAATACCTTTTTCGGCCATGACTTCCACGGAATGCGGGGAAACCCGGGAAGCGGGAGAAACGCCGGCGGAATATACTTCCGGCCGGTCGTCAAAATGCTTCATGAAACCGTGCGCCATCTGACTGCGGCAGGAATTGCCTGTGCACAGGATCAAAATCCTCATTCTTCCTCCTTCTTGCGGGCGCGGAAGACGATCCGCAGCAGGATGAGCGCCAGCCACAGCGGCCACAGGCGGATGATCCAGAAAAATACGGTCACGACACCCTGCCAGCCCTTGTGCAGGGACCGGAGGAAGGTCGCGCCAAAGCCCAGGGGTTTGTCGGGGACATAGGTACCCGGCAGGGACTGGTAGAACTCAATGCGCACTTCGCTCATCGCCACCTGGCGCGAGAGATACTCCAGTCGCTTTTCCTGGGCTTCGATCTCCTCTTCCAGGCGCCGGATATTCTCTTCCACGGCGATCATGTCGCCGACATTTTCGGCTTTATCCAGAAGGTCACGGTACCGCTCAAGCGCCTGACGCTTTGTGGCCAGCCGGGATTCCGCGTCGATATACTCCTCCGTCACGTCCCGCGCGGAAACGCGTTTTGACTCCAGGCGGCGGATATCGTCCCCGCTGAGCACATCCCCGATAAGGTCCGCGAAATGTTTTTCCGGGACCCGCACGTGGAGCCGGTAATACAGCCGGCCCATTTGCCGGAACTGGTTTTCCTGCTGGATATAAGCCTCATACTCCGTGATAAGCTTGCCCAGGCGAGACAGCGAGGAATCCAGATCCCGGACCTCGAATTCCAGGGAAGCCGTTTTTACGATCTTTTTCCCCGTATTGTCGATATGCAGACCGTTGCCGGCGCCCGGGGCCCTGCCCGCGCCGGCGGCTTCTTCGGCGTAAACGGCGGTCTTTTCCGTATAAGCCTGTGTCTTGTTGACGGAACGATCCGTCTTTCCGCATGCGGCGAACAGGAAGAGAACACCAAGAAAAACAACTGCTTTTTTCATGGTTTAACCCCTTTCGTTTATTGGGAACCCGTGCTTCCGAAACCGCCCATTCCGCGGTCGGAGCCGTTAAGCTCTTCAACTTCCGACATATCAGGATGTTTCGGGGTTTGAAATATAAATTGCGCCACGCGGTCGCCGGGCCTTACGGTGAAATCCTCTTCACCGAGATTGGCGAGGATCACGCCGATCTCGTTACGGTATCCGGAATCCACCGTTCCCGGCGCGTTCAGGCAGAACACTCCGTGCTTGAGCGCGAGTCCGCTTCGGGAACGCACCTGCAGTTCCATTGCTTCCGGCAGTTCCACCGCCAGCCCGGTCTTTACTATTTTCCACTTGCCTGCGGGTATCACGACCTCTTCCACGGCGCTGACGTCATATCCCGCATCCCAGGCATGCTGCTGAAAGGGAAGTCTTGCAAGCGGGGAAAGGCGTTTGAATTTGACTTTCATGATGCTTGATTCCTTGTTATTGTTGAAGTTTTTGCTTGACTTTCATGCAATTAATCGACAAAATCACCTCTGATATGCCGAGGTGGTGAAACTGGTAGACGCAGGGGACTCAAAATCCCCCGGGCTTCGGCCCTTGCGGGTTCGATTCCCGCCCTCGGTACAGCATAAGGCCCCTCTGACAGGAGGGGTTTTGCTTTTTCCGGATTTCGATGAACACGGACTCAGGATCCCCGTCCGCCAGACGGCGGACATGGGGGTTTCTCCCGGTACGGACATAGTCCTTCCCGCATGAGAAGGGCGGTATCTCCATATGTCAATACTTGAAAAATAGCGGTGCGCGGGGAAAATAACAACGGGAAATTGCACCTGCCCCGGGAATATGCAATAAAAAAAATCCCGTCCATGGCGGACGGGATAAAGATCATTCGTATAGAAAAGTGTTTAAACGCAAAATTCAAGAAAACGCATAATATCCAGAATATTATTGGCTTCAATGCGGGTGGTAAAGGCATTTACCGCCGTTGCTCCGGGATAATGGGAGGCCCGGTAGGCGGAAACATGATTCTTGTAACGCACATCCAGCACGAGATGTCCCGGAACGTCCGTTTTATATTTTTTCCGGTCTTTCTTCAGGGCTTTTTTCACGCCGGCACGGATCTTTTTCAATGCAAGCTGCGGATGGATGCTGTGTGTGGCGCTCCCCGTCCCCTGCAGTGTGGCAACGGTAAGGACCTCCGGGTCGTCTTTGTGGATGCGTTCACAAAGACCCGCATCCCCGGAACAAAAAACAAGAGGGATATGATGCGAGCGGGCGACCATCGCATGCAGCAGGTATTCGGAACAAAGTTCACCGTTGAGGTGCATTTCTGAAACCAGGCGGGAAGACATGGTATGGGAAAGCGGATTGTCGGCGGACCCGGAGGGGGAATGATAGCCGATGAACGCGGCGGCGTCGAATCCTTCCTCTATGCCCCAGACCATGGAATAGGGATGCCGGCTCCAGGAACGGATAAGTTCAGCTTCTTCCGGAAGTTCGGCGGCAATGAGATTGCGGCCGGTTTCATGGGCGTCTTTGACGACGATTTTCTTAGCGCCCGCATGAAGCGCCCCCTCGCAGGCCGCGGCGACCTCACGGGTCATCTGCCTGCGGAACTCACCGTAATCCGCATGGTCTTTATTCGTTTCGCTCCAGCTGTTAATGCCGGTTACGCCTTCGATATCTGCGCTGATAAAAAACCGCATTAAGCCTTGGCTCCGTTTTCTGCAGAACCTTCGAGGTCCTGCAGCTCGGGATCGTCCTCAAAATCCAGGTCGGGATTTTTCAGCAGGAACCTGTCCAGCAGGAATTTTGTCACGATTCCCATTGCGGCAAGGATAAACCCCGCGATCAAGAGCTTATTCGTTGTTTTCATATCTCCTCCAGGTGTTTTATGAAATATAAGGTAAATAAGCGATTTATCAAATGCAAATTATGCGAAGAATCCTTGTTTCCCTTCTTTCATCCTCCAGATCGTCCGCAGCGGTGCAATGAGGCGTCCCTTATCACTTTTGATGATATGCTGCAGCACGGTGTATTGTTCCTTTTCATCCGGGATGCGGCACTGCGAAAGGATGCTGTCGCCGTAAAAGGCCTGTCCCTTGAATGCAATCTCCAGTTCGGCAAGTTCGTATGTTTTGCTGATCTTTTCGGGGACCGCTTCAAGCGCCCATTCGGCCGTGACCCGGTTGTTCACATGCCGGTTGATGTCCAGGTCGGATCTCCTTACCCGCAGATGTTTCCGGTATTCCATTGCATCATCATCCGGAACGGGCAGAGAAAGAAAATTTGTCTTTGACTTCAGAATGCTCGGGCCGGACTTCCCCGAGCGGGATGACCTCGTCAACGTTTGCGGCAATGGTGGTCGTTGGGATGTCGTACAGGACCAGTTTTCGCTGTGATGCGCATCAGCGAAGCGCCCGATGCGTCGTCGTGGGCAGTAAATCACGCACGGAAAAACGGCCCCGGTGCCCGAGATCCATGCTCATGCTGAGTTTTGTCCGCATAGGCGGATACGGGGTCACCGGCAACCAGATGAACGCGCGACAGCATCCAGGTAGCAACTGCGGCGGCAACAGTTCCGGAATGCTTACGTGAAGCTGACGGTGTGCAGTGCGGCAATTTCCGCATGTAATTCAGAAGCGAGAGGGCACTAATAATCTGCCCCCCGGCATCACATTCGTAAACACGTACCCGGGAACGGTAAAGTATATTTCATGTCAAAACTCCCGTGTTGAGGTAATTATAGGAAGAATATTTGAAAAAAAGGAAACAGGCGCGGTTCGGGCCGGGAAAGGGGAAAGGCGTGAAAGATAGAAAATCTGAGTATGGGGCGGGAGAAAGAAGAAACATTTCCGCATACCGTGAAGGGGAACGGCATAGGTCCCTGGACGGGGGGGCATCAGGCAGTCGTTGTTTGTCGATATTATGCAACACGGATCTTAAAGGCGAAGGCTTTTCCCTTCTTCTTCCAGGACCTCACGGAGCGCGCCTTCATGGGCTTCCAGGCGTTTGCGGGCGGCATCCGGTTCGATGCCGAGGAGCGCCACGACAAGCGCGGTCTTGACACTGCCGCCGGATTTTTTCAGGATCTCCATGGAGGTGTCGTAATCCGTTCCCGTACAGTGCCGGATGATCCTGGCGCCGCGGTCCCAGAGTTTCTTATTGGTGGTCATCAGGTCCACCATCAGGTTCCCGTAGGTCTTGTTGAGCTTGATCATCGCCGTCGTCGTGATCATATTCAGGATAAGTTTTGTTGCGGTCCCGGCCTTCATGCGGGTTGAACCGGTCACGATCTCCGGACCGACAACGGCCTGGATCATGACATCAATATGGAGATTCTTTTCAAAAGTGTTGCAGACCAGCAGGCCGGTGGTGGCGCCGATCTCTTTGGCACGTTTCAGGGCGGCATGCACATAGTCCGCACTCCCGCTGGTGGTAATGCCGAGAAGACAGTCGTTTTTCGTTATCCCGCGTTCGTTCACAACGGCATATCCGGCAGCGTAGTCATCTTCAGCGCCTTCAACGGCCGTAACCAGTGCGGAGAGGCCTCCGCACATGATCCCCTGCACAAGGGTGTTCGGCGCCGAAAAGGTCGGAGGGATCTCGGAAGCATCAAGCACGCCGAGCCGGCCGCTGGTGCCGGCGCCCACGTAAAACAAACGGCCTCCCTTTTTCATGGACGCCACCACCGCATCAACGAATTCCTCGATCTGCGGAATGGCTTTTTCCACGGCATAGGGAACGGTCTTGTCTTCTTTGTTGATAGTGACAAGCACCTCACGGGTGCTCATCTGGTCGATATCTTTGCTCGACAGGTTTTGCTGCTCGGTCGTTTTATCGCTGATCTGCTGCATAAAATCCCTTTTATTATCCTCCAAAAACGCGTATAATTTTAACATGAAATTTGCATGAAAACAAGCGAATAAAATGAAACAAAAACATATCCTTACCGCGGTTCTGCTGCTTTGTTCCGGGATGTCCTTTTCCGCCGGCGCACTGCCGGTTGCCTACGATCTGAGGGATGCCGGCGGCGAGGATTATGTTTCCGGGGTAAGATCGCAGCAGGGCGGGACCTGCTGGGCGCACGCGGTCATGGCGTCACTGGAAAGCAACCTGATGCGCACCGATGTGTGGCCGGCGAATGAAACGACGCCGGAGCCCGACCTGGCGGAATATCATCTCGACTGGTGGAACGGGTTCAACACGTTCTATAATCAGGATATCGGTTATTGTCCGGAGCAGGGGCTCGAAGTGCACATGGGAGGGGATTACCGGGTGGCAAGCGCCTACCTTTCGCGTGGCGACGGTGCGGTGCGGGATGCGGACGGGCAGTCCTATGACACCCCGCCGGCACGGGATGACAGCAGTTATCATTCCTATTATCCGCGGAAAATCCTGTGGTTTCAGCTGGAGGACGACGGCTCGAATATTGCGCTTATCAAACGGCAGCTGATGGAACACGGCGCACTGGGGACCTGCATGTATGTGGGGATGGAATTCCTCGACGATTCGACGAACGGCAGTTTTTATCAGCCGCCTTCGGACCCTCACGACCCCAACCATGCCGTCGCGATCGTCGGCTGGAATGATACGGTAAGCACCGCCGCGCCGCAGCCGGGCGCCTGGCTGTGCAAAAACAGCTGGGGAACTTCCTGGGGAAACCGCTGGGGCGGAAACGGATATTTCTGGATATCGTATTATGACAAGCATGCCGGCCGCCATCCCGAAATGGGCTGTGTTTCCTTTCAGCAGGTGGAGCCGATGCGTTACGACGACGTGTATTATCACGACTATCACGGCTGGAGGGAGGACCTGGACACGCAGGAGGCGGTCAATATCTTTGTGGCGGAACGAAGGGATACCCTGGTCGCCGTCAGTTTTATCGCGGCGGCGGATTCCGTGGATTATACGATCGGGGTCTGCCGCTCTCGCAGGCAGCTGAACGAAAGCACCTTTGTCACGGAACAATCCGGATCGATTTCCTTCAGCGGATTTTATACCGTCGATCTGAACAATCCGGTGCCGCTGATGAAAGAAGATTCCTTCTTTGTCTACCTGTCTCTGGATCGGGGAGGGCATGCTTACGACTGCAGTTCGGAAGTGCCGGTGCTGCTGAACGTACCCTCCGTGTATGCCATGACGGCCGCCCCCGCCCGGGTTCCCTCCCGTGCGGAAAAAAACGAAAGCCTCTTCAGGGAGAACGGGCGGTGGAAAGATCTGCAGACGGTCGATACGACGGCGAATTTTTGCATCAAGGCGCTGGTAAAGGCAAGCCGGTTCACGGAAGGGGCAGCCGCGCCGGAAAAGGCATCGCTGACGGGCGTTTTCCCCAATCCGGCCTGCCGGGAGATAATCGTTGATTATCAGATCCCGGAACATGCCGTTGTGCGCATTGACCTTTACGATCTCAGGGGCAGGAAGGTCGGGACCTTTGCTCAGGGATCCCGGCCGAAGGGGTATCACTGGCTGAAAGCGGATCTTTCAGGCCTGAGCTCAGGGATCTATATCTGCACCCTGTTTTCCGGGAACATTCCGTCGGATTCACGTAAAATACTGGTAATAAAATGAAAAAGACCCTCTCCGGAATATTCCTCTGCCTGCTTGCTTCCGGCGCCCTGCATGCCGGGGTTTACGAATACGACTATCATTTCTCCCAGCCCCGGATGCAGCAGAAGGACGGGCACATGATCGTCCGGCTTTCCGGATGCCGGCAGACCGGCATCACGGGCGAACCGCAGCTGCCGGCATATCCGCTGATGATACTCCTGCCGGCAGGGGAGACCCTGGATTCCGTGGAATTACTGAAGGATCAGGGCACCGATTATCCCGTGATGCTTCCGGTGATGCCGATGCAGGCCGACAGGCCCCTGTCGATGCGAACTCCCGAAAGGACTTTCCTGAAGCATCAGGAGGCCTATGAAAAAGCGGAGTATGCGGTCAGGGAAATGGAAAGTGCCGTGCACCGCTTTCGCGGGGCAAATATGTTGACCGGAGTAATCCGGCCCCTGCGTTATTT
>JAGYLW010000080.1 GCA_018400915.1 Fidelibacterota bacterium
CCCCGCCTATCCCGAAGATATCTCGGCATGGACGGAAGGCGAAGCGGGAACCGGCCAGGTACAACTGGAAGTGGCACCGTATCCCTTCGTCCCCAAGCTGGGCGAGGTGATCAACTACCGCTATGAATATCCCGACGAAGCCCGGGTGATCATCCGGATCTACGACGCCGGAGGCCGCTACGTCACCACCCTCACCGACGAATACCACGGGGTGAGCTGGACCCTGGAAAAGCAGTGGAACGGCCGTGACGAACTCGGTCAGCTGCTTCCGCCGGGCACCTATATCATGCACATGGAAGTCATTGAACGCAGTACCGGCAAGGTGCACCGCAAGGCGCAGCCGGTCGTAATCGCCGTTAAAAAATAAAAAGAACCTATGCTTATGAAACGATTACTCGTATTTATTTTGCTGACCGGCGCCCTGCAGGCGCAGGTCTTTACCGATCAATGGACCGGCGCGGCCGCCGGCGCCGCCGCGGGCGGAGCGCAGGTGGCGGTCAGTCAGTCGCTATGGTCCCACAACTACAACCCTGCCGGCCTGGCGAATACGGAAAACATGGGCGCCGGATTTGCCTTTACCAATCCCGGCACCTACGGGTTCGCCTCCCTGTCCATGTTCTCCGCCGCCCTTCCCCTCAGTGAAAAATGGGGGACCCTGTCCCTGCACGGGGACATGCTGCGCGTGAAGAACGGCGACGCGGTCCTGAGCTCCGAGAACGCCCTGGGGGTCTCCCACGGCGTGCATTTGCTGAAGGACCTGCGTTCCTCGCTGTCCCTGGGGTACTCGCTGAATTTCCTCTTTGTCAACTACGGACAGTCGGCCGGACTCTCCGGCGACGGTTCCGACGGGATCGACCTGGGAAGTGTTTCCGGTCTCGGCATGGATGTGGGACTGCAGGCCAGTCTCCGCGACCGTGCCTGGATGGGCATCGCCGTCAAGAACATCAATGCCCCCAAATTCGGCAGCAGCGAAACGGAGGCGGAGGCACTGCGGAAATTCGTGGTCGGACTGGGATATTCACCCTACTACGGACTCACGTCCTCCTTCGAGATCGAAAAGGTTTTCGGACGGGATGCGCAGTACCGGGCGGGGCTGGAATATGCGATCATGGAATGGTTCAGCCTGCGGGCGGGATTTTCCACCTATCCCAGCCAGCTGACCTTCGGTTTCGGTGTGGAAAAATCGTTTATCAGCGTGGATTACGCCTTCGTTTCCCATCCGGTCCTGAACGGCACCCACGTATTTACCCTGGAGATCCATAAACCTTAGTATTGGCATTTATTATGAAAAAATATCTATACATTCTTTTTCTGAGTCTTTGCTGGCTGCAGGGTGCGCTCGCCGGGGAAAAGATCGATATCAACAGCGCTTCCGCGGAGGAACTGCGGGAACTGCCGGTCCCGGAGCATGTGGTGGAACTGCTGGAGGAGTATCTGCTCTATCACGGCGAACTCTCTTCCGTGTATGAGATCCGGGAGATCGAGGGCATTTCCTATCCGGAATTCCTTGCGCTGAAAGACGCCGTCGCCATTTTCCCGGGATCGGAATTCGACGAAACGGAGCAAAAGATCGAGGACCGCTATTACCGCCTGGAAAGCATGATGAATGACGAAGGCGCCTCGGAAGGCCTTGTGGAAAGCTGGATCGATCTCTTCACCAATCCCCGGGATATCAACCGGATGGACTTTTACGACCTGCAGAACCTCCCGGCGGTCTCGCCCGTGGATGCCGCAGCTGTCACAAGCTTTATGGCGGAGGGAAATGAGATCAAGTCCGCCCGCGACCTGCGCGGCATCGAGGGCATCAGCTACTACGGCTACCGGAATATCTCCGACTATGTGCGCTACACCCACGACAGCACCGCCACATGGAACGGCTATTTTACCGCCACCGTCAAAGACTTTGCGGCACAGATCTCCCCGGACGACGAAGGCGGCCTGATGGACCAGATCGTTTTCGACAAATATCCCCTCGACAAGTATTACAAACTGCATGTCAACTACGGACAAAAACTCAGTTTCGGACTTGCCTACACGCAGTCCCTCGCGGAAGACATGCCCACCTTCGGCGATACCCGCATCCCGAAATTCAAGGGCTATGCCGGGGTCAACGACCTTTCCCTGGGAAAGTTCGGCAGCATCAACAAGCTGATCGCCGGAAGCTATATCGCATCCTTCGGCCAAGGCGTGGTCCTGGAGACCGTGGATTACTTTACCCCGCGGAAATCCGGCTACGGCTGGCGCAAGCGCCTGATCGGGATCAGCGGCGACGCCTCCCGTTCCCGGGTCTATTCCCAGAACGGCCTTACCGGGGAATACCAGTTCAAATGGCTGTACCTGACGCCCTTCTTCGCCTACAACACCCGCGATGCGGTCCTGAACCCGGACCCGGACAGTTCTTTCTCCGCGCTGATCCGCATGGAGCCCCGCGTGGACCACGGCCTGGGCGGCAATGTTTCCCTGGGGCTGATGAACAATCTGCATGAAATGATGTACGGAAGCAATATCCGCATCCAGCCCATTCCCCAGGCGCATATCGGAATGACCTTTTACGAGAGCCTCTACGATCGCAGGCTGGACTACCAGCCCGAAACCATTATCTCCGAGATGAGCAAATACCTGGCGCACATCGGGAATTCCGCCGATGCGGAGATCGCGGCAAGCTACGAATCCAGCGCTTCCTCCGGCCTCTGGAGCAAGGCGAAAGCCTACCGCCGGGTCATGGGGGCGGACTTTTCCCTGAACCTGAAGAATGTGGTCTTCCAGGGCGAGATCGGCGTGCTTGACAACGACGGCAGGGTCCTGAATTTCAAGAATGATCCCCTCGCCTG
This sequence comes from Fidelibacterota bacterium, assembly GCA_018400915.1. Lineage (GTDB taxonomy): Bacteria > Fidelibacterota > Fidelibacteria > Fidelibacterales > Fidelibacteraceae > M50B103. The sequence continues at coordinate 2,832 of JAGYLW010000080.1, forward strand.
GACGGTGAACATGTACTGGCAGTTCGAGAACTTCAATTTCCTGGCCCTCTACCGCAGCTACGACCTGGGCTTCGACAATCCCTACCAGCGTTCCTTCTCCAACTATACCCGCTACAAGACCACCATCTACGAGGACATCTACTACCTGCAGGACGACGCCTACGGTTTCCTCTATTCCGGGACCTCCCAGCCGCAGGCGGAAAAGGGCTTCTATTATTCAACGCGCTATCAGCTCTCAAGGGCGATCATCCTGAACCTGGAACATGATATCTGGGAACGGGTGGCCGACCGCGCCAAATACAACCGCCTGGTGGCCCGCGTGGAATACCGGCCGGTCTTTAACTACCGCATCCGGCTGCGTCACAAATGGCAGAGCCGCTACCGGGACAATCTCTTCACCTCGAACGTGTACCGTTCCACCGAGACCATTCTCGGCAATGAATTCTATCTTTCGCGCTTTGACCGGATCGACTTCGAGCTGATCTTCGGCTACACGGAATTCTCGCCCCGCGCCCGGCTGGTCTATACCACCGCCGGCGGCCAGTCCATGGTCGGGAACGCGGGTTCGCCTTCGCGGGCGATCCGTGCGGGATTCACACATAACTTCAACGACTACTTCAAGATCATCGGCTCGGCCATGCTGTACAGGGGATTCATATGGAATTTCGAGGACACCGATTTCCGGGTGACGAATTCGCCCGTGGACTCTTTCCGCGGATGGCTCACGCTCTACAGCCGCATCACGGATAACCTTTCCCTGCGTTTCAAATACACCGTGGACACCCGCATGGACCAGAGCAACATCGTGGAATCCTATATCGAGCTGGAGGACGGTTCACAGCTCCGGATGGACAACACCTATTATCGTTTGGGAACGAACGATTTCAGGCTGCAACTAGATTACCGATTTTAATTTATAAGAGGAATGTGTATGACTCGCAAACACGTTTTGACATTATTACTTCTCACCGTCCTGGCGGCAGGATCGCTCTTTGGACAGGTGTATTTTCAGTACATGGGGCTGGAACAGACCCCCAAACACAGCGGACGCAGCCTTTCCCTCGGCGGATCGGCGCTGGCGCTGGAAAAGCACCCGGTCGCGGGACTCCATAACCCCGCCGCCCTTTTCGCAAGGGAAGATGCGCTCACGGTGCATGCCGGACTGGACCTCAGCGCCTTTACCGAACGCCGTTCCTTCCCCGTACAGGACAGTTTCGGCGATTACCTGGCGGAGAACGACTATGTCTCCAACCGCTTCCAGCGATGGGGCGGGGACATGGCGCTCTACTATTCCCAGCAGGGATTTTCCGCATCCGCCGGATGGTACACGCTGGACAATCTCAAATACGATTATCAGGAAGAGATCCGCTCGGACCTGGGCACCGGCACCTATAACCGTGATCCGCTCGCCGGCTATCACAAGGTGTGGTTCAGCGGGCTCCTGCACGGTTTCAATGTCGCCCTCGCCCATGATATCGGAAAGTACCTGGCCCTGGGCTATTCCTACACCCGCATTTACGGCAGCGGCATGGAGGAGGGTTTCGGCGTGATCCCGATCCTGAACGACAACAAACTGTCCTCAAGCGATACCACCTATTTCCCCGCAGCACCGGTCAGGGCCTCGGGCAACCGGATCAATCTCGGACTGACCGCGGATCTGGGCGAACGCCTGCAGACCGGTTTTCATGCCACTCTGAACGGTGTTTTTTCCGCGGAAGGCAGCCACATGCTTGCCGGCATGGATTCCTCGCTGATGCTGCCGGAATACCGCAACGACCCCGATTCCGCCTACAAGATGGTGATCGACCGTCCGAATACCTACTCGCTGTCGTTCCGTTACATTCCCGAGAATGAACTGAAAACTACGATCTACGCACAGATAGACCTTACCGGCTGGAAGGGATATGCCGCCGGATATTTTGACAGCGCCGATTCGCTGATCTCGCTTTTCGAACCGGATTACTCCCCCGCCTGGACGGTCCGGGCCGGCGTTGAACACGTGTTCTTTACGGGCATGCCCGTCCGCTTCGGCTTTGTCTACGAACAGAACCCCATGAGCAGTGAGATGGACCGCAGCACGATCCATGTCGGCAGCGGCTGGATCTCGGATGCCCTGAGCGTTGACGTGGGAATCGCCATTTATCAGAACATGTATTATTATAAAGATCTTTTCCCGGTTGAGGACGAGGTGCGCGAGAACCTGGACAAGGTGAAGGAAAGCAATGTCCGGGCGAACATTTCGCTTTCCTATGCGTTTTAAAGTAAAAAAAGGCATATTATGATAAAATATATGAAAATATTGATCCTCCTGATGCTGCTGGCGGGAGCTGCCTTTGCGGCCGAATTCCCGGAACCGGAATATCAGCGCATCACGGTGATCTTTACGAATGATATTCACGGCGGCATCCAGCGTACGGAAGCCACCTTCATGAACCCCCAGTTTCCGCCGAAGATCGGCTCCGCCCCCGCCCTGGTCCACTATGTCGACCGGCTCCGTAAAACCGCGGAAGAAGAAGGATTCGGCGTCCTGCTGATCGATGAAGGGGATTTTTTCTCCGGCACTCCGGTGGGATCGAAGACCGAAGGAAAGGCCGTGATCGAATTCATGAATGTGGCGGGATACGACCTGATGACCACCGGCAACCATGACTTCGACAAGGGCTGGAAAGTATTGAAAGAACGGGCGGAAGAAGCGAATTTCCCCTTCCTGAGCGCGAATATCGTCAATGAGAACGGCGAGGTCCCCGATTATCTTGAACCCTATGTGATCAAGGAGATCATGGGGGTCAGGGTGGGCATCCTCGGCATCAACACTGCCGTCACTCCCTCGATGAGCTTTCCCGAGAACGTGGAGGGACTCACCTTTCTTCCGGAGATCGCCACGGCCAGGAAATACGTAAAAATATTACAGGACAAGGGGGCGGAATTCATTATCCTGTCCACACACGCCTGGACGCCCTATGAACGGGAAAAAGAAGCCGCAAAGCTCCACAAGGAGATCAAAAAAGGCAATTATCCCGATCCGGACAAGATCGGGGCCAACGGTCTGGAGATCGCGGCATCCGTCCCGGGGATCGATGCGATGTTCACCGGGCACGTTCACAAAGGATTCGACAAACCCTATGAAGACCCGGTCAACCACACGCTGATCTTTCAGAATTACGCCAACGGCACGAACGTTGGACAGGTGAATTTTTATATCCACAGGGAAACGGGATCCCTGGCCGGCTATGATTTCGCCGTGGACCAGAGCGCGATCATCACCTTGCTCGAGGACGAGTTCTGGATCGATCCCGAAATGGACAGCCTCATCGAATCCTATGTCGCGGTGGCGGAAGAAGGTTTTGACGAGGTTTTGACCGTTCTGGAAAAACCCATGCGCCGCTCCGGCGAAGGACAGTCCCCGCTGGGGAACCTGCTGATGGATGCGGTGGTCTGGGCCGTGGACGCCGACCTTGCCTTCTCCAATTACGGCGGCCTGCGTGCGGACCTTGAAGCCGGCCCCCTCACCTATGAAGACCTCTTCCGTTTCCTGCCCTTCGGAAACCGCATCACGATCTTTCATATTACCGGAAGGCAATTGGATGCGCTGATCGAGGACCGCGTGTCGGGGAATTCCCGCGGCATGCTCTGTTCCGGGCTGCAGGTCGTGATCGACAAAAGCAAGCCCGACGGCCGGCGTGCGGAGATCATCAGCATTCAGGGGGAACCCTTCGATCCGGACAATCGCTACAAACTCGCCGTTTCCGACTACCTCGCCGAGGGCAATTCCGGCTACGACCGCCTGACGGAGATCGACCTCAAATACCGCAACAACACCGGCCTCATGATGCGTGAAGCCCTCCGGGACTACATCATGGAATTCGGCGCCGACGCCCGGATCGATGACCGCTGGAAAATGATCAAATGAATGTTGATCTGTTGATTTGTTAATCTGTTAATCTGTTAATTTGTTAATTTGTTAATATTTCAGAATGCAGGATAACTCACGATCCACCCTGTCATCGCGAACGTAGTCAGGGGATCTCCCTTATTTCTCCACCCCGGTCATATCCCTGAGATTTCTCCACTGCGGTCGAAATGACAGGTTTGATGCACTGCACACCGCATTCTTTCATC
>JAGYLW010000081.1 GCA_018400915.1 Fidelibacterota bacterium
GTCCCGCGGACCGAGGCGGTCGGTAAAGTACCGGGAACCCAGCCGCTGAAGGTCCACTTCATAATAGGAACGGTCGTTCAGCTGATGGGACCAGCGAAGGCCCAGGCTGTTTCGCGTGATCTGGGTGGGACAGAGCGTTGCGTCCATATACACATAATAGTCCGTGCTGGCAAAATTCACCACGCCGTAGGTGGAACGGAAATAATCGCCGCCGCTGGGCAGCGAGGTCCATGACGCCTGGCTGACCGAGCTTACCTTACTGTACATCGCTGAAATATTCAGTTTGATGTTGTTCGTGACATTGGATGTCAGCTTCAGCGACACTTTGTCATCGTTATAGGTATCGCGGGAAAGCGGCACCGCCAGCGCCTCCTGTTCGCGGCGGTAAGAGGCATAGAAGCGAAGGTCGCCGAGGGCTTCGCTGATCCCGGGCACCGGACCGCCGACGCCGACGTCCAGGGTATAGTCGGGCGAAACGATATTTGCAGACCGGCGGTGCTGATACCGGTAGACGCGCTGCCAGGCGGCTGCGGTAAGATCGTTGTCCGGATCGCCGTCCTCGAGTTTTGTCTTGGCATAATTATTGAATCCTTCCCAGGAGATATTGCTGTTCCGCTTGTAAACGTCCCATGCGGAATCCGTGTACCGCCCGTCCCCGTTCCTGTCCGTAAAGGGCTCGCCGCGGTCCCACTGGCCGTTCTCGTTCAGGTCGGAATAACTTTCGGGGTCCGTGCCCCACCATGCAACATCCTCATCGTTGTAAGGCCGGGCAAAATATGCGTCTTCCGCCGTGATCACGGGTCCGAAATATTTTTTGTTCGGCGGAGCGTAACGCAGGATGACCCCGATGTCATAATCTTCCCTGTCGCCTTCCTTGGTGACCACGTTAATCACGCCGGAGCGCGCGTTTTCATATTCCGCATTGAATCCGCCGATCTGGATATTCACTTCCTTCACCGCATTCAGGCTGATCGTCGTATAGGGATTGTTGAAGCGCTCATCGTTCATGCTCATTCCGTCAACGGTGAAGGCGGCTTCATAAGCGGCGGATCCGCGGATATTGTAATTCTCATCAATACCGGCTTCCATGCCGATGACCTGACTCATGCTCTGCACGGGAAGCGCGCGGATCTGCTCGGAGGAAATATCGGTCTGGCTGCTGGCGATGTCGACCTTGACCACTTCTTTTCGGGCCGTAACCACCACCTCGTCCAACCCGATCACTTCTTCCCGCATCGCGATATCCACCTGTGTCGTCAGATCGATACGGACGCGGACCTCCTCGACCACCATGCGTGTGTATCCCACCATCGTGGCCACGAGGTTATAGGTGCCGGGCGGAACATTCAAAACAACATAGTATCCGTTCTCGTCGGTAAAGGAGCCCATGCTCGTACCTTCAACAACGACGTTCGCACCGACCAGGGGCTCGCCGCTCTCTTCCTTGTACACCCGGCCGCTGATCTTTCCGTTCGTTGCGGCGGTAAGCACCGACGAAAACAAGATAAGACATAGAGTAAGCGTTAATATCTTGCGCATAATTCTCATTCTTTTTTTAAAGGTTCATTAAAAAGCAAATGCGATTGTAAAACGCTGTGCATCGGCAAAATCAATTGTCGGTGTGTAGGCATAGTCAACCACAATACCCTTGATGTTCAGACCCAGTCCGAAACTGACATTCTGGATATCTTCGCTGGAGCGGTACCCGCCGCGCACATAGAACATGTCCATGAATCCGTACTCAAGCCCGATGTTGACCTGTTCCGGATGGGAACGGTAGTGCAGGGCGTCCACGGAAAGCATCAGCGACTGATTCTGGGGCTTTTGCGGAAGAAGGTCCATCACATCCATCGACAGGCCCATGGAGAATGTCAGCGGCAGCTGGAAGCCTTCGTCTTCGTATTTGATCTCACCGGAAAAGTTGCGTACGGACATGCCGAAAGCAAGGCTCTTCCAGCCGGTATAATACAGGGTACCGAAATCCACGGAAATCCCTCCGGCAATATTCGATTTCGTCTGCAGACTGTCGCCGTAGGGAACAATGCTCTGTCCGAGCTGCTGTACGACATACCCCATATTCCCGCCGACAGAGAACCTGTCGGTAAGGGAACGCGCATAACCGACGCTCACGCTGAGCGCGGTGGGATTGATCGTGCCGGTTTCCACATAGCCGTTGTCATTCGGGGCAACGACCGTACCGATGCTTTCCCCGTAGTCGATATTGCGCGCAGTAACGCCGAAAACGCCGAAACGGCCGTTCGCAGGGCTGAACGCCGCCGAAAATGCATTGTGCTTGATCCCGGCGATCCAGTTGTTCTGACTTGCCGTAAGGTCCATGGTCTTTGTCATTCTGGCGGCAGTGGCGGGATTGTAAAAGAACGCCATGGAATAGCCTTCGATCGCTGTCATCGCCTGGCCCATTGCCGCGCCCCGGCCATCCGTCGAAACGCTCAGGAACTGCATTCCGGACTGGGCTAATTTCTGATCTTTTGCCAGTCCGAAAGAGAAAATGAGCATGGCCACAAGAAGAATACTTAATTCGTTTCATCTTATTAACTCCTTAATAATGTTTTATTACCCAGTATTCTAGTTAATAATACCGTAAAAATAGTTTTTACTTCTTTATAAGTTGCATTTCAGCTTTATAACGAATAAAATAAATTCCGTATCAAGGGAGTAATTATAATGTTCACGGACTACTGAATTCTTCGATCTCCTTTAAAGGTCGCAAAGACAAGCCGGCTCATACTGTACGTATCATACCCAACTAATTCATTATCATTATTCCGAAATTACAATACTACCATGAATATCCAACCAAAAGTCATATGAACCCGGTGAAATGACCTGTATCATTGTAAATGAACTCAAATTATCCCCTTGATACATTAAGTTTATATTTATTCATCGGTGATAAAATGACTTTTGATAATGTATCCCTGATGGTTTTTGTTTGATTAATTTTCGATCCAGAAAACCTGTTGTTTTGATATCATATGTAGTCGTTGTATCAATTTCGTAGGTGGTGTCAGTTGCACTGTAAACAATATTGGTAGTATCATATTTAACTGTCATACTTAAGGTATCATATACAGTTACCGTATCAAGATATGAGTCTTTCCAATTTTCATTTAAGATTTCCAACGTAACCGTTGAAACTTCAACTTCATTAAATGTGGAATCATCTGCAAAAAGGTTTAAAATATTCTGTTCTTCACTTAAAGGATCGTGTAGTCGGAGAATAAATGCAACCACTGACTGCTAAGTGAGAACACTCAACATGATGGAAATAAATACTGCCTTTTCATACTACTTTTTCCTTCCAATTGTATCTATGTTTTACCTTACCGTACGACCAGGAATTTTTTAATGACCTTTTCACCTTCCGTGAAATAAGGTTCTCCTGTCGCCTCGTTCATATAGTCTTCCGTAACGGTTATCACGGCGATGTAGACGCCGCTGACGATCACCTGGCGGAAATCCGTGATCGAGGCCCAGGCCTCGTCACCGCTGTTGTTCACATGGTCGCCTTCCCAGATCAGGTCGCCGCGTTCCGTGTAGATCTTGATATTGCACTTGGGCGGGACGTTGTAGAACATGATGCGGTCGGCCTGTCCCCCGCCCGTTCCGAACTGCTGTTTCCTTGCCCGGACGTTATAGGGGTTCGGCACGACACGGATGTTCTCAAGATCGGTGCCCGGCATGCGTTTCAGCTGTGCGGCCGAGCTGGTCAGGGTGTAAAACTTGCTGCTGCTCAGCTCGCGTCCCCGGTCATCCACCGAACCGTCATCATAGGCCTCAATATAATAGTAATAGTCAAACCCGCGTACGGCGGTGCGGTCTTCAAATTTGCAGGTCTGCGCATCCACCGCATAATCCTCGGGATCCGTAACATCCAAAAGCAGATGATAGGTGGAGTCGTACTCGCTCAGGGCACGATAGATACGGTAACCCGCAAATCCCGTTGAGGTTTCACTGTTGCGCGCCCAGCTCAGCGTCACACGGTCTCCGCCGGGCAGCACGATGAATTCTTCGGGGGGATCCGGAGGGGCGGGAATACCGTAGCCGGATCCGTAATTGTCCACAGCCCGCTGGAAATACTGGAATAAACTGTCCAGCCCGGAAGCCACAACAGCATCCTTTTCCGCCAGACTGATATCTTCATCGATATACGCCTTGCCCGTCTCCCTGCGGGTTTCCATATCGATGGACCCCACGGCTTCGGCATAAACGACATTCACGCTTTGTCCCGGGGCAAGGGTGTACGGACCGACACCGAACGCCGAGGAAATACCTCCGCTGTTGCCCGGCCAGTCCGGCATGTTCTCGAAGGGAACTTCGTTCGCATCGATGACATATTCAGCATGGGATTTGTCCAGGTACCCGGAAGGATCACTTCCTTCCATGTACTTATACCGTTCCGTCATCACGCTTCCGTCGAACTGGTCCTTATTGTTGGTATGCGGTTTCAGGTCGCTGGCGATCCCCTGCCAGGCCACCGGCTGCGTTTCCCAGTCCTGATCGTCCGAAGCGCTTTTATCCGCATGAATAAGGACAATGCCCGGAAACTGGGTCGATGTCAGGCGGGAATCCCCTTCTTCATAGGGCGCGCCGAAATCGTGCGCATGGGATGTGGCGCCCTCTTCACAGCTTCCCTGCCAGGCGAAAAGTCCGCGGAAAGGAACGTCGAAGGTCTTATTCGTGCCCTGGATGTTCAGGGTCTCGCTGATCCCGTCACCCCAGTTGCCGTTGATGCCGAAGGCGTGGTTCATCGTATTGCGTCCCCAGGTCGCGGCCTGCGGAAGGATGCGGAGTTCATAATTGGTGGCCTCGCGGTTGACGGCATAGCGGGCCTGCCAGTAGAAGTAAACCCCTTCCAGGGTCATGTTATGCTGCTGGCTTCCGTCCGCACTGTAAATGCCGTTGTTCGTAAAGGTGTATTCATACAGATGATACGCCTGATGATAATTATGGGTGAAAACCATGACCTTCCGTTCGAAGGAGATACCCATGGAGGTATTTATCTTGTTGTAGATCATACGGTCGCAGGGAAGGTCCGGGTCAATCTCGTCCAGGTCCGGCTCAAGATAGACAAGCTGACTTGCCGGAGCTCCGTCAACGACAACCCGGGGGTGGTCTTTCCGTCCGATCAGTTTATATTCCATATTGAAGACGGCGCCGACATCGTCCACCTGCCGGGGACCGATATTCACAACCTTGTGCGGGTAGGTGTTCCCGTCGATCGGATCATTGTAATTCGCCGCCCCGATCCACAGCCCCTTCTGGCATTGCACGTCCTGCATGTCATACAGGGCCGGATAGCGCAGGCCGTCGATCTGGTCCTGGGTCTCGCCCGTACGCCCGATCTCGATCTCACAGCCGTCCGAGGAGAACCAGTTCTGCAGGTCGCTGACCGCCAGCCATTTGATATCCCTGGCGGGCAGCAGCGTAAGACCTGCAATGAGCAGAGCGCTTACCAGCAATTTTATTTTACTTAACTTCATACATATACCCTTTATTTCAATTTATTCATCATTTTTAGAAATCGAACGAGACATTCACTCCAAAGAAGATATCCCTCGGATTCAGGAAGGTCAGCGCTTCATAGGCCGGCATATTGATATAGGCCTTGTCTTCCAGCACCCGGTCAACGACAGCGTCATCTTCCGGCGTGAAGGTGCCGCTCTCAAAGACATAATAATCTCCGTCGGCGTCATTGTAATAGAGGGTCCCTTCACGTCCCCTGGAAAACGACGCTATGTCTTCCACATACTCTGTCGGCACGTACTCGACATCCTGTTCGCGGTAGACCCCGGGCTGGTCGTCTCCGGGGATATTGCCGTAATCCAGGGGATCGCCGACTTCGGCCGGAAAGTGCAGTGAATACATGTAGTCATAGTAATCGTAGATGTCATAATAGGCGACGCCGGAGTACCATTTCGAATTCAGCGCATTGGAAATGTCCACGTACAGCTTCAGGCTGACCCTTTCGGTCAGGCGAAGTCTCTTGGAAAGTTTCATGTCAACATTATAGGTATCGACGTATTTCGTATTGTAGGTGATCCTGGCGCCGCGGATATCTTCCGCGTTTTTCGGGTTCCAGGTCGTGTAGCTTCCGGCCGTCCAGGTGGGAATGACGGCAAGGTGCCAGTCCGCAAGCAGTTTATTGCTCAGATGGCGCGGGGTGTGAATATCAAAATATCCCTTGAAACGGGGCCGCGGCAATGATTTCGACTGATAGGGATTGTCTTTGAGATATTCCTGGTTTTCGATCTCATTGTCATAGAGGGTCCCCACGCCGAAGTAGCCGGCGGAGGATACGCGGTATTCAAAGTTCACCCAGCCCGTGAACCAGTCACCGAGCACTTTCTTGAACTCCAGCTCGAAACCGCGGATATCACGGTAATAGCGGTTGTTCAGGGCGGAATAATTGACCTGTCCGCCGAGTCCGATGTAGGTGGTCCAGCTGGCCTGGTCCTTGATGTCTTTGTAATATGCCGAAAGGTGCATGGTATACATGTCCAATACCGACATGTCAAAACCCAGCTCATACGCAACCGTGCGTTCGAAACTCGCCTCGGGATTCCCCAGATAGTTCAGTTTGTTGCTCATTTCCCGCTCATAGCGGTACATGGACTGGGTGTTGATCTTCTGGATAAAGTGTCCGTAGTTGAAAAACAATTTCGCATTCTCGGAAATGGGGTGCGAGATCGCCAGCACCGGTGTAATGTACCATTGTGCTTCTGCTTTCCGCGTCAGGGAATCCGGCATTTCTTCTTCATTGAAGTTCCCGGTGAAAAAGAAAGAACTGAAGGTCGGGGGATAGTACCACTCGCAATTGGGATTGAAGTACATCGCCTTCAGGCCCAGGGTCGCATACAGGCCT
>JAGYLW010000082.1 GCA_018400915.1 Fidelibacterota bacterium
TCCTGTTCCTGCACTTTACGGAGCATTTCCAGTTTTCCGCCGATTTTCTCATCACCTGGGGTATTGTTACGGCCGTGGTGTATGCCCTGGATTTTGTGATCCCCGTTCTCGGCACCCGGCGCTACGGAGGAAGCAAGCGCGGCACATGGGGAAGCGTGATCGGGCTTGCAGTGGGGCTTTTTGCATTCCCTCCGCTCGGGATCATTATCGGCCCCTTTCTCGGTGCGGTGATCGGTGAGCTTAGTTCGGGGAAGGACTCCCGTTCCGCAATGAGGTCGGGATTCGGGTCCTTTATCGGTTTTTTGACGGGAACCCTGCTGAAACTGACCGTTTCCGGGATCATGCTGTGGCATTTCGGGAAAACATTGTTTTTCAGCTGAAAATACGGAACGGGATCTGTAACGGGCGAAATAAAAAAGAAAGGAAAAGGATGAAACGGTTATTATACATATTGCTGTTGATCCCGGGAATAACGACTTGGGCGCCGGCCGCTTCCATGCCGGGGAATACCGGCACCGGTCCGGTGTCTGAAGCGCTTGACATTGCCCATGAGCTCGATGAGGGGACTTTCCGGGGGTGGACCTACGGGGCGTACAGCGCCGGCAGGAAACAGCTGGACTGCACCACGTTTATCTCTGCGGTCATGGATACTCTGCTCAGCCGCAAGGGGCTTGACTATACCCCGGAGATGCGGAAGGAACTGCTGATCATCCATCCCCGCCCCGGCGGGCGCAATGTGGTGCGGGAGGGCCCCGATCCCTCCGATCCGCGTTATGCGGGGGCAGTGTATGTGATCGAAAAATATGGTCTCGGGTCCCGTATCAAAGACATGTCGCAGGTGAAGCCCGGAGATGTTATTCAGTACTGGAAGCGGCGGAGCAGCGGAAGCTGGTTCGGGCACGCAGCTCTGATCGAAAGCGTGCGCCATGACGGGACGGACGGCAAATACAAGGCCAGGATCTTCGGTGCCCACCGGTCGTCGGGCGGGATCGCGGTCAGTGCTTTTGAGCTTCATCTCACCGGGGACGACCGCCTTGTCTATATTGCAAGAATACCCTGATCCCGGTTCCGGACAGATTTACAAGGGGAGCTCCATTCCCCTGAAACAAGGATCATCATCTAAAGAACTGCGTCGATACGGCGGCCGGATTCCGGAAAGGCCGTGAACTGCGGGCCGAAAAAAATGACGGTCTGCGGATAAAACCCCTTCCTCACCGTCCGGCAGGGAAGGGGTTTTATATTAAGGCAGTATTGCGGGAGGGGCTTTATTCGGGTTTTATTTTCTTCAGATACTTGTACAGGTCGCTGTCGGTCGAGAGGATGAAACGTGTCGTGCTGTCAAGGGTTTCCTCGTAGGTATCCATGGTCTTGGTAAAGGCATAGAATTCACGGGAAGCGGTATTCCGGTTGTACGCCTCACTGTATACGGAGGCGGCTTTTGCATCCGCACGGCCCATGATCTCCTGGGCGGTGCGCCTTGCTTCCGACTGAATGCGCTGCAGTTCCCGCTGTCTTTCACCGCTGATGCGGGATGCCTCTCCCTGTCCCTCGGAGCGGTACTGGTCCGCGATCCGTTTGCGTTCCGAGATCATCCGCTCAAAGACCGTGGCCTGCACTTCGTCGACATAATTAAGCCGTTTGATCCGGAAATCAAGGATCTCGAGCCCCAGGTCCTGAACGCGTTCCGTGGAAGCCTCCAGGATCTTTTTGCTGATCCCCCGGCGTCCGTATTCGATACTTTCCAGTTGTGAGGAATCAACGTCCAAAATCGGATCGACGCTCGCGTCCCGGTTCGTGATCCGTACCAGTTCGATGAGGGTATGTGAGGCGATCGTGGTGCGGGTCTCTCCGTCAATAACGTCGTCGATACGGGACATCGCCCCGCGTTCATCGCGAAGACGCTTGTAAAAGAGGAGGGGATCGGTGATGTGCCAGCGTGCGTAAGTGTCGACCCATATGTAACGCTTGTCCTTGGTCGTCACCTGGCTGGGATCGCCCCTCCATTCCAGAAAGCGCTTGTCGAAGATATGGATGGTCTCAACAAGCGGCACTTTCAGGTGCAGTCCGGGTTCCGTGATGGTGCGGATGGGTTTCCCGAAGCGGGTGACCACGGATTGTTTGGTCTCGTCCAGAACAAAGAGGCTCATGCTGGCGACAATAAGGATGACGACAACAAGCAAGGCGATAATAAGCAGTTTTTTATTTTTCATGGTATCCTCCTTATTGGTCATTATTCAGGTTTAAGAGGGGAAGCACGCCGCCGCCTTCTTCATCAATGATGAATTTCTGTTCAACCCGCGGCAATACCCGGTTCATGGTCTCAAGATAAATACGCTTTTCCGTGATCTCGGGAGCTTTCTCGTATTCTTTCAGTACCGCATTGAAGCGGGCGACATCTCCCATGGCCCCGTTGACGCGAACGGAAGCGTATCCTTCGGCTTCCTGGATGGTCTGCTGTGCCTGCCCTTTTGCCTTCGGGATCACGCGGTTGTATTCGGCGCGGGCCTGATTGATGAACTTTTCCCTGTCCTGCTGCGCCTGGTTGACCTCGTTGAACGAAGCCTTTACCGCATCGGGCGGATTGACGTTCTGCATGATCACCTGTTTAATGCGGATACCGTTCTGGTATTCATCACACAGCTCCTGCAGTTGTTCCCGTACCTTCATGGCGACCTCCTCGCGTCCGACGGTCAGGACCTCGTCCAGCGTACGGTCTCCGACGACTTCCCGCATGACCGCCTCGCTCATGTCGCGGAGCGTCACCTGCGGACTGCGGACCCTGAACAGGAAGTTGTAGGGATCTTCCGCACGGTACTGAATGATCCATTCCAGGACGATTACGTTCAGGTCGCCGGTCAGCATCATCGATTCACTGGTGTAATTGCGTGCATGCTGGCTGGTGACTCCGGCGCGGGTTGTGCGGAAACCGAACTCTTCCTTCATCTGCCGTTCCACCGGAACCTGATAGACCTTGTCGATCAGGGGGATCTTTATATGAAGCCCGGGCAGTGTCGTTTTTGAATATTTTCCGAAGCGCAGGATCAAGCCGACGTTCTCGGTCTGGACCACGTAGAAAGCGCTTGCAATAAGAATGATCACCACCACGGCGACAATGCCCTTAATGATTTTTTTGGCATTAACGTCAACCGTTTTCTTGAATTCTTCTGCATTTGCCATAATATCCTCCGTTTTGAGTTTACATTAATGTAAAAAATTATTTATCAATATGATATATATTTTGTAATTTTATCCTGAAAAGCAAGAATTTATCACAACGTCTGGGATTTTATGACCTCTTCACCCCTTGAACGCGCACTGAATGTGCATCATTCCGTTTTTATCCAGGCCTGCGCCGGTGCCGGAAAGACCTTTGCCCTCACAAAGCGCTATGCGGCGATCCTGGACAGCTTTGCGGCGGAAGCACGCCGCGGAGCGGATCCCGGGGATATCGATCCCGGACGTATCCTGGTCATCACTTTCACCAAAAAAGCCGCCGGGGAAATGGCATCGCGGATATATCAGGACACCGGAATACTTCTGTCCGGACGCGAGATCCCGGAAATGAAGGCGCAGGGCATTGATCTCTGTCCCGTCCTGCGGAAAGATCCCCATCCGGCGGTAAGAGAATATGCCCGGTACCTGAGAGAAAGTTTTTCCCGGCACGCGATCGCAACGATCGACGCTTTTTGCGCAAAGGTCCTGCGGGAATTCGCGCACCGAAGCGGACTGGATCCGCAATTCACCGTTCAGGAAGAAGCCGACGCCGCTCAGCTGCTGGAAACCTATCTCGATCGCTGGATCGGGCAGACGGCGGGCCGGAGAGAGCCTGTCCTCACCGCGCTTCTGGAGGAAATGCCGGCCGGCCGGACCGCCAGGATGCTGAAAGGCATCTATAAGCACCGCGAGATCCTGCAGGAACATCTTGCCCGGTTCTCCGACCAGAGCGACGCGGAGATCTGGCGGGACTGGCTGGAACGCTACACGCCGGCATTTGATGAAGATCTGGTCATCGGCGGTTTCCTGTCTCTGTACAAAAAGGCGGAGAATCTCTGTACGGACCCGGAAGACAATCTGTACAAGACACTCCGTGAAATGTATGAAAATTATTCCGCCATTGATGTGAAAGATCCCGCGGAGCGGCGTGCGGCGTTTTTGACACGCGTCATCCGGAAAAGCGGTTTTATAAAAAAAAGTGATAAAGAATACCGCAAAGATCCGGAAGGAAATAAATTGAACTGGAGGGACGGCAAGAAGGAGACCGCTTCCTGGTTCGAAGATGTGAAAAACAGTATTTCCATCGGGGACCTGATGGGAACGCCGGGTCCCGAAGACCGTCGCATCATACCGCTTTTACGAAAACTTTTTGAACTCTTCCGGCAGTTCGATGCCGATTATCTGGAGGTGCGGAAAAACAGGAATGTGCTGGACTTTTCGGACATCATCCTGTTCACGCACCGCCTGCTGCGGGACAATCCCGATATCCGCCAAAAGCTTGCGCAGCGTTACCGCCATGTCATGGTGGACGAATTTCAGGACACCAACCCGGTACGCTGGGAGATCATCAGGTCCATATTTTTGTCCGCCGGTGCAGAAGGGGAGGATAACGGCATCCGGCTCTTTATCGTCGGGGACCGCAAACAGTCCATATACCGCTTTAACAACGCGGACGTGACGGTGATGAACGATGCGGAAACGCTGATCCGTGAACGTGGCGGGGAGATCCTGGATTTCAACGACAATTACCGTTCGGCGGAAAATTTCATTGACAAGGGGATCAACAGGATATTCGGTGACGCGCAGATCATGCCGCCGGAGGACAGTCCCCGAAAACCCTATGAGGCCTTCTTTGAATCCACCGTTTACACGGGAAAAGCGCAGGACCGGGTCGAAAGAGCCCTGGAATTCCACTGGTGTAAGAAGGAGGATACCGTTTCGGATGGCTATCTTCCCGCGCGGCATGCCGCCCACCGGGTCCGGGAGGTCCTGAAAGAGCTGCGCGAAGCGGGGGTGACAAGGGATCCCGGAAAGCCGCTGGTCGGCGTATTGCTGCGGAAATTCACGCATATCGGTGAGTATCTCCGGGCCTTCCGGATGCTGGATATTCCCGTCAGTATCGTCGGTGGACGGGGTTTTTATCAGAGCGGGGCGGTGCGGGACGTTTTTCATTTTCTTTCCGTGCTTGACAATCCCCTGGATGACCATGCGCTTGCCGGGTTACTGAGAAGTCCGCTGATGGCGGTCCCCGATCCGGAGATCCATGTGCTGTCAGATCGTGAAAGGGACACACCGCTGTTCCGGGCGATGCGGGATTCCGGCAGTCCCCTGCTGAGAGCGTGCGCCGCGGAGATAGCGCAATGGCGCGAGCGTTCCCGTCATCTGACCCCGGACGTTCTCCTGACACAGATCGTGGAAGAAAAGGATGCGGAACTGGGATATGTCGGCGAACTGATGCCGCGGCAGCGGCTCGCGAACCTGGACAAGGCGGTCAATATCATCGGCGGACTCGTCCGCAAGGGCAGGAGCCTGCGCGGGATCCGTGAATATTTTCACTATCAGATCAACCATAACACCGGTGAGCCGCAGGCAAGCTACCCCGAACACGCGGAGGTGCATATCCTGACCGTGCACAAAGCGAAGGGACTGCAGTTCCCCGCGGTGGTGATACCGGAAATGAACGCTTCGGGCCGCGGCAATACGGAGAGTTTCCGTTTCGGCCGAAAGAACGGGTATCCGGAGGTATCGATTTCCCTGCCGGGAGAGGAGCACCCCGGAATCCTGTACGGCCTCAGGACCAGTTCGCAGGAAGAAGAGGAGGCGGAGGAAAAGCGTGTATTCTACGTGGCGGTGACCCGTGCCGTTCACAAGGTTTGTTTTCTGGGAGAGGAGGGGAAGCAAAAGGACAAGAACAGCTGGTGGAATATTTTTGTCCGCCCTGTCTGCGGTATCGGGGAAAAAGAAGATCCGGACACCTGGGGGGCAAAGGGGGTCCGGGTGCATGAGGCGGCGGAGTACGCGGCGGAAGAAGAGGCTGCCGACGAAGCGCAGCGTGCGGCCTGGATCGAAAGACCCTCTTTCCCGGCCTGCGGCACATGGCGCTACTGCACACCGCACGATCTGATGGATGGCGGCGGGGAAGCCGTATTCTCCGGAGGGAGCGGAGAGAGCGGCCTGGCTCTGGGCAGTTGTTTTCACTGGTGTGTCGAACGGGCATGGTTCGAGCCCGAAGCACACCGGGAAGCACTTGCGGAGAGGATCGCGGACCGGTATCCGGAGGCGGAGCCGGGAAAGATCATCGACGAATGCCGGATGCTGATGAAAGATCTGAGGGAACACGAACTTTACGGGATATTGCGGGACCCCGGCGTTGAAAAATATCATGAACTGGCATTGACGGGATGGCTGATGCGGGACAACGATGTTCTGCAGGTTAACGGAAAGATCGATCTTCTGTTCCGGCACCGCGGCCGCTGGGTGGTCGTGGACCTTAAAACGGACGCGGGCGGCGAAAATTTGCAGCGCTATGAACGGCAGATACGGACCTATCAGTGGATGCTGCGTCAGGCTTACGGTATCGAGGCGGAAGGAAGGCTCTATTTTGTCCGCCGGAACCGCTATGTGCGTGTTGACGGGGACGCCCGGTATTTTGACAAATTGCCCGCCGGCCCCGGATACCGGCCGAAACTTCCGCCGGCAGGTATCAGCACGGAGAAACTTCCGCCGCTGCGGGATGATGCTCCCCGCATGCTTTTCTGCCCCAGTTCCCATTACGCT
>JAGYLW010000083.1 GCA_018400915.1 Fidelibacterota bacterium
CCGGAGGATCGGTGAATATTTCAGGTATTCACGGTGTGATGCGGATCACGGGACGATCTCCGTCATTGAATCTTCGTTCACAGGACCGTAATTTCTGCCAGAGGGGGACAGATGCGGAGGACGAATTTCATATTCTGTTTGTGCATGTTTCCGGGGATCCTGGCTGCGGTGGTCTGGCACATGGACGATATGCCGGATATTTTCGCCATGTCGGCGGATACGTCGGGGGGTGAACCCCTGTCCTTTCTTTCGCAGGCATCCGCCTTCCCCGACACCTTCTGCATTCTCAGCGGCTGGTCCCCCTGCTTTGCCGCTTTCGGGGTCCGGGAGGGAATGCTGTATGCGGGGTTTCGCAATGTCGATCTCAGCTTCCGGACCCAGTTCCATCGGCTGATGGCGAATCACGTTCTCGGCGCCGGGTTCTCCGTTCTGAGGGAAAAGCATATCCGGGCGGGATTGCGGGCCGGCTATGCCGTTTCCGCGATCAGAGGATTTAAGGCTAAACACGCGGGATCCTGTTCGGGGAATGTTCTTATCCGTACCGGCGAACAATGGCAGATATCCCTGCAGGCCGAGCATGTCCTGACCTTCGGGAACGACAGCACGCGTTTTTTCGAACCCTGCACGCGTGCGTCGGCAGTCTTTGTCCCCTCCCGGCGGTTGCGCATCTCGGGCGGGTTGTTTAAGCGCCGGGACCTGGCGTGGCGGCCGTATCTCCAGCTCGCTTATTATCCCCGGGAGGTTATCGGGTTTTCCGCGGGATGGGAATGCCTTACGGGCGATATGCAGTTGATCGTCCGGCTGAAGATCAAACGCTGGTATGTCTATGAATGTTTACGGGTTCATCCCCGGCTTGGTTTTTCACAAAGCATATTTCTTTCCTATGCATATTGAAAAAGAATTGCTTTTCACCGTGATGTTCACGATCCCCCTGCTGCTCACGGCGCAGGATTCCCCGGACCATGCGGAGTGCCTGTCCGCACGGTTTTTCGAAGAACAGGAAAGCGGGGCACAGGTGTCATCCAGTGTCTCCCTGAAGCCGGAATTGCGTTTTACCAACAAGATCGTCATCGGGAGCGGTCCCCTGACGTATTATTATTACCACCGCGGAACGGCCCAAAACATGGAGGATGCCGTTGCTATTGCGTTCAGTTCAAAGTATGTGCAGGCAGGCTGCGGAAGGGGGCATCCCGACATTGCCAGGGGAATCATTCTCGGCAATACGATGATGCGGATGACCGCGGATCCCGTGTCCAATTTCAGGATGAGCGACCTGAAAGTGAGAATAAAAAATTATGCCTATTATCCTTCGCTGGCCTACATCGGATCGAAAATAAAGCACGCTTCGCTGTTCCTGTTCCGGCACGACGGGACCCGTTGCGCCGCCGGTGAATACAAAAGGAAAAGGTTTCAGTGCGGTGCGGCGTATTATCATACGGAAGATCCGGTGACAGAGTTCTGGATGAAGCTCTCCGGTGAGACCCTGCCGGCTACGTTCAATGCCTCGGTGTCGCGCAGCGGGCCGAATCACCTTGCTGCGGATGTCCTGTTCCGTTCCGGCTCCCTGCGCTGGCATGCCGCCGCCGTACACCTGTTCCCGTCCTTTACGGACCACCGGGGTGACAGCAAATGGGGAGCGGGACTTCGTCCGGGCAGCACGGCGCTTGCAGCGGGTCATGTTTTCCGGGCGGGACGGTGGAAATGGAAAAACGTCTTTTACGGAATATTTCATGACGACTATCTTGAGCGGCGTCTCATGTCGGATGCCGAGTATAAAAAGAAACCCTTTGAGGTCCGGCTCTCTTATGTTAGAAAGTTCAGAGGGGAGTGTTCGGCAGAAAGATCGCATCCTTACATGATGCGGTGGGATTCGAAGCGGCACGATATACTGAAGACCCGGATCAAGATCGCATTTCCTCCGTCAACATTCCTGGACCTGCAAATGCAGGCGGACCTGCGCTATGCGGAAGCCCATGCCCTGCTGGCGAGGATCACACACCGCAGGAACAAGAGGATATTGCGTGCTCAAATAACGGTCTGCAACAGCGCGAACAGTGTGCTTTACCTTCTGAGGCCGCTGAGCGCGGCCTCTTACGGCATCCGCCGGGTACCGCAGGAATTCACACGCTATGTCGATCTTGTATACGCCTTTATGCTTGGCCCCCTTCGCTGCAGCCTGCTGATGTGTACCGAAGGGATAGGTGCAAAGATGGAGATGAAGCTGTAATGTCCGGTGTTTCAGCGTTTCACCAATTCATCCGTATTCCCCGATATTTCAAGCCCTGCCAAAGAAGTGTGATCCGAGAAAAGCACTCCCTTGTGTGCATCTTTCAGTTCTACCTGCAGAATACCGTTCAGACTTTCTTTCATACTGCGGTCCATTTTCCCTTTCACCGGAGCGGCAAGTTGCCCGCCGCCATTGGGGGTTGCCGTCACCGTAAGATGCTGTCTGCGTTTTCCCAGGGTGATCCGGAGTTCATCGTTTTTAAAACGCAGTTCCCGAACGCTGTCTCCGAGATATGTGGCGAAACGACGGACTTTTCCCTGATAATACAGATATCCGATCAGCCCCGTGAACCAGTGTCCCATCCAGGGAATCCTTGCGATGGAAAGCATGAAGGAAGCATCGGAATTATTGAAAGGATTTGCCTGCATCCAGACCCAGGATCGCGGAAAAGATCTTCCCCAGTCCTTTTCAATGTAGCCCGCTCCCTTATTGAAGTGATATTTTTCATTATTATAGTGCAGAACACCGCTCACGCGGTGCTGCATAGAAACCACACCGTGGTAACATTCCATAAATGGCACGAAACCGAACCACCCCATAATGCCGGGAGATAAAAAATAAGCGGGATAAGGATGCATTTCCGAGAAGCGAAGGTCACCCTGAAGAGAGATCCCGGGTCTTCCGATATCCAGATGAACGCCCCCGGCGGAAAAACGGTTTTCGCCGATCGATATATCAAATATCCGCGGGGAAAAGGTGAAGTCTTCAAGCGGAAAGCGGATATATTCCGATTTGGCTTCTGAGGTGTTTATTTGAATAAAAGCATGGCGGTCGCCCTTGCTCAGAGAAATGCCCGGGATAAAAGCGACAGAGGATGAAAGGTCATCGGAAAGGCATTTGATATACCACCCTTCAAAGTAGGAACGGCGTTTGAGTGAACCCTGAAAGGCGGGCGGATACAGGCGACGGAACATTTTCCCTCCTTTACAGAAAGTAAAACGGACGCCGGAGATTTCATACAATTTTTTCAGATAAAAGATTTTTACAACGTATGATCATATAGAAAACCTTGCCGGCTTTTTACCCGGCGCTCTCCAGCGTTCACTGCTTTCGCTATTTGATTTGATAACGGGATTTTCCGGTATTTCACCGCTTTTACGTTTTCGCACGTTCAGGATCAATGCAACGGGTCCGTGCCCGTCAGAAAGCGGGATTCCCCGGAAGACCGCCTGAAATCGCTTTGTATCATCCCGGAGAATCGGTAAATTGTCAAAACGGAAAGGAAGCGTTCTCCATTCACATGAAGAAGATACGTATAGACGTCCATATCAACGGAAACAGACATTCCCTGACAAGCGAAGCGGGGGCGGGCCTGCCGGAGATCCTGCGGAAAAATCACATTCCCCTTGCCACTCCCTGCGGGGGATACGGCACCTGCGGGAAATGCAAGGTGCGCTTTTTAACCTCCGTTCCGGATCCGGCGCCCGCGGATATCAAGCAGCTCTCTGAAAAAGAGCTGAAGCACGGATACCGCCTGGCCTGTCAGCACACGCCGGTATCGGACACAGAGCTCTCCCTGGACTCCGCGCTTGTCCGGGGACCGCTGCATATACTGACCCACGGGCTTCAGCCGGAAGTCGTGACAGATCCGGATATTCCGTTGAAGGGAAAAAAAGGACCCGTTTACGGAGCAGCAGTGGATCTCGGCACCAGTACGATCGTCGCCTCCCTCACCGATCTGCGCAGCGGAGAAAAGACCGGACCGGTGTCTGCTCCCAATCCGCAGACAGAATACGGCAGCGATATCATTACGCGGGCGACGTCGGCGCTGAGCTCGGAAAAGATCCGGGAGGTACTGCGTGAACTTGCCGCCGGGGCGATCAACCTCCTGCTTCAGAGGCTGCATAAGGATACAGGGCAGATATACCGGCTTGTCCTCGGCGGGAACGCCGTGATGACCCATCTTTTTGCAGGCGAGCCGCTGGATGCACTGATGACGGCCCCTTACCGTTCGGCCTTTACGGATATGCGAACCTTTGCGGCCCGGGAAACGGGCCTGCGCCTTCATCCCGCTGCAACCGTCACCGTATTGCCCGCCATAGGAAGTTTTATCGGCGGAGATATTTCCGCGGACCTGCTGGTCTGCCGCGAGCTGTTCAACGGGAAAAAGAACCTGTTCCTGATGGATCTCGGGACCAACTGTGAACTGGTCTTGCAAAGCCCGAACGGCGTGAAAGCCGCATCGGCGCCCGCCGGACCCGTCATGGAGGGAGCGGGCATCGCATACGGCATGTCCGCCGGACCCGGAGCGATCACGGATCTCGTTTATGACCGAAAAAAACGGTTTTTGCCGGTAACGGTGGGAAATAAAAGGGCCAGAGGGATCTGCGGAAGCGGCCTGATCCACGTGATCCATCTTTTATGGTCCATGGGTATGATCCTGCCCCAGGGACGGTTTTCTGCCGATACACCTTTTACCGACCCCGAAAAGGGTTTTACTCTGGCAGAGAATGTGCGCCTGACCCCCGGGGATATCCGCGCCTTTCAGATGGCAAAATCCGCCATTACCGCATCGTGGGAGTTATTGTTCTCCCTTTCAGACCTTCATCCAGAAGACCTGGACTGTCTGGTGCTTGCCGGGGCCTTCGGCCACTATATCCGCCCCGAAGCGGGGATGGAACTGGGACTTTTCCCCCGCATGGCAAGCAAAAAATTCATTTATCTGGGGAACGGCAGTCTCACAGGATGTGAAATGGTGCTGAAGAACAAGGCATATGCGGAGCGGATACAAGCGATCGCCTCAGAAGCGGAGCATGTTGAAATGGCCGGCCGCGAAGATTTTCAGGAAATGTATGCCATGAACATGGGGCTGGGCAGGGATGTCTATGAGAAATAGAAGGGTTAAGGAAAAAACGGCCGGAAGAAGCTAAATGCAAAATAGCCGGCTGAGAGCTTTTCGGTCTCTCGCCCGGCCGTTCAGTCTTCCTGGCGCAAACGCGCCGCTTTCATGAATGCCGTGACATTTGCTTCGGGCACCTCAGCAGGAAGGTCGCAGCCCGTGCTCAGAATATAATTCGGCACATCCTTCATGGCGTTCAGGAGACCCTCCACTTCGTTTTGCACGGTTTCCGGACTGTCCGTCATGATCTTTCCGGTGGGGCAGAGGTTTCCGATCAGGACCATATTCTCATTGAGAACCTTTGCGGCCTTTGTAAAATCCACATCGCTGTCAAGGCTCAGTGCGTCCGCACCGGAGCGGTTCATTGCTTCAAGAAGGTGTTCCGTGTTGCCGCAGACATGGAAGATCATGCCGGTATCGTTCTCATGGCAGAGTTCGATCACGGGTTTTACATAGCGGACCGAAAAGTCCCTGAAGGCGACGGGTCCCAGCATCATGGCGCTGGGGTCCAGTACCGCGATAAGCTGTGCTCCCGCATCGATCAGAAGCCGGGTGTAATCGAGGACCTTTTCACAGCAAACCCGGCATAGTGCATGAAAGTCCTCCGCTTCCGTCATGGTGCGCATGGCGGCGTTCTCCGCTCCCAGGATCAGACCGGCCAGGGTATAGGGGCCGGTGACATAGGCGCCGCGGAGGATGTTTTCCGGCAGCACTTTTTTCATGCGCCGGTGGGTCTCCACATAGGAAAGGAGACGTCCGTCATCACGAACATCAATATTTTTCAGGAACGGAAGGTCACGGTCCCTGTCGTAATCGAAGTTCACCACGGTGGCCGCTTCATGCTGCGGGAAGTTCGTTTCCCTTCCCAGGGCGTTCGCTTCCACCGAAAGGTCCATGAGCGTAAAGATCACATCGGGGTTCCAGACCTTATGGATCCTTCGCATGACCTTCATGTGCTCGCTTGCATTCTGCTGGGCAAGTTTGATGCTGGTTCCCGCCGCCTTTACGGCCGGGAAACCCAGCAGCGGGGCGACAATACGTTTTCCCGCCTTGAATTTTGCCTTGCTGATCTCCGTCAGATTCATGTTATCTCTCCTCTCACGCTGACAAAGGGCGAACCGTCTTCAATACCAAAAAAATTGCTTTTCATGATCCGGAAACGCGTTACATCTTTGTAAAGTATCACTTCCTAAAATAGTATAAAAGCCCTGAATATCATAACAGAAATTCGGGAGAGGCGAAACATGCGGAATACCGCCCCTTCATCAGTAAGTAGTAAATCAGTAAGTAGTAAGAAGTCGGGCAGGAAGTGCGGGTTTATCCCCTGGAAATCTCTAAACACTGCTCACTAAACGCCCATTTTCCTATCTTTTCTTTGTCCCGAATTCCTTCGGGACAGGCAAAAGAAATACAGCCCCCAAATCTCGGGCTAAAAATCCTCGTGAA
>JAGYLW010000084.1 GCA_018400915.1 Fidelibacterota bacterium
ACAGGGTCGGCCCGCCGATATCGATATTTTCGACCAGTTCCGGAAGGTCCGCTCCGGCGGCTTTCGCCTTCCCGAAGGGATACAGATTGCAGACCACCATGTCGATGGGTGCAATGTCCAGGGCGGCGGCTTCCCGGGCATCCTTCTTCCGGTCGTAAAGCAGGGCGGATCCGATGCGGAAGGAAAGGGTCTTCATCCTTCCGCCGAAGGCCTCCGGATTCCCGGTGACTTTCTCAATACCGGTCACTCTGATCCCGGCGTCTTCCAGAACCCTTTTCGTTCCCCCGGTTGAAATGATCTCACAGCCCTGCCTTTCCAGCGCGGCGGCAAGGTCAATGATCCCCGTTTTGTCAGACACGGAAATCAGTGCGCGTTTGATCTTCAGCATAAGCTCCTTTCATTTTTTTCGCACAGCGACATTATCAAGGAATACTTCCTCTCCGTTACCGTATACCGCACGGTAAAAGGGATCGCCGCTGAAATAGAAATCCCGCAGGACGATATGCCGGCGGATACGGTATTTATAGAAATAATGATATTCGATCGCTTCGAGGGTCTCGAAATGCAATGCCTGCTCCGAATACGGAAGCCCCTCATACCTTCCCGGGATGACAATATCCAGTTTCTCAACATAAGCAAGTGTGTCGATCTGCCGGCCGGATCCCGCAATGCGGTAATCCTGCGGATCCACCGCCCGGAAGGTCCAGAAGGTGTGCACGGAGCGGCTGTCCCGTTCCTGCGGCAGATCGCCGTAAGGCACCGCATGTACGGTACGGAGCTGCCGGTAAAAGCTTTTATGATCTTCCGCGACGTCGTGCAGTTCCCGTGCCTGCCGCAGCGTCCGGGGCATATCCGATATCCAGAAGGCGCAGAGCAGTACGAGCATCACGCTGAGAATAACCTGAATACGCCGGGACCGGGGATCCAGCAGCCAGATGATGATGAAGACGGTAAGCGGAAGCAGGTACGGCAACACTCCCCAGACGGCGCCGGCGATATCGTTCCCTCCCGCGCCGGCCAGGAACCTTATCCCGTCCACGATCACAAAACAGGCCGCGGCGGGCATCCACAGCGAAGCCAGAAAATGCAGGCGGCTCCCCTTTGTCCACGGCAGCAACAGGAGCAGCAGGGCCGTAAACACAAGGACGACCAGTTCGTACGGGGCTTCGCAGAGATAGAACGGAAGTCCGTACCGCCTTGTCAGGAATGCGTATATTGCAAGACGCAGAAGCATGAAGATGCCAACGCCCATGAAAAGGCGGATGATGAACTGCATGCCGTTCGCGTAATACAGGGTCACGCGCAGGCGGCGGCGTCTGGCTTCTTGCAGGGGTGTTCTCATTGTTGACCGGATCCTGCTTTCCCGACAATGTTCCGGAAAACGGAAAGGCCCTCTCCTTCTTCAGAGATATCCGGACATTCCCGCTTTTTTTTCGGCCAGCCCGGATGATTGTAGAGTGAAAGATACGCTTCCGGATGCGGCATCAGGCCGAACACTTGTCCCGAGGGATCGCAGAGGCCCGCACAGTCCAGTTCCGAACCGTTGGGATTCTCCGGATACCGCGGGGACGGCCGGTCCTGTGCATCCGCATAGGTCATGACATTGAGTTTCTTTTCCAGGATAGCTGCTTTTACGTTTTCATCGCGGATCACCAGCTTCCCTTCTCCGTGGCGGACCGGAAGATCGATCGAGTGCATCCCGGGATCCGAAAGAAAGGGCGTCGGATTTTCCGGCGCGATCAGACAGCGCACCCAGCGATCCTCGAATTTTCCGGAATCGTTATGGGTCAGCGTCACTTCCTGTTCAAACCCACCCCCCGTGTTGGGAAGCAGTCCCATTTTCACCAGCGCCTGAAAACCGTTGCAAACGCCCATGATGTATTTTCCGGCGGAGAGAAACTCCCGGATGTCGTCGATAAAGCGTTTTCCGGAACGCATTTTCTTGAACTTGAATTTATTTGCCAGCACCCTGGCGGACCCGATATCGTCCCCGAAGGAAAAGCCGCCGGGGAAATTCAGGATATCGTAACGGTGAATGGAATCCCGTTCCTCAAATATCTCGTTCAGATGAAGGATCACGGCCTCGGCGCCCGCCAGCCGGTAAGCGGCTGCCATCTCTTCCTCGCAGTTGATGCCGAAACCGGTTACCACCAGCGCTTTTACCATCTCTTTGTTTTGCATGCTTGTGGGGTCCTTTGTTGTTATGTCCGCAATGCATCCCGCCAGGCGGCATGGAGAAGCGAAATGTCCCTGTCGATCAGCGTCTCCTTCCCCCTCCGGATCCGGATCCTGTCTTCGGAAGTCACTTCTCCCAGCTTCCTGCAGTCGCTGCCGAAAATCTTCTCCGCAGCATCCGCATTTTCCGGCCTCACCGTAATCACAAAACGGGAATGCGATTCCGAGAACAGTTCGGCAAGGGGGCCGGTCTCCGTAACGGGGATATTGATGTCACAGCCGGTATTTCCGCCGAAAGCACATTCCGTCAGCGCGACCGCGAGCCCCCCGTCGGAAATGTCGTGTGCGGATTCGATCAGGGAACGCTCACCGGCCGCCATCATTTTCCGGTAGACGCGCATGGCATCTTCTTTCCTTACGCGGGGGACATTGGCGCCCGTGATGCCGAAAAGCGCATAACACTCCGAAGCGCCGAGTTCATTATAGGTCTTTCCCGCCATATAGATGATATCGCCGGGCTTTTTAAAATCCGAGGTCACCGTCCGCCGCACATCGTCGATCTTCGCGACCATGGAATACAGGATCGTCGGGGGCACCGAGATCCGGATATCCCCCTTTTTGAAATCATTCTTCATACTGTCCTTCCCGGAGGTCATCGGGATATTGAAGAAGGTCGCCATATCAAAGAGCGCTTCATTCATCCTGACCAGTTTGGCCAGTTTCTGTTTGCCATCGGGATTCCGGACCGGATCGTAAAGCGAATCCGGAACGCAGAAATTGTCATTCACGGTCCAGAAAATGCCTTCTTCCTTCTCCGGGTCCGGCAGCCTGCCGCCGACCGCGATGATCTGCCGCACCGCTTCGTCAAACGAGCCGGCGGACATTTCATAGGGATCGATGTCCCCGTAGCGCGGGATAATGCCGTTCGACACCGCCACGCCGGTATAACGGTCGTGGTACAGGCGCAGGACCGCGGCATCCTGAGGCGCCCTGCCGCCCGTTCCCATCAGCGGCTTCACGACGGTCTTCCCCTTGACCTCGTGATCGTAGACACGGATCACGCTTTCTTTGGAAGCGATGTTCAGGCTTCCCATGAGCTTCAGGAGAATATCGTTATGATCGGCGTCCAGCCCCCGGGGCTCTTTAAGCCGGGGCGCTTTCCATTCCGCCTGCATATGCTTCTTCGGAACGCCGTGATGCAGGAAATCAAGGTCGAGCCAGGCGGCGGGTTTGTTCCGGTACCGGACGTCCAGATAGCCGCTGTCCGTGAAATATCCGATGTCGCTGACCTCCACCTCGAATTTCTCCGCCATCGCAAACAATGCCCGCGTATTTTCCGGCTCCACCACGAAGGTCATGCGTTCCTGCGATTCGGAGACAAAGATCTCCCAGGGCTGCAGGCCGGGATATTTGAGCGGCGCCTTCTCCAGCTCCACGACCGCCCCCCCGCTGATCCCGGCAAGTTCGCCGACCGACGAGGAGAGGCCGCCGGCGCCGTTGTCGGTGGAGCATTTCAACAAACCTTCTTTCGCGGCGCATTCCATGAAGTCCGAAAGGTTCTTCTGGGTGATCGGCGATCCGATCTGCACAGCGGAACGCGGCGAATGCTCGTCGATCTCCAGTGAAGAGAAGGTTGCTCCGTGGATGCCGTCCTTTCCGATGCGTCCCCCCGCCATGACGATGCGGTCCCCGGGATCGATCCTTTTTTCCCAGGAAGGCCTTCCCCGGTACTCCATGGGCATCACGGCGGCGGTGCCGCAATAGACCAGCGGTTTCCCCCGGTAACGGTCGTCAAAGACAATGGAACCGTTCACGGTGGGGATGCCCGATTTATTGCCGCCATCCTCGATCCCCCTGACCACGCCGGCCATAATGCGCCGCGGATGCAGCTGTCCTTCGAGAAGCTCCCCCTTGTAATAGGGAGAACCGAAACAGAGAACATCGGTATTGAACAGGCATTTGCCTCCGCCGATGCCGGTTCCCATCGGATCGCGGTTCACTCCGACAATACCGGTAAGGGCACCGCCGTAGGGATCCAGTGCCGAAGGGCTGTTGTGCGTCTCCACTTTCCAGATAAATACGTTCTCGTCGTCGATCTTCACCACGCCGGCATTGTCGTTGAATACTTTCAGGATCCAGTTATTTCCCGCTTTTTCGAAGCGCTCGCGGATGATCTGTGTAGAACGGGTAATATAAGTCTTGAAAAGCGAATCGATACGCTTTTCCTCGCCGGTCTCCAGATCCTTATAATCGATGAGGGCGTTGAATTCCTTATGCTTGCAGTGCTCGCTCCAGGTCTGCCCGAAGATTTCCAGTTCACAATCGGTGGGATCCGGCGGCATGCCGTGTTCCCGCCGCAGTTTTTGAGTGTTTTCATCCAGGTAATACTTCCGGACGGCCTGCATCTCTTTCAGGTCCAGCGACAGGAGCATTTTTTCGGACAATGCGCTTAGTTCCCGGTCATCAAGACCGACCGGCAGGTTCCGGATGCGGACGGAGCTTTCGATCCTTACCGTCGGGACATAGTCGATGCGGCGCTTCGGGGTACCGTACTCAATATGATTGATCAGCGGATTGCCCAGCATGTCCCGGGCCAGGGTCTCGAGGGCCTCCCGCTCCAGCGCCTGTTCAAAATAGAAGAGCTCGCTGGTAAAGATAAACTGCTCCCCGTCCGCCGGCGCCTGATGAAAAAAATCGGCAAAGGTCTTTTGTGCGGAAACACCTTCGTCATCGGTTACGCCGGGCAGCTTGCCCAGGTACAGGTAACGCCGGTAGTCCCGGGCGTTAAAAAGGTCGCCGATATACATATCATGAAGGAGGGGGTCCTTCAGCGCTTTCCCGGCGAATTCCCGGATCTCGCCTTCGTGTTTGTCCGTCACGACCGTGAAGACCTTTGAGGTCCTCACCTTCCCCGTTCTGATCTGAAAATACCGTTTTGCATCGCGCTCAAGGGAGGCTCCGGCATTGTCCCGGAAGCGTTCCCTGAGCATCAGCTGGATCGTATGGGATCTCAAGTTTTCTCCTTTATCATTCGGTCAGGGCATGCATGGCGTGCCTTGTGCTCAGGATCCATAAATGATCTTCTGCGGACCAAGCCCCTTTGTTTCCAGCACGATCTGCGTTTTTGCAGTGATACTTCCGCAGATCTTTGCCGCATATCCCTCTGCTTTCGCGTACGAGAGAATACGGCCGGCCTCTTTTTTGTCCGCCACGATGAGCATCCCGTTCCCCATGTTCCAGAGCCGGTAGGCCTGTGCTTCATTGATCTTCCCGATCCGCTGCACTTCCTTCATAAAGGGCAGCGGCGCAAAAACATCCGTCAGTTCCGCCCCCCTGCCGGAATGTTTCAGGACCCGTGCCAGATTATCTCCCAGGCCGCCGCCGGTAATGTGCGCAATGCCCTTCAGCCCGCAGCCGGATCTCCGCAATCCGGCGATCAGCGGCGAATAGATCCGTGAAGGGGTCAGCAGGACCTCGCCCCAGGTCCTGTGCTCATCATAGGCCTCATGATGCCAGGCGTCCCCGAAATGCTCCCGCATAACATTCCTCAGAAGTGAAAACCCGTTGCTCCGGAACCCCCGGCTTCTCAGAGCGATCACCGCGTCCCCGGCGCTGATCCCGCTGCCGTCAACCGGCTCCGTGCCTTCCGGAAGCACGGCGGTCCCGGCGGCGCACCAGTTGAAATGCATTCCCCTGCCGTATCCGCAGATACGCCCGCCCAGTTCCGCGATCTCCCCGCCGGTGATCACGATATTCGCCGCCCCGGCGGCATCGTGCAGCCCCCGCATCAGGGCATCCACCACGGCATGGTCAAGATGATCGACATCAAGGATATTGGTCAGGTTCACGGTTTCCATTCCGTTCGCGGCCAGGTCATCGGCCGTCATGGCGATGAGGTCGTATCCCAGCGTATCGTAGATGCCGGTCCGTTCCGCCACTTCGATCTTGGTGCCGATCCCGTCGGAGGACATGCCGATCTTCACGCCGCGGAAATCCATGATATTGGAAAAGGCGCCGTCAAGGCCGGGGACCGGACTGCCCTCGCCGGCCGGACGGTTCCCAAAGGTTTTTTTCGCCCATGCGAAGGCCGTGCGCGAACATTGATTCCCCAGATCAATATTAACGCCGCTTTGCGCTTTGTTGGACATGTGTATCCTCTTGTTTTTAGAGAAAATAGAATTGATATTTTATCTGCTGCCGTGCCACTTGCGAAAATCGTGATTTTTTGCCTGAGATACAATGACTTTTTAGGTTTTTTTTGGGTTCCGGCGTTGGAGCGGTCCCGGCACTTCGTACCGGGCTAATGAT
>JAGYLW010000085.1 GCA_018400915.1 Fidelibacterota bacterium
TCGTCTCAACAATTCAACAATTCAACAACAAATTAACAAATTAACAAATTAACAAATCAACAGATTAACAGATTAACGACTCGGCGTTTTATCCCCCGACATTCGCCGGGGCAGGCTGCGGGTTGACAAACGCATAACGCGTTATTCATCATTAATAACCGGGAAATGCGCTGCTTATGTCTCACAGATCTCGCCGCGAACCTCGCCGCGGGTGGCGTTCCTGATATCCCTCAGCACCTTTTCCGTGTCATGTTCGTCCACTTCGGCGACGACGGTAACGCCCTCCCCGAAATCCTGGTCCAGGCGGATCACATGAAAGGCATTGAGGGTCCGCAAAATATGCGGATGCTGTTCATAAGCGCCCCGGAAACGTATCCTGACACCCTCCTCCACAGTCCGGACCCGGGCCGCATTCAGCGTTTCGGCGGCTGAGCGCCCGTAGGCGCGTAGGAGTCCCCCCGTTCCCAGTTTCGTGCCGCCGAAATACCGTACGGAGATCACCAGTACGTTTGTCAGCGCTCTTTTCGTTATCGCCCGGTGGATGGGCTTCCCGGCGGTCCCCGACGGTTCGCCGTCGTCGTGATACCGGAAACGGACTCCCGTGCCGTAGCCGAGCTGCCAGGCGAAACAGTGATGTGTGGCATCGTAATGCTGTTTCCGGACGGTTCCCAGATATGTGGTAATTGCTTCCTCGTTCTTTACGGGGAATGCGTATCCCAGGAATTTGCTTCCCTTTATACTGATCCTGCTTTCGGCGGAGTCGGCAATGGTCCGGAATTTCATATTATCTGATAAAGGTCATTTTTTTCGTCAGTACCTTGGTATCGGTCCGCAGCGTAAAAATATAGATGCCGCTTGCAAGGTTGCGGGAACGCAGGTCCAGTTCCAGGGTATGGAAACCCTGAAGCCGGAGATCCTCCTGAAGGTCCCGCCGGAGGACAGGTCGTCCCCGCAGGTCGTAAACGGCCATGCGCAGGGACTGCTGGTCCTGCGTCAGCACATATTCGATATGCACCGGTGTCTCCGGAGACCCGGGATTGGGATACAGGGAAGTGATGAGGTCGGCCGGGGCCGGTGTCAGGTCGATACGGGCGGAGGCGTCCTCACGGTCGGACCCCACGACGAGGATGCAGTCTTCATAGCGTCCGGCATCGATCACATAGGGCGCATCCCCGACGGCATAGACCCTGCTCTGCATCCCGTCGAGGCAAATAAGCTTGGCTGAGATCCCTTCGGAGAGGCCGATGTCAAAGATGACCGCCTCGCCGGGCATCTCCGTTATTTTGTAATAGGAGGCCATCGGCGAAGAGGATAAACTCACTTCCGCCTGCAGTTCGGTGATCACGTTTTCGGGATAGCGGGAAAAGGAGATCGTGGGAAGTGTCTCCGCATCGTTGAAAGGCCAGGCGAAATTCTCCGCCGCATACGGATAGCACAGCACCTGGGCGCTTCCCCAGTTGCACAGGGCATCGGCAAATCCCCCTCCGCGGGCGGTAAGGACCGTCCGGATCGCATCCAGCGCCGGTTCCGAAAGGACCCGGTCCCAGATCGCCGTAATGATATTGTCCCCGGGAACGGAGTGACGTGCATCGATATAAAGGTTAAATCCCACGTTGTTGTAGTCAAGGCTGCTGTGGTCGATCGCATAATCCCAGTTGCTGCTGTACTGGTTAAAATAGCTGTGGTAGTCGTCCACTTCCGGATACATGTATTCCTCGAACCAGACGGAGGACATCTCAAAGTAAAAGTAGTCCTGGTCACGGAAAATGTACCCCAGCTGGAAAACATGGAACAGCTCATGGGCGCAGGTGACCTTCAGTCCCTCGAGTCCCGGCGTATAATAGGCCGATGAATCCGAAAGCTTCGTGCTCAGCGTCAGATAGCTGGTCCACACATCGGTTTCGATCTCGCTTTCCAGAAAGGTTTCCCCGTAGCTGTTGAAATAGGAGGAAAAATAAACGTCGATCTCCGGGGAATTTTCGTGGTCCGCAGGAGGAAGCTTAAAACCCAGGGAGTCGTGCAGGACCCCGTAGGAGTCTTCGAGATACTGCGCCGCAAAGACCACAAAATCGGGAACGGAATCGCTGGCCGTGTATTCCGGAGGGACCGCATGATAGCCGGAAGTGTCATAGTGGATCAGGAAATGACCGTTCCCGGAAAGGTAGCTGAGGTCCCGCACCGGCCGGGCAAGCGGGGCTGCGGTGCTGAAAGGTTTTTTGAACGGTTCCGCCTGCCGGATGTCCGCGGGTTTAGCGGAAAGCCAGAAGGGAAGCGTCAGCAGAACGAGGACGAGAACATTCCGCATCCGCGCCAAAAAACGTAAACCGCAGGAAATATGAGCTGTGTTTTTCACGTCGTTGTTCACCGGATCTTTCTGCCGCTACTGCAGCGATTCCAGAGTATTCCCCAGCTGAAGGACCTTGGATTCTTCGTACAGACCGCCCAGGATCTGTATGCCGACCGGGAGGCCGTCCTGCGTATGTCCGGCGGGCACGGAAAGCCCCGGGATCCCGGCGATGTTGACGGAGACCGTGAAGATATCGCTCAGATACATCGCCATCGGATCATCCAGATGTTCGCCGAGGCGGAAGGGGGGATTCGGCGTGGCCGGCAACAGAATGGCGTCGGCCTTGTTCAGGGCCTTCTGAAAGTCCTCGTAGATAAGCCGCCGCACCTTCTGCGCCCTTGCGTAGTAAGCGTCGTAATAGCCGGAGGAGAGGACAAAGGTCCCGAGCATGATGCGCCTTTTTACTTCCGGACCAAAGCCGTATTCCCGGTTTTCCGCATAAAAATCGTCGATCGTGCTGCCGTTCCCGGGGTTCCGGCTTCCGTAGCGGACGCCGTCAAAACGTGCAAGGTTGCTGGATGCCTCCGCGGTGGCAAGAATATAGTAAGCCGCAATGGAATACCGGAGATGCGGAAGCGATATTTCAACGATCTTTTTTCCGTGCTTTTCCAGGATTCGCACCGTTTCGTCAAAACGGGCTTTTACCTCCGGGTGCAGTCCTTCTTCAAGCAGATGGAAAGGAACGCCGACCGATCGCACGGTGTCTTTTTCGAGGCCGGCAAGGTAGTCTTCCGTTTCGGTCTCCGAAGAGCTTGCGTCGCATGCGTCCTTTCCCGCAATGACCTGCAGGAGTTCCGCGGACTGCCGGACCGTGCGGGTGAGCGGGCCGACCTGGTCGAGAGAGGAGGCAAAAGCCGTCAACCCGTAGCGTGAAACCCGCCCGTAGGTGGGTTTCAGTCCCACAACCCCGCAGAAGGCGGCAGGCTGCCGGATGGAACCGCCCGTATCCGAGCCAAGGGCATAATCGGTAAGTCCCGCTGCAACGGCGGCGGCGGACCCCCCGCTTGAGCCTCCGGGAACATGATCGGGTGCCGCCGGATTACGGGTCGCCCCCATGGCGGAATATTCCGTGGAGGATCCCATGGCGAATTCATCCATATTTGCTTTTCCGGCGATAATCCCCCCGGCTTTCATAATGCGCTCGATCACCGTCGCATTATAGGGAGAAACGTAGTTTTTTAAAAACGCGCTGCCGCAGGTACAGGGAAGTCCCCTGACATTGATGTTGTCCTTGACAACGACCGTCTTTCCGGACAGGGGACCCTTCACGGAGGACTGCTTCCGGACATGGTCCTCAAGCCAGGAGGTATCCACGGTGACCATGATGTTGAGATCGCGGGTGCTTTCATATTGACGGATAAAATCAGAAAGGATCGAATGCATGAAAACCTCTTTTTTACGTGCGGATAAAGCGCAGTATGTAATACCCTACCAGTACGCCGATAACGCTCAGGAAATTGACATGGATACGAAAGCCGAGAGAAAGTTCAATAAAGTAAAGATTCAGCGTAAAGGTATTGAAACCGATGGGGAAATTCACCGAAAAGAAATCCTTTACCGATCCTTCGGGCAGTAAACCGGCGAACAGATGTCCCAGAGCCCCTCCTACAATGGCCGCGATAAGGATGATGCCGATAACCCGGCCGATCTTTGATGCGTATCTTGCCATAACAGATCCTTTATCTTCATGATCACCAGAAAAAAACGGGGAATGGCCATAAAATTATGTGCCATCGTTATATCTGCTAAATATAACATCTTTTGCTTCCTTTATGCAATTCTCAATTCTTAATTTTCAGGTTTCCCGCAGATACCCGCCTTCCCGGCAAACATTGAAATTATTCAGATAAATCCTTGTTAAAACCGGTATTTTTAATGTATCTTCGGTCAATGAAAAACAATTCTGAAATGATATTATCGTACTTCAGGGAAAATCCTCAGCAACAGCTCCGGATCACGGATCTTGCAAAGCAACTGCGGATCGGAAAAGAAGAATACCCCGCTTTCCGCAATACGGTCAAAAAACTCGGCAACGAGGGCAAACTGTTTCGGTACAAGGGCGGTAAATACGGTTTAAGTTCCGCCGGTAAGGAAATAACCGGGACCATCGACCTGCATCCGCGGGGTTTTGCGTTCGTGCATACGCAGGATAACGAAAAGATCTACATTGCGGAAGAGAATAGTTCCAATGCCGCTCACGGCGATACGGTTGCCGTAACCCTGCTGCGGAAAGCAAGGGGGAACCGAGAGGCGGAAGGAAGGGTCAAACGGATCATCCGGCGAGGGAAAAATGAATTCATCTGCACGTTTCACGAACTGCAGCGTCAGAAGCTCGCCGTCCCGGCGATCCATCACCTGCGTTCGGAGATCATTATCGATGATATGAACGGTTACCACCCCAAAGAGGGTGAATACATCATCGCCGGGATCACGGAATGGGGAAGCGGGAAACAGCGTCACCGCGGAAAGATCAAGAGCATTGTCGGTACGGAGCGCAAGTCTGAATTTGATGCCGTACTGGTTGCGAACAAGTACAATATTCCGGAAAAATTCTCGCCGGAGACTCTGCAACAGGTGGAAGCGATACAATTTGAGATCCCCGACGATCCCCTGCGGCGGGACCTGCGGGATCTTGAATGCTTTACCATCGATCCGGAGGACGCGCGTGACTTTGACGATGCCGTTTCCATTGAACAGGACAACAAGGGAAATTATCTTCTGGGCGTGCATATCGCGGATGTGAGCCATTACGTGCCCATGAACACCCCGCTGGACAGGGACGCCCTGAAACGGGGAACCTCGGTCTATTTTACGGATTTTGTGATCAATATGCTGCCGGAGAAACTGAGCACGGACCTGTGCTCCCTGAAGCCGGATACCGACCGGCTGGCCATGAGCGCGATCATGAAAGTCTCCAAAGGTGGCGAGGTGCTGTCCTACGACATTACTTCCTCGATCATCCACAGCCGCAGGCGTTTTGCATATGAGGACGTACAGAATATCCTCGACAGCGGGAAAGGCCCCTATCATGAAAAGTTAACGGCAATGAGCCGCCTGGCGAAGCTTTTGCAGAAAAAGCGCCAGGAAGAGGGAAGTATCGATTTCGATCTTCCGGAGCCGGTATATGAGCTTGACGAGAACGGCGTGCCGGTAAGGATACGCATCCGCGAACGTTTGTGGGCGCACCATATTGTGGAAGAGTTCATGCTGCTTGCCAACCAGAGTGTCGCCAATTACGCGCGCACGCGCGGCACGAACGTTCCGTTTATCTACCGCATCCATGATATCCCGGAGGCGGACAGTATTTACGAATGGTTCTCCCTGATGGACGCGTTCGGCATACAGGCATCCTTTTTCGGACTTCCGGTGACCTCGAAAAAATTCCAGAAAGCCCTTGAAAAGGTGATGAAACAGAACAAAAGTTCCTACATCATGCGTACGGCGCTGCGGACCATGACCAAGGCGAAATACAGTGTCAGGCCCGTCGGCCATTTCGGTCTGGCGTTTGAGGACTATACCCATTTCACTTCGCCCATACGGCGCTATCCCGACATGATGGTGCATCGCCTGCTGAAAAATTACCTTCGCAATGAAGCACTGAAACCGGAAATGAAGAAACAGCTGAAGAATATCGCAAAGCTGTGTTCCGAAGCGGAACTGCGTGCGCTGCAGGCGGAACGCGAATATCATAAGATCAAGCAGATGCGCTATATCAGCACCCGCATCGGCGAGGTTTTCCCCGGCACGATCTCGGGAGTGGCACAACACGGTTTCTGGGTGGAGCTGAAGGATATTTTTGTCGAAGGATTCGTCCATATCGATACGCTGAAGAAAGATATCTGGGATTACGACAAAAAGAAACATATCCTTAAAGGGCTACGCACAAAAACCCGCCACCGGATGGGGGATGATGTGACCGTCCGCGTGATCCGCACGGACATTAAACGCGCACGGGCGGATTTCGAGATCGCCGACCGAAAATCC
Organism: Fidelibacterota bacterium; assembly: GCA_018400915.1. Taxonomy (GTDB): domain Bacteria; phylum Fidelibacterota; class Fidelibacteria; order Fidelibacterales; family Fidelibacteraceae; genus M50B103. The sequence continues at coordinate 6,332 of JAGYLW010000085.1, forward strand.
TGATCCCCTCCCCTCAAATCTGTGTAGTCGTTGAGTTGTTGAGTTGTTGAGACGAGAACCACGAATTACACGAATTACACGGATTATTTATCATGTCATCCCGAAC
>JAGYLW010000086.1 GCA_018400915.1 Fidelibacterota bacterium
CCCGGTCCCCGTCGTAGAAAACGGCGGACTGCCCGGGCGTGACCGCTTTCCGGGACCGGGCGAAACGGACGAGATAGTTATCCTTTCCCGAAGGTTCAATGCTGCAGGAAACCGCTTTGTTTCGGTAGCGGATCTTCACTTCGGCGTCCATGCCCCTGTGCGGCCTCTGCATTCCGATCCAGTGGGTATCCGTGACCCGGCATCCCGTATCCTCCATCCCGGACGCATCTGTGAGCAGAACGGTGTTCTTCTCCGCGTCGATCTGCCGCACGTAAACCGGTTTGCCCAGCGCAATGCCGAGCCCCTTTCGCTGTCCGACCGTAAAACGGTGATATCCCGGATGCCGGCCGAGGACCCTCGCGTCCTTGTCGATAAAAACACCCTCGCCGGCCTTTGCCGCGCGGCCGGGAAAATATTTCCCGAGGAATGCCTTGTAGTTATTGTCGTTGATAAAACAGATGTCCTGGCTCTCGGACTGTCCGGCCGAAGGCAGGCCCTGTTCCCCGGCCAGTGTGCGCACGGCGGCCTTCGTAAGGTCGCCCAGCGGAAAAAGGGTCCGGGAAAGCTGTTTCGCGTTAAGGCGCCATAAAAAATACGACTGATCCTTCAGAGTGTCCCGTCCCTTCAGAAGCCGGAAACGCCCGTGCTCGTTGCTGATGCGGGCGTAATGCCCCGTTGCCACGTAGCCGGCGTCCCTTTCGTCCGCGATCTCCAGCAGCGCTCTCCATTTCACCCGCGCATTGCACTGCACGCAGGGATTGGGGGTACTGCCTTCAAAATACGCATCGGCGAAATACCTTACGACACAGGTGTCAAAGGCATCCGTACGATCCTCGACACAATGTTCAATACCCAGCCGTTCACAGACCGTGCGGGCACGTTCGACAACGCGGGACTGCTTGCTTTCCCCGCGGATAAAAGGATCCGCAAGGCGAAGCGTGAGGCCCAGCACCTCGTACCCCTGCTCCTGCAGAAGGCGGGCGGCCACACTGCTGTCCACTCCCCCGCTCATGCCGACAATGACGCGCGCTTTTGTTGCCATGTGCGAAAGTACAAAGAATAAACAGAAAGCGTAAGGAATTTTTAGCCCGGGTAAAAAAACACTGCACAAGACGCTGTGCTAACGTCCGTCACGGATCCGTCAACAAACGGAAAGGCCGGAAGGGTCGCGCTCCGGACCGTCTACCCGGGGACTTTGCCCTTTAATATTGTCTTTTCAGAAGGATCTTTCCATCGCTTCCAGGACGGAAGCCAGCGATTCCCTGCTCCGGGTCTCGACGTCGCGGTGCAGCGAGTTGCCGTAGGCGTCCATGCTGACGATCAGCGGGAAATCGCGGACCCGCAGGACCCACATGGCCTCCGGCATCCCGAAGGCTTCGAGCTCGAATACGTTTTCGACGGCGGTCACCGTATTGGCATAACACACGGCCGCTCCGCCGACGGCGCTCAGGTAAACGGCCGGAGAATTCCGCAGGGCTTCGGCGCTGCGCTCCCCCAGGCCCCCTTTTCCGATGATGCAGCGAAGCTGATATTCCTGGACGATATCCGCCAGGTAGGGTTCTTCCCGCAGGGATGTGGTCGGGCCCGCCGCCCGGCACTGCCATTCGCCGTTCCGGTACGTCATGACCGGCCCGCAATGATAGATCGCGCCGTCCTTCAGAAAGGGGCGGAGCGCCTCCGGCTGCGCTTCGACCAGCCAGCGGTGCGCACGGTCCCTGCCTGTAACGATCCTGCCCGATAACAAGACTTCATCGCCGGCGCGCAGTTGCCGTATCTCCGCACTTCCGGCAGGCAGTGTAAGGGTTTTTTTCTGCAAGGTCATCTTCGTTGCTTCACAATATGTGTTTTAGCATTCATAATGCATTTCGGCCCTTCGGCAGGCCCAGCACATGTAGGATACGGAGACAAAGAAAGACGCCGGTATCCGGTGCGCGGCACCGGCTTTCACACCCAGCACCGTGCTTTTGCCGCCGAGCCCCATGGGCCCGATCCCCAGCTTGTTCAGCGAGCGATGCAAAGAGCGTTCCAGCTTGTCCAGCACATCATTGTCGTTCTTATCGTCAAGCCGGCAGCAGCTGCGCTTATGCGGTTTCCATTCCGCTCACGCGGTCCCCGCCGATCCCCACGCCGATGATCCCCGGCGCGCAGCCGTTTCCCTGCGCATTGACCACGGCGTCCACCACGCAGGCGGCAACACCGTCAAGATCGCGTCCGGCAAAAAGGTCCGAACGCGGAAGGCTGTACTGGGCGGATACATTCTCGCTGCCGCCGCCTTTCAGCAGGCAGCGCACACGGACCTCCGCCTTGTCCCATTCGGTAAAGGAAAAGGCCGGGATCTTTTCGCCCAGATTATCGCCGCTGTTGACGCCGCTCAGGGCATCCACGGCATTGGGACGCAGACAGCCCTGTTTTGTTGCGGATGCAACAGCCGTACGTATGCATTTCTTTAGCCTTCGGGTGGAAATATCCGCGGGATGATCCACATAGAACACCGGCAGCCCCGTATCCTGACAGAGCGGGGCCTGCTGTGCTTTTGCCGCCTGTACATTTTCCAGGATAGTGTCCAGGATATCCCGGGCCGTGCTTTGCCTTGCTTCGGCATTTTTCGCCTTCTGCAGGGCATCCCGGATATCGTCCGGAAGTTCACACGAACTTTTCCGGATCAGCGCAACGGTCCTTTCGGTAAATGCCTTTTCGTTGAAATCCGTACGCATCCCCTACGGTTTGAACTGGTCCATCAGCTTGTTGACTTTCGGCTTGCCATGGGAAACGGCCTTGGCCTTCGTGGTGACATCGGCATTGATGATCTCGTCATAGGTGGGCCGCGGTTTCTTATAGATCACTCCCAGCGCAAGCTCTTTCTCGTCATTGGCGACATCGAAGGCCTCCAGTTCATTGTCCGCATGATGCTGCTCGTCCAGGTAGCGGACCTTGTCGCGGATGATCTTGAACTGGTCTTTTCCGCGGAAGGTCACGCAGGGGGACAATACCTCCACGAAGGAAAAGCCGTTGTGCCGGATGGCTTCGACAAGGACCTTCCTGATATGCTTCGGGTCCCCGGAAAAGGTCCTTGCGACAAAGGATGCCTTGTAGGCGATGAGCATCCGGACGGGATTGAACTGCATGCCCATGTTGCCGTAGTAGGTGGTCTTCGTTTTCACGCCCAGCGGCGTGGTCGGTGAGGCCTGTCCCTTGGTCAGCCCGTAGATATTATTGTCAAGCACGACATAGGTGATGTTGATGTTCTTTCTTGCCGCGTGGCCGATATGCCCCGCTCCGATGGAAAAGCCGTCGCCGTCACCGCCGACCGCAATGACGGTGGTTTCCGGACGGCTCATTTTCACGCCGGAGGCAAAGGGAAGGACCCGGCCGTGCACGCCGTTGAAGGCATAGGTTTTCACATACCCCGGAAGGCGGCTTGAACAGCCGATCCCGGAAACCACAGCCGTATTCTCCGGCTGCAGCTGCAATTCCTGAAAGGTCAGGTACAGGGCGTTCAGAAAACCGAAATTCCCGCATCCCGGACACCAGATCGGTTTTAAGTCGCTTTTATAATCACGGGCGCTCATTGTCTTTTCTGTGGTTTCACTCATCGTCTGGCCTCCATGTCTTTCCATTCTTCAATGATCTTTTCCAGGATCTCCTCCACCGCGAACGGCGCTACGCCCGTTTTTCTCAGGGGGATCACCCTCACGCCGTATTGCGCAAAGCGCACAAAACCTCTCAGGTATCGCCGGAACTGACCCGCATAGGACAATTCCGGGATAATGACGCGGTTCTTGTTCTGGATGAATTCCTTGAAAGGTTCGATGAGGAAGGGATAGATCAGCTGGGGAATGAGCGCCGAGACCGGGATCCCCATCGCATTCGCCTTGTTGACGGCCTCTTTTACCGCTCCTTTTGTGGAACCCCAGGCGATGATGCCGAGTTTTGACTCCCTGGGCCCGTAAAACCGTTCGAAACGGAATTCCTTTTTAATATAATCCATTTTCCGCCAGCGTTTCTCGGTCATCCTGGCATGATTGCCGGCATCGCTGCGGGGGTTTCCTTTTTCATCATGTTCAATCCCCGATCCGAGGTATTCCCCGCCTTTAATGCCCGGATAGCTCATCGGCGAGACACCGTTCTCCGTGTTGCGGAAACGGTGGTAATCCTGAAGCTCCGCATCCGTCGGGATGTCGCGGTGGTATATCTTGCGGAAACCGGTCTTCCCTCCGCGGATGGCCTTGGGATTGATGGATTCCTTTCGGTGCCCGATGAACTGGTCGGACAGGATAATGACCGGCATCTGGTATTTTTCGGAAATATAGAACGCAAGCACGGTGCTGTCGAAACAGTCTTCCACATCGCAGGGCGCGATGACGACCCGGGGGGAATCCCCGTGAGAGCCCCATATGGCCTGCATGAGATCCGCCTGCTCCGTCTTGGTCGGCAGTCCCGTTGAGGGGCCTCCGCGCTGTACGTTGACGATCACGACCGGAAGTTCCGCCATGGATGCCAGGCCGATCCCTTCGTTCATCAGGGAGATGCCCGGACCGGAGGTGGCCGTCATGGCTTTTTTCCCGGCAAAGGATGCCCCGAGGATGGCGTTGATGGACGCAAGCTCATCTTCCATCTGCATGGAGATGCCGTCCCGCTGCGGCAGATAACGGGAGATCCATTCCATGATCTCCGTGGAGGGGGTGATGGGATATCCCGCATAAAAATCAAGCCCCGCATAGATAGCGCCCATCGCGATGGCTTCGTTCCCCTGCATAACCAGCCGGGCTTCACGGCTTTCGTACTCAAAGGCCAGCGGATCGGTTTTTTCGACATGTTCCTGAACATAGGCGGTGCCGGCCTCCATTGCCTTGATATTGCTTTCCGTCACTTCGGGGGGTTTGTTCCGGAATATTTTTTCAATGGACTTCCGGAGCGCCTGTTTCGGGAGCGAGAAGAGCTCGGAGATCGCGCCAAGCATCACGATGTTCTTCGACTGCCGGCCGCCGGTCTGTTCCTCGGACAATTTGTTGAAGGGAATCTTATACCAGTATTGCCGCTGCTCCTCGCTTAAGGGAACGTCCTTGTCGGACATGGGATCATCGGCATCGCTGATAATGATCACCTTTTCCTCAAGCAGAAGCTCGTTCTTAAAACGATTGAAATTGCTCCAGCTCAGAACGACCATGATATCGATGCGGTCGCCCTGGGACTGCACGGGAAGATCGCTCATGCGCACCCGTACCGAGCTTTCTCCGCCGCGTATCTGCGCACCGAAGCTTTTCAGCATAAAGACGAAAAGCCCTTCGCTCGATGCCGCATTGACAAGAATTTCACCTGCAGAAATGACACCGTCGCCACCGGACCCGGCGATCCCGATCACGATATTCTTGTTATTTAACATGTTCTCCTTACGCGTTATGTATTGGAAATAATAAGGTCAGAAAAAATTTTCCCGTATAAATACGAAAACGCTGTAACAGCGCTGTCCGTTTCATCCCCTCTAATGTTATATTTTACAACCACTTGAATCAATGCATTTTTGTGTTAAATTCACGCGATTCAAACAACGTTCAAAGTTAGCTCAAATCGTGCCTCAATGTCAACGATCATTTAATATTTTCCTCATAATTTTTTTGTTTTTTCTCCCGGCTTCTCTATCTTTCGCCATGATAAGCAAAATGATGAAAACCAATATGATGCTCGTCACGGCCGCCATCCTCTGGGGAATGGGTTTTGTCGCCCAGCGTGACGGCATGAGCCATATCGGCCCCTTTCTTTACTCCGCCGCCCGTTTCGGCCTGGGGGTGCTCTGCCTGCTTCCGGTACTGTATCTGACCCGCAGGGAGGAAGCGAAGATCGAAGTGAGGCTGAAGACCGTATTGACCGCCGGCCTGATCGTGGGGCTTTTTCTTTTCCTGGCCGTCAGCGCCCAGCAGATCGGCCTCAAGACCACCACGGCGGCAAAGGCGAGTTTCATCACGGCGTTATACATGATCCTGGTCCCGGTCTTCGGGATCTTTCTGGGACACAAGACCCGGCAGAGCGTATGGATAAGCATCGCGATCGCGCTGTCGGGTGTCTATTTCATGTCCGTCACAAGATCGTTCACCATCGCCCGGGGCGATCTTTTTGAACTCCTCTGCGCGGTGCTGTGGGCGGTGCATTTCCTCTTCATCGCACATTATTCCCGGCGCGTCGGTCCTATCCGGCTTTCGATCATCCAGTTCTTTGTCTGTGCGGTGCTCAGCGCACTGGTGGCGGTCTTTTTTGAACCCATCAGCCTGCATGCGCTGAAACCGGCCCTCCCCGCCATCCTTTACGGAGGGATCGGCGCGGTGGGGATCGCCTACACCCTGCACGTGGTGGCCCTCAAAGATGCCGAACCGGCCTATGCGTCCCTTATCCTGAGCAC
>JAGYLW010000087.1 GCA_018400915.1 Fidelibacterota bacterium
CGTTCATCAAGGGAACGGCGTTGCTGGGAGTGATCGAACTGTTATTCCTTATGATCGAAAGGCTGTTCCGGAACACGGTCGTCCTGCCGGATATCTTCCCGGGCCTGTTTTCCCTGCTGGGCAATCTCAACATCGAAAGCGACCTGAGCCTGAAATATGCACTGGCGGATTACCGCTTTCTGCTGGCGCTGTGCTTTGCCGGTGCCTGTTATACGGCTGCAGCAATGATATACCAATACAAAAAAAGAAACATTTAGGAGGAAAACATGAAGAAGCGCATCATATTCATCATGTGCATCGGTTTATTGTTCGTGAATGCAGGCTTTGCCAAACGCATTGTTGCGCGCGGCGAACTGACAAGGAATGAAGTGGAAGTAAAGGCTTTTACCAAACTGGACGTACGTACACAGATCGACGTTTACCTGAGCCAGGGAGATAAGGAAGCGCTGGTCATCGAGACCTACGAAGGGATCATGCCCTATGTAAATATTGACCGGAAGGGCAAGACCCTGAACGTCTATCTGGACCGCAGGGTGAACCGGATATTGTGGCAGAACCGCCCGCATATGTTAAAAATATTCGTGACGGTAAAAGATATAGAGGATGTTCAGCTGTCCGGTGCCTGCGACCTGTTTATGCAGACGGACTTATCCGTGAAGGATCTGAATGTCAACGCCAGCGGCGCTTCCGATCTTTCCATGAAAAAGATCCGTGGAGAGAATATCAGGATCGACGCCTCCGGGGCCAGCGATATGGAAAACGCGGCGTTCGAAGCGGCGTCCCTGTATATCAATGCCAGCGGCGCCAGCGACGGGGAAGTATGGGTAAGGGCAAAGGATGTGACGGTCATCGCTTCCGGCGCGTCGGATTTCGATCTCGATACGGAAGGAGAAAAACTTGTCCTCAGGTCCAGCGGATCGTCCGATTTCGATGTCCTTGGAAGCTGCAAATACTTACACGCGAATTTTAGCGGGGCATCCAGTCTGGATGCGCTGAACCTGAAGAGCGAAGAGGTGGAGGCCAACGCTTCCGGCAGCAGTAACATCCGGGTGTTCGCAAGCAAAAAGCTTGACGCCAACTGTTCCGGGATGTCCTCCATCGTATATACCGGACGTCCGGAAAAGGTCTCGACGAACGTTTCGGGAATATCATCGATAAGGAGTAAATAATGTTAAACCGAAGATTCAGGGAGCATAAGATGAAGAAAATATTTGTGTCATTGTTCATGACCTTACTGCTTTTCGGCTGCGACGTGGAAGCCGGCAGGGCCGAACGCGTCCGCATAAGCGGTGAGATCGTGAAGCAACGTTACGACCTTGAGCCTTTTGACGCGCTTGTGATCGCGGGTCCGGTTCACCTCGTGCTGGACCAGAACGGCGGAAGCCGGGCGGAAGTTGAAAGCTATGAAAGCATGATGGAACTTTTCCGCGTCCGGGTCACGGACGAAACGCTGTATCTCTACGTTGTGGACACGACGGCAGGTAATGATGCCGCTGTCGAGGGTGAGTTCGGGAATATCGGTTCAAAAGCCCTGCTCAGCGGAAGCCGCATCAAATGGCCGAAAAACCAGAAAGTGCTGAATGTGCACCTGTCCTTTTCCGGGATTGAGAACATGCAGATCATCGGCGAATGCGATATCGAGGCCGTGCAGCCTTTCAGGGGAGAGAAACTGGAGCTTGATGTCGCCGGGGCGCTGCATATGGATGCGGAACTGGTGCTGGAAACGTTCAATGTGGAACTGGCCGGTGCCGGGAATCTCGAACTGCGGGGAAGCAGCGACCGTTTCAACCTTGAGTGCGCCGGTGCGGGAAATGTCAGGGCCTATGATTTCATGGTGAAGGATATCAGCATCGACGTGGCCGGTGCCTGCAACGCGCAGGTGTATGCCCTCGAGGGCCTTGACGTGAATATGGCCGGGCTCGGAAGCGTAAAATACAAAGGCAGCCCGTCGCGAACGAACTTTGAAAAGGCGGGCATCGGCAAGATCCGCCAGGTGGAGGACGAAGACACAGAACTCTGAGAAACGGAAACCGTTGAGAGGTGAACATGAAAATCAAAACATCATTGATCCTGTTATCAATGTGTACGGCAATCGTATTATCCGGAGAAACCCTTGATCTTGAACAGTGCATTGACATTGCGGCGCAGAACAACCCCGCGCTGCGGCAGTCCGCACTGAATACGGAGATCGGACGATCGAAGCTGCGGCAGTCCTACAGCGCGATCATGCCCGACGTTTCGGTCTCCTCGGGAATTTCCTCTTCCAGCCGGACCCGGTGGGACCTGGGGAAAAGCATGGGACTCAGTGCGGGGCTGACCCTGTACAGCCCCGGTATCTATACCGGGATCCGGTCCTCAAAAATGAGTGCGGAAGCCAGCCACGCCGCAAGGGAAAACACGGAAAATGAGATCTTTTCCCGTATAAGCTCCCTTTATTATCAGATCCTGAGCAAGAAGGAACTGATCGGGGTCTATGAGGCCAATATTGCGGCTGCGGAAGCAAATATCAAAAAGACCCGTGCGATGTTTGAAATGGATGTCGTGACGGAATCGGACGTGCTGAAAGCCGAGGCTCAGAAAGGAGATTTCGAATCGCAGCTCCTGAACCAGAAGCAGTTGTACCGGTCCTACGTCCATTCCATGAACGTACTGCTGGGGAGGGATCCCGGCGCGGAACTGGAGCTGGAAGATATTAACGTTGATGAAACACGGATCCCGGAATACGATCAGGCAAAAGCAATGCTGCTGGTCCGGAATCCGGAATACAGGACCGTAAAGCTTCAGAAAGCAATGAGCCGGGTACTCCTGAACGCTTCAAAAGAATCGTACCTGCCCAGTATCTCCGGTCAGTACCAGTATTCAAACACCCTGGAGTCTTCGGTGGATCCCGTCAATTCGGTGAGTCTGACGGCAAGCTGGACCCTGTTTAGCGGCCTGTCCCGGCGGGAAAATGTCCAGCAGAAAAAACTCCAGCTGCAGCAGGCGGAGATTGAACTTGGGAATACGGTAAGAGTGCTTGAGCAGGAGCTCATGGACCTTTATACGCAGTTCGGGACCTATTCTTCCATGATCGATATCAACCGGCGCCGGCTGGTTTCGGCGAAAAGGGATTTTGAGATCGTCGATCAGCAATACCGGCTTGGTGAGGTCACCATGCTGGAAAGAATGCAGGCGCAGATCGCCGTGCTGAGCGCCGAAAGTTCGCTTGTGGAAGCCCAGTATTCGCGGAAAGCCGTCGAATCCGAAATATTAAAGTTAATCGATAAAATATAGGAATGACCATGAAGAAGAAAAAAATTATCATCATTGCTGCAGCAATAGCTGTATTTGCGGTTATTTTGTTCTTTGCGTTGAAACAGGACGGCGGGAAAGCCGTTGCCGTCCAGATGGAGGACGTTACCCGGCGCACGGTCGTATCAAAGGTATATGCGGCCGGAAACGTTCAGCCGGTGGTCAATGTGAATATTTCCGCGAATGTGGCCGGGGAGATCAAGGAATTGTATGTGGAGGAAGGCCAGGAAGTTAAAAAGGGCGATCTTCTTGCACAGCTTGACAAGGTCATGTATGAGGCCGAGGTCGACCAGGCAAGATCCTACTACCGTTCCTGCCTGTCCGCCAAAGAGGTCGCGGAAAAGGAATTCCGCCGGGCGGAAAAGCTGTATGAGACCAACAATTACAGTGAATCCCAGTATGATCAGGCAAAGGCGAGGTATGAACAGGCGGTCGCGACCCTGGAACAGGCATCCGCACGTCTTGAGCAGGCAAAGGACAATCTCCGTAAGACCACCCTGGTGGCGCCCATTGACGGTACGGTCATCGGCCTGAAGAAGGAAAAAGGCGAGATCGCCATGGGATCGACCTTCCAGGCGGACATCATCATGACGGTCGCGGACCTTTCCGGCATGGAAGTGGAAGTGGACGTCAATGAGAACGATATCGTTCAGGTGGAGCTGGAAGATTCGGTGGATATTGAAATTGACGCCCTTGAAAGAAAGGTCTTCCCCGGTATCGTCACCGAGATATCGCAGCTGGCGACCACGACCGGCACCGGCACGCAAAACGCCGTGACCAACTTCAAGGTCATTGTCAAAATGGTCGATATCCCCAGAGAGATCCGTTCCGGCATGAACGCCACGGTAGAGATCCTTACGGACCGCAGGGAAAATGCCGTCTCCATCCCCATTCGCGCCGTTACCGTACGGCCGGAGGATAAGGTGTACACAAACATGACGGAGATGAAAGGAAAACCCGAACTGCTGGAAGTGGTTTTCGTGGTGAATGCCGATACCGTCCGTGCCGTACCCGTGGAACTGGGGATCAACAGCGAGGACTATTTCGAGGTCGTCAGCGGTGTTGACACCAGCGATGTGATCGTGACCGGCGACCACCAGGCGCTGACCTTTGATCTGCAGACGGGCACGGAAGTGGAGAAAAAGGAAGGCATGAACGGAAAACGAACGGTCAACCGTAAGTAACAAAAGGACACAGTATGGCATTACTGCAACTACGGAATATATACAGGACCTATCACATCGGGGAGGTGTACGTGCATGCGCTCAACGGGGTGGACTTTGATGTGGAGAAGAACGAATATCTCTCCATCATGGGTCCCTCCGGCAGCGGTAAATCCACCCTGATGAACATTATCGGCTGTCTCGACACGCCCACGAAGGGAAGCTACGAGCTTGACGGGCAGTCCATTCACCGGGAAAAGGGAGATGAAAGCGGGACGGCAGGCGACGACCAGCTGGCCTACATCCGGAACCACAAGATCGGTTTTATTTTTCAAACTTTCAATCTTCTGCCGCGGATGACGGCGCTTCACAATGTGGAACTGCCGCTGATATACGGGGGCGTGCCCAAAAGGGAACGTATGGAACGCGCACGGACCGCGCTTGAGAACGTGCAGCTTGTCGACCGCATGTACCATCATCCCAACGAGCTTTCCGGCGGTCAGCGCCAGCGCGTCGCCGTGGCGCGCGCCCTGGTCAACAACCCGTCCATTATTCTCGCGGATGAACCGACGGGGAATCTGGACAGCAAGACCAGTTCCGATATCATGGACCTCATCGACAAACTCCATGAGCAGGGGAACACGATCATTCTCGTGACCCACGAACATGATATTGCGGCAAGGGCACACCGTGTGGTCCATATGCTGGACGGTAAGATCAACGAAGACAACATGAAAAAGAAGTAAGCGATGTTTAATCAACTCTATGAAAGTTTTGTGATCAGTTTTAAAGCGGTCTTCCAGAACAAGGGGCGCGCCCTGCTGACCATGCTGGGAATCATTATCGGTATTTTGTCCGTCAGTTTGATGGGAACGGCCATCAACGGCATCGATAATGTCTTTGATGAAACGCTCGGCATGTTCGGTGAGGATGTGCTTTACCTTCAGCAGTTTCCCTGGTTCATGGGGAACGCCGAATGGTGGGAGTTCCGGAACCGGCCCGAGATCAAGGAGGATTACGCCGGAAAGATCGCCGAACGGGCGAAGTCCATTTCCTATGCCAGTGTCGAAAATCAGCGCAATGTAACGCTTGCCCACGAGGAAAAGACCAGCGAGGGCGTACAGCTGAAATGTGCCAGCTGGCAGTCCGCCTACATCGACGCCGCCAAGATCGAATGCGGCAGGTACTTTACCCAGGTGGAAGACCGGCACGGCGCCCGCGTTATCATCATCGGGTCGGAAGTCGACAAGCTGCTTTATGAAGATGTCGAAGACCCCTGCGGGGAAAAGATCAAGGTGGACGGACTCGATTTCAAGATCATCGGCGTTTTTGCCGAGCAGGGAAAGATGTTCGGCCTGGTCAGTGTGGACAATATGGCCGTTATCCCCTACAAGACCGGGAAATCCCTGTTCGGACGCACCCGCTGGCTGAGCGTTCCTCTCAAGATACGCGAAGGATACAATAAGGAATATGCCATTAACGAGGTGCGTTCCATTACACGGGGGTTGCGGGGACTGCGCCCCCTGGAAGAGGACAATTTTGCCATCAACGAGCAGGAAGCCGCGGAAAAGGAACTGGGCAGGATCAAATCCACGATCAGTATCGTCGGCATCGGGATTGCAGCGCTTTCCCTGCTGGTGGGCGGGATCGGCATCATGAACATCATGTTTGTGAGCGTGAAAGAACGCACCAAGGAAATCGGCATCCGCAAGGCACTGGGGGCAAAGCGCTGGGTGATCATGGCTCAGTTCCTGCTGGAAGCCGTGATCATCGCCGTGATCGGCGGGGCCATCGGGCTTCTGCTGACTTCCCTGCTGGTGGGAGTGGTCAATAAGTTCTTTGTGGCCAGTATGTCCGCGGGACTGGTGCTGACGGCCCTGCTGGTCTCCGTCGGGGTCGGCATCCTTTCGGGGATCGT
>JAGYLW010000088.1 GCA_018400915.1 Fidelibacterota bacterium
TTCCAGCCCGTGGCCTCGGCCATGATCGCGGACATCCTCCCGCCGGCGGAGCGCTCAAGCGGCTACTCGCTGATGCGCATGGCGGGGAATATCGGCTGGGGCGCGGGTCCCGCCATCGGCGGCTTCCTTTTCGATGTTTCCTACGCCTCGCTTTTCTATTTCACCGCCGCCACCTTTCTCGTCTCGGGCATATTCGTCACCCTTAGCGTCAAGGAGACCGCCGTCCGTTCCGCCACCGGATTTTTCGGCTACCGGAAGCGGCATGCGAAGGTATCCGGGGAGGCAGAGACAAGGGCGGTTCCGAAGCCCCGGAAGCGGGAGCGGCAGGGATTTTCCGCGATGGCTGCCGCGTTCCGGCGCGACAGGGCCTTCCTCTTTTTCTGCATCATTGCGCTGCTGCTTTTCATCACCTGGGGGCAGTTCGTCTCCACGCTCTCCGTGTTCATGAAAAAATACGTGGGGCTCTCTTCCACCCGTATCGGCTGGCTTTACACCTTCAATGCGCTTCTGGTCATTGTCTTTCAGGTGCTGGTCACCCACTGGTCGCGGAAGATGAACAACTATCTGCTGATGATCATCGGGACCTTTCTGTTCACGATCAGCTATGCGTTCATGGGCTGGATGTCCACGTTTACCATGATGATCGTCATCATGGTGTTCATCACCTTCGGGGAGATGTTCGCCGGGCCGAGCGGGCATACCATTGCATCGAACATGGCCCGCCGGGGCCGTTTCGGGCGCTATCAGGGAATTTACAGTTCCATCAGCACGCTGGGATGGTCGCTGGGGCCCGCGATCGGAGGTTTTTTCATGGACCTTATCGGCAATATCAAGCTGTTCTGGCTTTCGATGTCCTCTTTCGGATTTATGGCCCTGATCGGTTTCACGGTCCTGTACTTCAAAATCAAGGAGAAACCGTCTTATGAAGATATGGAAAAGCAGCCTGAGGGTCCGTAGTTATGAGCTGGATTCTTTCGGGCACGTGAACAACGGCACCTTTGCGAAATACCTGGAAAAAGCCCGCGGGGATTATCTTCGCGAGGCCGGAATGCATTTTGACGATTTCCACCGCTGGGGAAAATTCCCGGTGATCGCACACGTTTCCATCGACTACAAGGCCCCGGCATTCTTTGATGAGATCCTGCATATCCTCGCAAAGGCCGGCCGCGTCGGGACAAGCTCCATTACCCTGAAATACAGGATCGAAAAAGACGACGGCACCCTCTGCGCGGAAGCCGAAACGGTCATGGTCTTTGTGGACCCCCGGGGCGAACCCGTCCCCATGCCGGAGCCGCTGCGCACGGCATTTTCCGCAAAAAAGTAAGGATCGGGGGAACGCATTCCGTCCCTTTCTTCTTCAGAAAAAGCATGAACAAAAAAAAGCCCCGGCATACGCAGCCGGGGCGTGAAGCTTTACGTTGAATAAAAATTTACAGGGAGTTGATATGCCGGGCGAGGCGGGATTTCTTGTTTGCGGCGGCATTCTTGTGGATAATGCCTTTCTGTGCGATCTTGTCGATCACGGACATCGCCTGCGGTAGCTCCTTCAGGGCTTCTTCCTTTGTCTTGGCTTCCTCCACCCTGCGGATCCATGTTTTCAGCATGAATTTGTAATGGCGGTTGCGCTGGCGGTGCTTTCCCGCCTGCCGTATGCGTTTCTTTGTCGATAATGGATATGCCATGTATTCCTCTTCGTTTTCTCGTTTTTAAAAAAGCCAAAAAAGATACAGGTTAAATTCCCGAATGTCAATATAAATTTCGCGCCGCACGCCTGCTATTTCACAATGCAGTATCCTTTCGGTTCAAGGCGCACGCGCCCTTCGCTAAGCACGCCGGAACTGCCGTCGGAGAAGACCGTGCTGCCGACATCGCACTGATAGATCTGTTCACGGTCGCTGTAATTCAGGAGCACGTACCAGGTCTCGTTGCGGTAACGCCGTGAAAACCCGCCGACCGAGCGCGTATCGGCGATGGGCTTGAGGTCTCCGCGGGTCAGGACCGGAGAATTTTTCCTGAACTTCGCCAGCTTGGAGATCAGATTGTAGGTGGGCCAGTGGATGCGGTACCAGTTCATGTCAGTCTTTTCATACAGGCTCATTTTCGGGGGATCGCTCAGTTCCTCGCCGCAGTATATCAGGGGAATGCCGGGAGCGGAAAACACGGTGACCAGCGCCAGATGATGGTCTTTAACCCCCAGCGCCCTGATCGCCCGGGGGGTCCCGTGATGTTCGGCGTAATGCAGGACCTTGCTTCCTTCCGGATATCTTCCGGCCTCCTCAAAAAGCGTTTTCCCGATAATACTCGCATCGGCATCCCCCTTTGCGAGGGCGACGAAGCTGTTGTACAGCGCGGGGTCATCGACCGCATTGATCCCGTTGATCAGATGTTCGGGAGCATTCCCTCCGCCCAGCAGGAAGGGGGCTTCTCCCCGCTCGCTGAAATGGTCCCGGGTGTCTTGCCAGAAATCCATGGGGACATCCCCGCTGCGGTGCAGGCGGAATCCGTCCACGCCCTGTTCAATCCAGAAATCCAGATAGGAGAGCATCCGTTCGCGCAGGTTCGCATTTTCATAGTTCAGCTCGAGGATATTGCTGTTCACGGGTGCCGTCAGCCTGCCCGCACCGTCTTTCCGGTAGTAGTCCGGGTAATCGTCCACCCAGGGGTGGTCGGAAGCCGTCTGCGCGGTCACGGCGTCGAGGATCAGCCTGATCTTGTTGCGGTGGAGCATGGAACGGAGACTCCTGAGATCGGAGAGGGTCCCGTAGCGGGCGTTGGTGCTGAAATGATCGCGCACGGCGTAGGGGGATCCCAGGCTTCCCTGCCGGTCTGCTTTGCCCACGGGGTGTATCGGCATCAGCCACACCATGTTGACCCCCAGCTGGTTCAGCCGCATCACGGTGTTCCTGAAGCCGGTAAAGGTTCCCGGATCGGACATATTGCGGATGAACGCTTCGTAGATGATCAGTTCGTCCATGTCGTCCGAAGGGGGGTGGTGATACAGGGGCATGGCGTGATAATCGGTGCTTTTCCCCTCGATGACGGTGTCGGCGGGAGCCTTGAGGATGCGAATCCGGTTGATCCCGAAAAGATCGTCCCGGATCTCGTTGCGGAGCACGATCGTGTTGCTGGTGTCCTCCCTGAGGTAAGGGGTGATCTCCGTCACATAGCTGTCCGTCAGCGGTACGCGGTCCAGGAACTGTCCGTTGACCCATATCAGCGAGGTGCCGGCGACCGTGTTGCAGGACAAAAGATAGGAGGCATTGCGGTCAAGCGTTCCGACGGGAAATTTCTGCCGGTGCCAGCGGTAGCGGGCGTTCTTCATTTGCCAGTTTTCCCAGGTGCTTCCGCTGAAATTGCTGGAGGGGAAATGCAAATACCATTTTTTCGCAATGCCCTCCGCATTTTTGTCGTAGGCCGTGGACCAGCGGTCATCCAGTTCCGGCGGATCCGGGACCGGACTTTCCGAACAGGAAAATGCGATCAGCGCAAAGGTGACAAGGGTGAGTACGGAAAATAATTGTTTCATTGGCTTTCTCTTTTTATAGCGGTCTGATAAAAACGATTCATTGCTTGAAATAATAAAAAAAAAATACGAAATTCAAAAAGGATAAGATAATATAATGACAGCCAGACGACATAAATTTTTCATCATTGACGGCATGGCGATCGCCTACCGTGCGCATTTTGCGCTGATCCGCGATCCCCTTGTCACCAGCGACGGCCGGCATATCAGCGCCACCTTCGGTTTTCTCAACGCCCTGTTCAAGATCCTCCGCGATGAGGATCCGGAATACCTGGCGGTTGCCTTCGATTCCCGGGAAAAGACCTTCCGGCACGAAAAATTTCCCGAATACAAGGCAACCCGGGAAAAAATGCCCTTTGAAATGCGCCCGCAGATCCCCTGGATCAAGGATATCCTGAATGCCATGCGCATTCCCATTATTGAGGTCCCGGGATATGAGGCGGACGACATCATCGGAACAATGGCCCGGCAGGCGGAAAAAAAGCGTGTAGACGCTTTCATGGTCTCCGGAGACAAGGATTTCATGCAGCTGATCGGCGAACATGTCTTTCTCTACGCGCCCGCAAGCGGGAAACGTCCCCTGAAGGTGTACGACCGCGAGGCGGTGAGGGAAAGGTGGGGAGTGTCCCCTGAAAACATTATCGATCTCCTGGGGCTGATGGGGGACAGCTCCGACAACATTCCCGGCATCCGCGGCGTGGGGGAAAAAACGGCGGTAAAGCTCCTGGAGAAATACGGTTCGCTGGAAGCGGTGATCTCCCATGCCGACGAGATCAGGAACGCCCGGGTCCGCGAAAACCTGGAGGAACAGAAGGAGCTCGCCTTTCTGAGCCGGGAACTGGTCACGATCGATACGGAGGTCCCTCTCGACATCTCCTGGGATTCCATGCAGGTGAACCAAAATTACAATGAAGAAAAATTACTCGATACCCTGCAGGAGCTGGAACTGCACAAATTTATCCGGGAGCTGAAACTGAAGGATGCAAAGGGGAATGATGAGCCGGACCCGGAATACCGGCTTTATGAGGCGGAAAAGGATATCCGCGGCCTGGTGAAACGGCTGCGGAAGGAAAAGGTCGTTGCCGTGGATACGGAGACCGACGGCCTTGATCCCCTGACGGCCCCGCTGGTGGGGGTCTCGCTGGCCTGCAGGCCCTGGGAAGGCTGTTACATCCCGTATACCCCGGAGCGCCTGCAGCTGCTGAAACCGCTGCTGGAGGACGCGAAGGTCACAAAGGCGGGTCAGCATATCAAATTTGATATCCTGGTGCTCCGCCGGCACGGCGCGGAGCTTCAGGGGGAACTTTTCGATACGATGCTGGCGGCCTACCTGCTGAATCCGGACGTGAATTCCTATAAGCTGGAGCTTCTGGCGGAACGCTACCTGCATTACCAGATGATGCCCATCACGGAACTGATCGGCGAAAAAAAGCGCGATCAGATCCCGATGTCCGAGGTAAGCAAGGAGAAAGTGTGCCGCTATGCCGCCGAAGATGCGGATATCACCTTCCAGCTTTATAAGGTCTTTCAAAAGAAGCTCGGAGAAGATTCACTGCTGGATGTCTTTGAGAAGATCGAAACGCCCCTTGTCAGGGTCCTGGCGGACATGCAGGAGGCCGGCGTATTCGTTGATATCCCGTTCCTGAAGCAAATGAGCGGGGAACTGGGCAGGGAAATGACCGCCATCATGGAGGGGATCTATGACCTCGCCGGCGGGAAGTTCAACATTAACAGCCCGAAGCAGCTGAGCCACATCCTTTTTGAAAAACTGGGGCTGCCGGCGGTAAAGAAGACCAAGACCGGGTATTCCACGGATGTGAACGTGCTTGAAAAGCTGAAGCACGAACATGACCTGCCCCAGAAGATCCTGGATTTCCGCATGATCGCCAAATTGCGCTCCACCTACGTCGACGCCCTGCCGGAGCTGGTGAATGCGGAGACCGGGCGTATCCACGGCTCCTTCAATCAGACCGTGGCGGCTACCGGGAGATTGTCAAGCTCGAACCCCAACTTCCAGAACATTCCCGTCCGCACCCCGGAGGGAAGGAAGATCCGCAGGGCCTTCCGGGCGCAGGAGAAAGGCTGGAAGATCATGGCGGCCGACTACAGCCAGGTCGAGCTCCGGATCATGGCGCATCTTTCGGAGGACGAAAACCTTGTCAGGGCCTTCCGCCAGGATGCGGACATCCATACCCGCACGGCGGCGACGGTCTTCAATGTGAAGGACGCCGACGTCAGTGCCGACATGCGACGCACGGCGAAGGTGATCAATTTCGGGATCATGTACGGTGCCGGTTCGCACCGGATCTCGCAGGAACTGAACATCCCGTACGGAGACGCGTCCGCGATCATCCAAGCCTACTTTGAGCGTTATACCGGTGTAAAAAAATATATTGAAAAAACCATCTCGCAGTGCAGCGAAAAGGGCTATGTGGAAACGCTGTACGGAAGGCTGCGGCGCATTTCCGATATCAACAGCGAGAACCACAACCTGCGCGAGGCGGCCAAACGCGCGGCCATCAACATGCCGGTGCAGGGCACCGCTGCCGATATCATCAAGATCGCGATGATCCGCATTCACAAGGAAATGCAAAAGGAAAAAATGCGCTCCCGGCTTATTCTGCAGGTCCACGATGAACTGGTTTTTGAGCTCGCCCCCGGGGAAGGGAAGAAGATGCGGGCAATGGTCGCATCCCTTATGGAAGGCGCCGCCGATCTCCGCGTTCCGCTCAGAGCCGACATCGGCACCGGAAAGAGCTGGTACGAGGCGCATTAGACGGGGCGTGGGGCGTGTGGCATGTGGTATGCGGTGTGCGGCTTGGGGCGTGTGGTGTGCGGCTTGGGGTAT
>JAGYLW010000089.1 GCA_018400915.1 Fidelibacterota bacterium
GGCAGATGGGATACCCGAGGCTCCGGTCCCGGAAGAACAGTTCCGCGCCGAATTTCCCCTTCTTGACGATCACGGTGGCGGGACCCAGCTCCTGAACGACCTTCACGGCTTCGGGAATGTCCGTTTTCCCGGTCAGCTGCACGATCTCCTCGTCGTTGATGATAATGATGTGCGAGCGGCTTATCGCCCGGATCAGCGTCTCCCTGCAGGTGCTGATCCAGAGGTTCATGGTGTCCAGGCCGACCAGCGGATCCCCCTCCATCTGGTCAAGTACCTGAAGCTGCAGCCCGGGATGGATATTCCCGAGGAAGAGGAAGTCGCTTTTCCGGTAATCCGGCGGCAGGTCGGGCGAGAAATCCTCGAAGACGTTCAGTTCCGTAAAGAGGGTCTCCCGCTCCTTCATGGTCGTGCGGTAGATGCCTCCCCAGCGGAAGGTCTTCCCCTCCCGGATATCCAGCCCCTGAAGGTCGATATCCCGTTTCCGGAAATCGTCCAGGGCGCTCTGCGGGAAATCCTTTCCCACCACGCCCACAAGCTTCACACGGGTAAGGTGCGCTGCGGCAAGGCTGAAAAAAGTGGCGGATCCCCCGACCGCGTTGTCACGGCGGCCCTTCGGGGTGATGACCGTATCCAGTGCGACAGAACCGACGACGACTAAGGACATAGCGCTCCCTATTTCACAAAGGTGCATTTTTCGATCTGCGTGCCGGAGGAACTTTGCACGCGGTAGAGGTATACGCCCGAGGCAAGCTGCTGCGGCGCCCAGGTGATCCGGTGATATCCGGCCTCAAAGCTTCTGGAAATCTGCCGGTCCACCTTCCGTCCCTGCAGGTCGAAGAAATCGACGGTCACCTCCCCCGCTTCGGGAAGGGAAAAATAGATCTGCGTGCTCGGGTTGAAGGGATTCGGATAATTGGGATAGACCTCGAAACGTTCCGGCGTTCCGGCCGCGTTGATGCGGCTGACGAATTTTTCCTCCACCAGGACGAATTTCGCCGCATCGGCGCGGAGCACGCTGTTCGAATTGGTGTTCCCGCCGTTGTCCTGAATGCGCAGGGTCACCGGAAGGTCTGCGGGAAGATCGTATTCGCCGATGGACACGAATTGCCCGCTGTCCTCGTTCTGGTCCACCACCGTCGTATCCACGGGCGTTCCGTCGATCATCACAATGTAATCCGCGTGATTATGCGCGTTGACGGTATTCGGAACGATATACTGAATGTCATAGGTACCGCTGAATTCCAGGGTCCGGGTGAAATCCGCATAGTTCCCCCTGCCGGTGATGGAAGCATAGCGGCTGCTGTTCCCCCATGCCTGGGTCACGCTGGTCTGCCATCCGCCGGATTCCTGATAGTAAAGGGAATCCTCGTTGTCCGCCAGCTTGAAATAGGTCAGCGCACTGGCAAAGACGGGGATCAGGGTCGTCTCCCGTTTGGGATCGTCGCTTTCAAGGACGATCACGTCGTTGTACTCGCAAAATTCCTCCGTATAAAAGTACACCGGGATCTCACGTTCTTCCATGGGCTCCAGGGTTATCGGGAATTCCTCTTCGATGCTGATCTTCTCACCGTAAAAGGTCAGTGAACTGACGGTCATCGTTTCCTTCCCGCGGTTGAAAAGCCTGATATAGGCAACGGCGCTGTCCGTGACGCTGACCTCTCCGAAAACCAGCATTTCCGGTTCAGGGATGAAATGTTTGTCCGCCACCAGGGGCGTGATGCGGATCACGTCCAGGCCGAGGTCCTTGTCCGGGGCCAGGTTTTCCAGGGTCAGCGTATTGCCGGTTCCGGTCTCCAGTTCGAAGAATCCGGCATGCTGCCATCTGTCCCTCCCCAGGAGGCGTTCATTGAAATAGACGGTGTCGTTTATTGCAGCGTTCTGTACGACCAGCCGCGCCGAGTCCGTATAGCTTCCCGGGCCGTGAAAAAACACGCTGTAGGAGCGCATTTCCCCGATCTCCGGGGTCACGGTCACGGAGCCTTCGCCGCGGAGGACCCGGGCGTTCAGGTCCCAGAGCTGCCCTTCCGTGTAATCCTCCCAGGTTCCGGCATTCTCCGTGAAAGCCGGACTCTGGTCGTCGATATAGATATCATCGGGAACGTAGTCCAGATGAACCTTGGCCTGGTTCCCCACACTGTCGCAGACGGCTGCGGACACCTTCGCGATCTGTTCCGCCGGCACGGGATCGACCGTTTCCCACCGGTTCTCTCCCGTGATCCTGCAGGACAGGCGTTCATAGGTCTCATAGACGGTCTTTACGGTAATGAAAGGCTCTTCCCGCTGGAACACCGGACCGTCCGTGGCAATGGCAAAGCGGATCCCCTCGGGCTCGTGGATCTCATCCACCGTCATGACCGGGGCGACCGTATCTTCCGGGTTGATCCACAGGCGCATGGCTTCCGTATCCCTGCAGTACTTGAAATCCACCCCGTATTCCTCCGACAGCTCGTGCGCCAGGGAGTTCAGGGAATCCATGCCCGTCAGGAAATCATCCTGCGGCAGGTGCGACCAGTAACAGCCCATCTGGTCCCGGCCCGAAGCGGCTTCCTCGAACATGACGCGATCTCCAGGTTCTTTTTTTGGTGGAATAGAGGCTGGTAAAGCAGACCGACCGGAGCCGCCACTGGTTCAGGGTCCCCTTCGATCTGATAGTTGTCCGCGTTGGGATGGTAGGGCACGAAATCCTCCGGCGATTCCGACCAGTCGATGATATTGTTCGTCGGCTCGTTGTAGTCCCCGCCCTTCGCCGGATAGGCGTTGGACATGTCAAAGGGAATAAACCGCTCCTGATAGGCCTGCCAGGCGTTGTCCATATAGTGCCAGCCCGTACGGAAGGAGATCGGAAAAACGTCGTCCTCGATCAGGAATTTGCAGAGGCATTCCTCGTAATCGTCCTTGTTGAGGTTGAAATCGAGCCCCTGGTTATAGTAATAGATCCCGTCGCCGTCGGTGTCGGACCAGTGATAGTTGTGGTAATGCAGGCTCAGCCGGTCGTCGTAACGCTCGATGGCGTCACGGTGATATTTTTTCATCAGATAGAGCGTGACATTGTTCCTTACGGGGATGTTGCAGTTCTTCGAACGATGGAAGACATTGCCGGCCATCATCCACCAGGTCATCTTCATCGGCGTCCCGTCACTGTCCCGCAGCTGATGGCGAAACGTGGTGTCCATGACGGCATAGCCGTTCTCCTCCGGATCCGCATACAGCGCGGCATTGAAATAACGGTTATCATACCTTGAGATGCTCAGCCCGTCCCAGATGGAGGTGTCCGAGCCGAGTACCAGGTACACCTTCCCCTTCTCGGCGGCGACGATCGGAATAAGGAATAAGCAAACAAGTAATACGGTCATTAGCTTTTTGGATCTCATCGTTTCCCTTTTTTTCTCCGTAATATAAACATTTCATATTGCAATTTCACGGCATTATTATCAATACACCGGTTTAAATATTGTGCCTTGCCCTGCGTGCGGTCCCGAACGGAGCGTTCGAAACCGTTCCCCGATCTCCATGTCCCGGACTTTCGCCCGATCCCGCTCACGCACGGCGTTCCCGGCCGGGGAGTCTCATCTTCTTTGTTTCAGATCAATGACCTTCCAGGGAAGAATCACGGCCCCGGCGGTGTTCACGTCATCCCTCACCCGCATAAAGGCAAGGCCCGCATACCGCTCGCTGCCGCTTTTCTGCTCCAGCCAGGTCTCGTAAGGCGTTTCAAAGGTCGAGTCATTCGAGGTGGAGGCCTCGCGGAAGTAAAGCCCGTCCGGCTTCTCCACGATCATCAGCATGTGCGCGGAAAAGATATCGTCCTTTTTCGCATGCAGCAGAGCCACGATATCGCCGCTGCGGATCTTCTCCTTCACCTGACCGAGATGCTCCGTGGGAACATAATCCACGGTCATGCTCCGGTCCAGCTTGACATAGCGCATGTCGGTGATCCCCTTGCTGCGGAAAAATTCCTCATGGGAGATCGTCCGTGTCAGGGATCTTGTGAATTCCCCGCCCACCTCGCGGGAGACGTCGTCCAGCAGCCAGCGGTTTTCCGGCAGCCAGTCCGCCATGGTGTAGTGGTTGCGGGTCTTCATCCCGATGATCCCGTCGCGATAGCGGATCTTCTGGAGATTGTTGAAAAAATTATCCCAGGAATCGGAGATCGAGAGCGCCAGCACGTGTTCGCAGTACACCATGCAGTTGGTACTGTCGAAATTCACCAGCGGATACCTCTCCCTCAGGGCATAGGGACCGTCGCCGGTGGCGGTCCAGCTGTAGGGCGTGCCGAGGAACATCTCCGAATAGAGCTCGATCCGGTCCGTGACCGTGTAGCCGGCCAGGACGTTCGCCTGCAGCATGGAATCGATCTGGGCGTGCGACATATTCCCGATGGGCGCCGGAGAGATCTGCGTTCCCGGCTTGCACGCGGCAATAAGCAAGGCAATGCATAACAAGACAGCGGCTTTTTTCATCTCGCTTCCTTTCGTTGACGGATTAATAGCGTATCTGCACTTCGACCGTATCCAGGACCCCCTTGATGGGGACGCTGGGCTTGCGGATCACGACCGTGATCTCGCTGATATTGTCGTACTTTTCCTTTATCTTCCGGGCGATGACCCCGGCCAGTGCTTCGATAAGATGTTTTTTTTCGGTGGTCACGATCCGCTCGATATCATAATAGATCGCTTCGTAATTGATGGTGTCGCGGAGATGATCCGTTTCGGAGGCCTTCTTCAGGTCGCAGCCGATGATCAGGTCCACCTCGAAACGCGCTCCCAGGATCTTCTCGCTCTCCTCGACCCCGTGATACCCGTAAAAGACCATGTTCTTCAGACGTATGTAGTCCATTTGTGCCCTGTTGATCTGTTAATGTGTTGATCTGTTAATCTGTTAATCTGTTAATTTGTTAATCTGTTAATTTGTTAATTCTGTTGATCTGTGCATTTGTTCATTTGCTGTGCCGGGTATATCTGTTGGCCGTCGGATTCGTTGAGCAAGCTCCACATCTCAATGTCTTCTGCGTCTCTTCGTCGTCTTTGTCACTTTGTCGTCGGGCATTGGGATCCTGATCTGGTCAGCTGACGGACAGGATGACAATTTAGTTATGTTCTCCCGTCTCAACAACTCTAAACGCTGCTCTCTAAACGCTAAACTCTAAACTCTAAACGCTTCTCAGTTCCAGTTCAGCTTATTCCTCACCACCGAGAAAAAATTGCTGTGCTCCGAGCGCACCAGGGAGACCTTGTGGTCCGCACGCCGCACGCGGATCAGCGTATCGGGCTCGACGGGCGTGTCCTGCTGACCGTCAAAACTTAGCACGCAGCCGTCGCTGTGCTCCCTAAAACGGATGCTGATCCCGCAGTCCCCCGAGATCACCATGGGACGGTTGGAAAGCATGTGCGGGCAGATCGGATTGATAATAAAGGCGTTCATGCCCGGGGTGACGATGGGCCCCCCGCTGGAAAGCGAATAGGCCGTGGATCCGGTGGGCGTTGCGACAATGATGCCGTCGCTGCGGAAGGTGTTCATGTATTCCCCGTCCACGAAGACCTCCGTGGTCAGCAGACGGGAGGACGGGGAACGGAGCAGCACAATATCGTTGAGGGCGTAATAGGTCTCATCGTACGTATTGACATGGGTTTCCAGGACCATGCGCTCATCAATATGGTACTTTCCGGCCAGAATGTCCCGCAGTTCTTTCTCCCAGGTCTTCCCCGAAAGCTCGGCGAGAAAGCCCAGCCGGCCGAAACGGATGCCCAGCATGGGGATCTGACGCTTCCCCATGAGGCGCGCCGCCCGGAGGATGGTGCCGTCGCCGCCCAGTACGATCAGCAGTTCCGCCTTTTCAAGCATTTCCGGCAGCGGCATCCCGCGGGGATAACCCGCGACCCCGGCAAATTCGGCCTCCACGCAGAAATCCACCTCATGCCGGTTCAGCCACTCCAGGAATTTCCTGAAGAAGGGATCGATCTGCTCGGAAAAGTTCTTATTGGCAATGATACCGATCTTCATCTTGTCCCCCTGTGTTTCAGACTTCGGCTCAGCAGAAGGAGAAGCTCCTCCGCGGTATCCGCTTTGATCGTTCCCGGGATATCCCAGGAACCGAGGACAAAGACCGGCTTGCCGAACTGCAGGGCGTAGGCGATCTCCGAGAGAGTCCCGTATTTGCCGCCGATGGCAACGGCCGCATCACCGGCGCGGGCGACCACTGCATTCCGTGCCAGGCCGATCCCCGTGGCGATCGGAACCTGTATATAGGGATTTGCGTCCTTTCTGTCGTCTCCCGGAAGGATCCCGATGCTCAGG
>JAGYLW010000009.1 GCA_018400915.1 Fidelibacterota bacterium
AGATATCGAAAAAAATCTCAGCAGCTTTTCCAAAGTGTTCTGGTTCACCTTCCGTGGGGCGAACAGCCTGGACGAATCCTCGCTGGCGCTCACCCGCTTCGTTGCCGGCGGCGGGACCCTCTTCATGGACAACGCCCAGAAAGTTGCGACCGGCAGCCGGCCGGACACGGCCTGGACCTTTACGGACATCGACTCCGTCTACCAGTACAGCTCCACCGGCCGTATCTATTCCGGCGTGAATGTGAAAGCGAACTGGGGCGATCCCGCACTGGATTCGCAGCTGGAACTGCAGCTGTCCGGTACGCTCGCAGACAAGCTCTATGCCGTTATTCCCGGGAACACCTCCACACTGCGGTATTTTTTCGAACACGATTCCCTGAACACCAGCGATTATATCGGCACGCCGGAGGTGATGATCGAAACGCCGCTCGGTGACGGCGTGTGCTACTATATGTCCGTACCCCTCTACTACCTGAACGGAAATGACAACCTGGACGATCTGTTCAAATACCTGTTCGAATTAGAATGACAATGACGAAGACCCTGATAAAATATTTACTGGCTTTCTGCCTGATCCCGGCTGTTCTGAGCGCAGCCGCACTCCGCGGCGTGGTCACGGACGCAGAGACCGGCGAACCGCTTGTCGGTGTGAACGTGATCCTCCGCGGCACCTACTACGGAGCGGCGACGGCCGCGGACGGCTCCTACACGATCTCCGGGATGGGGCCGGGGACCTATGACATGGTCGTTTCCATGATCGGGTACAAACAGTACATCCACGGCGGGATCGAGCTGGACCGCGAAGAATCCCGGCGTATCGACGTGGCCCTGGAAAACACCGTCCTCGCCCTCGGGGAGGATGTGGTCGTTTTCGGTGAAAAACCGCTGATCGATGCCACCTCCACGGCTTCCTCCCACTCCGTCAGCTCCGAAGACCTCATGGGCAAGATCGTGGAAAGCGTTTCCGACATTGTGGGTCAGCAGGCGGGAGTGAGCACCTCCAACAACGAGATCCACATCCGCGGCGGCCGGGTCGATGAAAGCCAGTTCATCGTGGACGGGCTCTCGATCAAGGACCCGCTGACGGGAAAAACCTCCAGCCTGTACGTGAACCCCAATGCCATTGAGGAGCTCGAGATCATCACCGGCGGATTCAATGCGGAATACGGCCAGGCCATGTCCGGGATCATCGATGTAAAGCTGAAAGAAGGTGCGCGGGATTTTGAAGGATCTTTCCGCTATAAAAGCGACCAGCTTTTCGGCGACAGCGGGTTTTCCACGGATAACATTGAATTCACCCTGGGCGGCCCTATCCTGAAAGAAAACAGCGGGTTCATCCCCGGAAACCTCTCCTATTTCCTGAGTTCCTACCTGTATCTTTCGGACACCTATCTTCCCGGGGCTTCCAGACTGTATCCCTACAGGGACTGGATGAATATTTTCACCAAACGCCAGGAAAACAATTTTTCCTCCATGGCAAAACTAAGCTGGAACTACTCCCAGCGATACAAGCTCTCGCTTTCCTACAACCATTCGGCAAATGTCAACCAGGGCTATTTCACCGGTTCCTCATTCCCCTACGCCTACCGGGAGATCCTGGACCATTACCCGACCTTCACGCGGGAATCCCGGGTCGTCAATACGGTCTGGACCCACACGATCAACTCAAAATTATTCTATACGGTCAACCTGGGGTATTTTTTCACGAATTTCCACAAAGCGGTGCAGAACAAGCACTGGAGCGAATACGAGGAATGCCTGGACCTGGATCCGAACGAATACACCGCCCGCGACGAATTCGGGAATATCGTGGTCTATACCGGGGACGAGTTCTGGGATCACGGCGACGCTCCCTACTGGTACGATTACTGGAGCCGGAACTATACCCTCTCCAACAGTTTCACCTACCATCCGAATACAAAGCACAAGGTGAAGGCGGGATTCGAATACCGGTCCACCGAGATGCAGGTCGTGGATATCTATAAACCGTGGATGGGCACGGAGTTCGGCGAAAGCTACGATTTTTACAAGGTCCGGCCCTCGGACGGCTCTTTTTACGTCCAGGACATGATCACTTTTGAAGGTATGATCGTCAACGCCGGCATGCGCTATGACTACTGGTTCATCGGCGATTACGTGACCGAAGCGATGCACAACCCGGATATTCTGACGATCACGCCGGCGGGAAGGGAAAAATTCTTTGAGGAAACGCACAGTTTCTTCGGCAAGCGTTTCAAGGGACATCTGAGTCCCCGCCTCGGCATCAGTCACCCGGTCACCGACAATGATGTGCTGTATTTCAACTACGGCCATTTTTCGCAGCTGCCCACCTACAACTATGTGTATGCAAAGCTCAATACGGTATCGGACAATCCCTATAACCTTATCGGAAATCCCAATCTGAACCCCAAGACCACGGTCGCCTATGAGATCGGCGTCAAGCACAAATTCTCCGCCTCTTCCGCCGTGGAGTTCAAGGCCTACTACAAGGATATGTTCGATTATGAAACGGCGCAGACCATTACCTCCTTCAATCCCCTGGTGGGAAACTACAGCATGATGATGTACCTCAATATGGATTATGCGCGCTCGCGGGGAATCGAGGTCCAGTTCCGCCAGACGGCGGGACGCTTTTTCAGCGGTGACGCTTCCTTCACCTATTCCGTCACCACCGGCAAGAGCTCCAATCCGGACGACAACGTCCTGGTCGAAGCCGGCATGATCCCGGAAAAGCCGCTGTCGGAGAACTATCTCAGCTGGGACGAACCCTTCCGCCTGATCGCCAACCTTCGCTTCCATTTCTACGAGGAGGAACGGCCGCGTTTCTTTATCAACAACTGGTCCCTCAACGCCCATATCGAGGCGCAGGCCGGAAGACGCTATACGGAGGGCGTCGTGCTCGACACCGTGATCACTGCGGACGGCACGCTCTGGTATATCGGGACCTCGCGTTCCGACAATCCCTACGGAGAGATCGCCGATCCCTATCTTACCGTCGATCTGAAATTCACAAAGGACTTCTACTACAAAGACCTGACCTACGGCTTCTATATCGATGCCAAGAATGTTTTCAATCACAAGGTCCCGCGCCGGATCAACCCCTACACGGGCGAACCCTACGATCCCGGGGAGATCATCAGTTACAGCTACTACGGCGCCCGGAATCCCAACCGGGACCCCTCACGCTACTACGCCCCGCGCCAGCTTATGCTCGGGATCTTTTTAAGGTTTTAAATGATGAAACGACGATCCACATTCACATGCGCTCTGATACTGCTGCTCGGCTTCAGTCTCGCTTTCGGGGGACTGGGAGGCCAGCGCGCCGGCACATCGATCTATAATTTCCTCAAGATCGATCCCAGCGCCAGTTCCGGCGGAATGGGCGGAGCATTTACGGCCCTCAAAAGCGATGCGAGCGTGCTGCACTGGAACCCTGCCGCGACGGTGCAGCTGGAAGGAACGTCCCTGGCTTTCTCGCATCTCGACTGGTTCGCGGGTATCGGCTATGAATATCTTTCCGTCACCCGCAGCCTGGATTCCTGGGCCTTCGGCGCGGAGATCGGCGCACTTCACATGGACGCCATGGAGATCACCACGGAATACAAACCCTACGGCTCGGGGGAGTATTTTACCTATGCCGACTACTATGTGGGCCTGAACGTTTCACGGAAAATGAGCGACCGCTTCTCCTTCGGCGTCAATGCCAGAATGGTCCGCGAAGAATACCTCGACATGGCAAGCACTTCCGTCGTGACGGACCTGGGAACCTTCTATATGACCGGATACCGCGATCTTACCTTTGCGGTGGCCCTCCTGAACTTCGGCCTCCCGGCCGGTCCCGGCGGCGAATATGCATCGCAGAACGGGTCCATGCGGGAATACGAGACCTTCTCCCCGCCGACCACCTTCCATCTCGGCGCCTCGATGACCGTCTATGAAAATGATCTTCTCAGCTTGCTTACCGCCCTCCAGCTGAATCACCCGGTGGACAATGCGGAAACCTATATTCTGGGGATACAGGCTTCCCTTTTCAATACCGTTGACATCCGCAGCTCCTACACCATCGGAACGGATATGCCTTTTTCACTCGGGATCGGTTTTTCGGCAGAGCGGTGGAATTCCGGCCTGAAGATCGATTATGCCTTCCGGCCCCACCGCTATCTCGGTGTTGTCAATCACATTCAAATAAGTTATAATTTCTGATGAAAAAAACCTGCAACATCCTTGCCGCGATCTTTTGTTCCCTGATGCTGTTCTACGGCTGTTCGGATACGATGCGCCTTCCGGAAGGCGGCGACAGCAGTTCCGGTACGGGGATCAACCGTGATAAGAACAAATTCGTGCGGATCTCCCCGGACTGGGGTTTTGACACCCTGGGGCTTACAACCCCGCTGGACGTCTATCCCTCCCGGGACGGCAGGCTTTACATTGCGGACAGCAGTGAACACCGTATCCGTGTGATACGTCCCTCCGGAGAAAGCGAAGGCGGAATCTATGACACCCTTTCCGGCCTTCCGGTCTCCCCCGCCGCCGTCTGCCTCGACAACCGGTTCAACGTCTATTTCACGGACCGCGGAGGCAGAATCTATGTCTGGCCCCAGTTTTCCGCAATGACCGGCATTCAGGGCATTGTCACTTCGCGTGAATATGGGAACGGCGATATACTGAAACCCCTTGAAGGCCTTGCAAGCGGCCTGGACCCCGTACCGCATTCGGAAACCGTGGATACCGGCGCCACCGCCATGATCGATTCCCTCCTTTCCCCGCATGTTTTTTACGATCCCCGGTCCGTCAGCAACCGTGAAGGCGTCACGGACCCGGTCAGCGGTGAGGAGATCAGCGGTGATCCGGTTTACGCCATAGTCAGAAAATCCCTGATCGCACTCGCCCCCGCAGCCGAAAACGCACTGCATATTTATGCGATGGATGCCGTCAATCATCAGATCCTGAAAATACGGCTTATCCCCACGGTGCTTGTTAAACTGGAGAACGGCCAGCTGGTCTGGCACTATGAGGGCGTCCTTGAAAGCTTTGTGGCAACGGAAGGCACGGGCGCCGGGACGGTTTCCCGGCCCACCGGGATGGCGACGGACGACGCGGGGAATATCTATTATTCTCAGACAGGCGACTTCTTCAGTGTCCACAAACTGATGAACGGTTCCTACAGCTCCGCTTTCCTCGTGGGCGAGGATGATATCATGGATATCGGGGAGTTCGGCTATGCCCGGGATGTGAGCGTTGCTTCGGACGGAAATATTTTTGTGCTCGACACCCTCGACCGCGACGTCAAGATGTACAGTCCCGCAGGCGAATTCCTGAAATCGGTGGCAGTACGGGAAGAATGGGTGCGGATCACGGATTCAAGTTATGTTGCGGATTCCCTTGTGGTTCAGGACACCCTTGTGCTGCAGCAGTATCCGGACCTTCTTAAACAGCCGCAGGCCTTGACCGTCTATAACGAAGTGCTTTATACCATTGACAACGGCAACCGGCGCATCCTGCGCTTTACCCGGGTCGATGACGTGATCGTAGAAAATCCGGACCGGGAAGAATAGGATCGGGCGGTGATGTTGAGCCGCTTCCGCTGCGAACGGAAGCGTGGATACGGGCCTTCACAAAACTTCTCTCAAAGGCCCTGAATCCGCGCAGCCCGGAATATACACGGATTTACACACTTGCAAAACCGCCCGTGCCATTGTAAATTTTTCATGAAAAGATTATCTTATTAATTGCGGCACACCGGGAACCCCGCACAATAAAGCGCAAGCGTAATATGAAAGTGATGGCATATGGCATTAGCAAGCTTTTCAACGCGCTGTTTTCCGGAACTTCCCCGCGTGCTCTGTGAACGGAAAGGAGGATCAGAATGAGCAGAAATTTGCGCAGGTTTATTACGGGTCTGTTCACGATCGCCGCGCTTGTACTGGTGATCGCCGGCCTGGTTACGGAGATCTACCTGATCTCCGTGGGAGGTCTGGCCCTTATTCTTTTCATGCTTCTGGAGCGCACTCTCCACATCCGCAGGCTCAATAAACAGATCGAAGCCATGAAGGAGAACGAGGACCTGGTCAGCAAGGACCCTGAAAAATAACCCGTTTCTCCGGATGCTTCCCGGCCTGTGACGAAGAAGCGACAACAATTTATGCAACCGCACAGCAGATACCCGGTGATTTCCGGACCTGTCACCGCCCTCTGTTATTGAGGACGCCGGCAGGAAACTGCACGCAGGACGGGAAACTCATCATGCGAAACCAAACCGACAGGAGGCAAGACATGAATACCCTACCGCTGCCCGGAACGGACGTGCCAACATCGGCGATCGTCATGGGATGCATGCGCATCGCAAAATTACCGCGGAAAGACGCTTCCCGGCTATTGAGAACGGCGCTGGACAACGGTATCAACTTTTTTGACCATGCCGATATTTACGGTGCCGGAAAATCCGAATCGGTGTTTTCCGAAGCGCTGGACCTCCGTCCCTCTGAGAGGGAAACGATCTATATCCAGACCAAATGCGGCATCCGGAAAGGCTTTTATGATTTTTCCAAAGCACATATCCTGCGTTCGGTGGACGCAAGCCTGAAACGCCTGAAAACGGAGTACGTGGATACCCTCCTTCTCCACCGCCCGGACACGCTGATGGAACCGCAGGAGGTCGCAGGAAACGCTGATACACTGGAAGGGCAGGAAGGTACGTTACTTCGGCGACGGCAACCACCGCGGTCAGATCCGCCTTCTGCAGAAACATCTGAAGCAAAAGATCATGATCAACCGATTTGCCCAGTTCAGTATCACCAACACCGGGATGATCGACGCCGGACTGAACGTCAGCATGCAGGGCAATATTAACGCTACCATCGACCGCGACGGCGGATCTATGGGTACTGCCGGATGCGGCGATATCCGTATTCAGCCTGGTCGCCCTTTCTTTCGGGTTCTTTGAGGGCGTCTATCGAGCCATCCAGAATATCCCGAACTCAGCAAGGTCCTGGACCGCATCATGTAAGGAGTCTCAGCCTGGTCATCGCCTGGATCCTCGTGCCCGCAGATGCGGCCCGTGGTGGGCACGACAACTCCGGAGCGCCTGAAAAAGATCTCCGACGTCCATTGTTTCCTTACCCGCCCCGAATGGTACGAGATCTACCGCGCTGCCGGCAATCAGCTACCCTGAGAGACGTTGAGTCGTTGATTCGTTAATCTGTTGATTTGTTAATCTGTTAATTTGTTAATTCGTTAATTTGTTAATTTGTTGTTGAATCGTTGAATTGTTGAATCGTTGAGGCGAAGGGACCACGTCATCCTGAACAACCATAGGCCTGTCATCCTGAACTGGATTCAGGATCCCCACCATCTGACGATTAAATCTCGTTTAGCGTTTAGAGAGCATGGATACCTTACAGCCCCGATCCGTCAGCTGACGGAGAGGGGCTGAACATGATTAGCCCGGCGTGCAATGCCGGAGGTCCCGTAACCCCGAAGCAGTGAGTATCCTGCGTTATGCCGAAAACACATCCATTTGATCAATTCAGCGAGGCGTACGATGCATGGTTTGAGGATCATGCCGCACTCTATGAAGCGGAACTGAACGCTGTTCGCCGCTTCCTTCCTCCGGGTGCTTTCCGGGGGCTGGAAGTCGGGGTGGGAAGCGGAAAGTTCGCCGCACCGCTGGGGATAAGGACCGGCGTGGAGCCCTCGGAAAAAATGGCCGCAAAGGCAAGGGAATGCGGTATTGAAGTCTTCGGCGGCACGGGAGAGGACCTTCCTTTTCCCGATGCGTGTTTTGATCTTGTCCTGATGGTGACCACCCTCTGTTTTCTGGACGATCCCGCACTCGCCTTCCGGGAAGCACGAAGGGTGCTCAGGCCGGGCGGCGGTATTATTGTGGGATTTGTAGACAAGGAAAGTGAACTCGGGAAAAAATACCTGCGCGAAAGCGCACAGAGCCGGTTCTACGGCGAAGCGGTGTTTTACCGTGCGGACGAGGTGCTGACATTACTTGAGGATGCCGGATTCCGGCCGTCGGGAATGAACCAGACCCTTATCCCGGGCAAAGCGTTGAAAACGATCTGTGAAGGCAGCGGGAAAGGCGCCTTTGTCACCATCAAAGCCCTGAAATGACGCCAGCCGGTAACATCGGTGCGGATTTTTTTCCTGAATTGAGAAAATGCTTGTATTTCATGCGATTCTGTGAATATATTAGCGTCAAATTCCTTGGTAATGAGGAATTTAATTAATTATATTATCGTGTATAATTTCAAAGGAGTATCATTATTCCACGTATCATGAAGCAGGTGAAGAAACAAGAGGACAAAGTAAGAGTAAATGAGAACATACGTGCTAAGGAGCTGCGGCTCATTAGCAACGATGGTAAACTGATAGGGATCGTAGACATACGCGAGGCGCTGGACATAGCTGAGAAAAGCGGTATGGACCTGGTGGAAATATCACCGAAAGCCAACCCCCCCGTATGTAAGATCATTGATTACGGAAAGTATAAGTACGAACAGCAAAAGCGCGAGAAGAAGAACAAGAAGAAGCAGCACGTCATTAACGTCAAGGAAGTTCGTTTCCGTCCGCATACCGATACGCACGATATCGAGACCAAGGTGCGGAAGATCCGTGAGTTCATCGAGAACGGCGACCGGGTAAAGATCTCCATCATGTTCCGGGGGCGCGAGATGGCCCACCAGGAGATGGGGATGGAAACGATGCAGCATGTCATATCCCTGATCGACGATATTGCGAAAATTGACAAAGCGCCCCGTCAGGAAGGGCGTTTTCTCACGGCCTATCTCGCCGCCAAAAAGTAAGGAGAAACACAGATGCCGAAAATGAAGACAAACCGAGGTGCGGCAAAGCGTTTCAGACAGAACGGTAACGGCAAACTGAAACGAAAAAAAGCCTATGCAAGTCATATTCTGACGAAAAAGAGCACAAAACGGAAACGTAATCTGCGCCAGCAGACCGGAATTGACTCGTCAGACAGGAAACGCGTAAAAAGAATGCTGGGAATATAGTTCCCCGGGCTTTAAAGGAGTAATATTATGCCAAGAGCAAACAGTCCCATACCAAGACACCGCCGCCACCGCAAGATCGTAAAACTGGCAAAAGGACAATACGGTGCACGCCGTAAACTTTATAAAACTGCCGCAGAAGCCGTGGAACGCGGCTGGCAATACGCATACCGGGACCGGAGAAACAAGAAACGCAGCTTCCGGAAGCTTTGGATCACGCGCATCAATGCCGCCGTCCGGCAGCACGGATTGAGCTATTCCCGTTTCATTCACTTACTGGATGAAAAGGGCGTGGAGATCAATCGTAAGCAACTCAGCGATATGGCTGTGCGTGAGCCGGAATCCTTTGCAAAACTGGTGGAATCGGTTAAAAAATAATCCTGCTTGTCCGATAAATAACCATGCCCTCTCCGGTAACGACCGGATCGTCGGCAATAAAACTGAAAAAACGGCAATATGACGAAAGAAACGATCTTGGAGGTCCGGAAGCAATTTGAAGAAGCTCTGAACCGGGCAAAAGATCCCGCTTCCCTGGAGAAAGTGAAACACGAATTTCTGGGCCGCAAGGGGAAAGTGGCGGGGCTCTTTTCCATGATGGGAGATATTCCCCCGGAATCGCGCAAGGAAATGGGCAAGATGCTGAACAAGCTCAAGGATGATCTCAGCGAGGCCGTTGCGTTGCGCAGTGAAGCGTTCGCTTCCGGAAAAGAAAGAGCGAAACGGATCGATTATTCACTTCCCGGGTACGCCGTACACCGCGGATCACAGCATCCCCTGACCCGGGCCGTGGATGACATGCTGTCGA
Organism: Fidelibacterota bacterium; assembly: GCA_018400915.1. Lineage (GTDB taxonomy): Bacteria > Fidelibacterota > Fidelibacteria > Fidelibacterales > Fidelibacteraceae > M50B103. Next base: position 9,820 of record JAGYLW010000009.1, read on the forward strand.
TCTTCGAACGCCTTGGCTTTGACATCGCCTACGGCCCGGAAGTGGAAACGGACTGGTACAATTTCGAGTCCCTGAATTTTCCGCCCAATCATCCCGCGCGCGACATGCAGGACACCTTCTACACCGAAGGCGGGGGCGTGTTGCGCACCCACACCTCTCCCGTGCAGACGCGGTATATGTCCTCGCATGAGCCTCCCGTACGCATTGTCGCCCCGGGCCGCGTGTACCGCAATGAGGCCATCAGCGCCCGCAGCTACTGCCTGTTCCACCAGATCGAAGGCCTGTACGTGGATGAGAATATCACTTTTGCGGACCTGAAAGGCACGATCGAGCTCTTCTGCCGCCTGTATTACGGTAAGGACGTGAAGATACGGTTCCGCGGCAGCTATTTTCCCTTTACGGAGCCCTCCGCGGAAATTGACGTGTCCTGTTTCCTCTGCGGCGGGAAGGGCTGTCCCGTCTGCAAGCAGACCGGCTGGCTTGAGATCATGGGCTGCGGCATGGTGGACCCGAACGTCCTGAAGGCGGTCGGTTACGATCATGAGAAATACAGCGGCTACGCTTTCGGGCTCGGGGTCGAACGCATGGTAATGATGCGGCTGGGGATCCATGATATCCGTATCCTTTTTGAGAATGACGTGGAATTTTTAAGACAGTTTTAGGAAGTTTGGAAAAAATATATGATCGTCTCAACAGACTGGCTGAAAGAATATATAGATATCGATATGCCGCTGGACGAACTGGCGGACAAGCTTACCGTCGCGGGAATTGAGTGCGTCCTGAAAGAAACGGGCAAGCGCATTCCCGAGGGGGTGGTGGTCGGGCGCGTCCTGGAAAAGGCCGCGCATCCCAATGCGGACAAGCTTTCGGTATGCAAGGTGGACGACGGAAGCGGCGAAACGCTGAACATTGTCTGCGGCGCTCCGAATGTTGAAGCGGGCCAGCGGGTCCCGCTGGCAAGGCCCGGAACCCGTTTCACCCCGGACTTCGAACTGAAGAAGGTCAAGCTCCGCGGGGTGGAATCCGAAGGGATGATATGCGCCGAAGATGAGCTGGGTCTCGGAGAGGACCATACCGGTATTATCGTGCTTCCCGATGATTACGAGATCGGCAGACCCTATAACGAGTATTTTTCTTCCGGGACGGTCCTTGATATTGATGTCACGGCCAACCGGCCCGACATCATGTCGCACTGGGGGGTGGCAAGGATGGTTTCCGCCGTCACGGGCGCTGCCTTCCGGAAGGCACCCGTTGACCTGCATGAACACGGTCCGGACATCCACGATATCGCCGAAGTGCATATCGAGAACACGGAGGCCTGTCCCCGCTATTCGGCACGGGTGGTCAGGAACGTTCAGATCGCTCCCTCACCGGAGTGGATGCAGGAACGCCTGGAAGCGGTGGGTCTGCGCCCCGTCAACAATGTCGTGGACGCGGCCAATTATGTCTTAATGGAAACAGGACATCCGCTGCATACCTTCGATCACGATAAATTGGAGGGAAATACGATCCGGGTCCGTTTTGCCGAAAAGGATGAAAAATTCGTGACCCTGGACCATAAGGAACGGGTGTTGAGTGAGGATGTGCTGCTGATATGCGATGCACAGGACCCCGTTGCCCTGGCCGGCATTATGGGGGGCACGGAAACGGAGGTGGATGAGAACACCCGCAATGTGCTTATCGAGAGCGCTTATTTTGCCCCCGGCGTGATCCGCAGGGGATCCAAACAGCAACAGCTTTCCACGGATGCCTCCAAGCGTTTCGAACGCGGCGCCGATCCGAACGAAGCGCTGGAATATGCGCGGGACCGCCTGGCCGCACTGATCGCGGACCTGGGCGGCGGAGAGGTCGCAAAAGGAGCGATCGACGTCTATCCCGAACCCGTGGAACCGAAAAAGGTATCGCTGCGGCTGGATCATGTGAAACGCATTACCGGCATTGAGATCTCCCCGGAGGACTGCAGGGCAACCCTCAGCCGTCTGGGCTTTACCATTCTGCACGAAGATGAGCGTTCCCTGCAGGTGGAGGTCCCCACCTTCCGCCCGGATGTCGAACGCGAGATCGATCTGGTGGAAGAAGTGGCGATGAACCACATCGAACGCATTCCCTCCATGTCGCGGATGACCATCTCCGTTCCCGAAGCGTACGACAGATTTCATCCCTATGTCACCGGGATACGGAATTTCTTTATCGGTCATGGTTTTCACGAGGCGGTCAATAACTCGCTGACCGGTGAAGAGGCCGCAGAGAAGGGCATCTGGGGGTATCCGCCCCTGAAGGTCATGAACCCGCTTTCAGTAGAGATGAATGTATTGCGCACCGACATGCTGCAGCCGCTTATCGGAAGTCTGCAGAGCAACGCCGCCAAAAAACGCAGCAGCATCCGCCTCTTTGAACTTGCGAACGTGATCGAAAAGAACGACTATTCGGAAACCCGTGCGGAAGAACATTACAATCTCGGCGTGCTGTGTTCCTCGCCCCTCTGGGGACTGAACTGGGCAGAAGAGGACAAAGCGGCCGGCATTTTTTACCTGAAAGGCATTCTGCATCACTTCCTGGATGACCTGGGCTTTCATTACAAACTGAATGAGAACCGGAACCGGGACGAATTTGAAATACTCTACGATATCGTTGTCCGCAAATCCGTTGTCGGGAAGATCGGGCAATATAACGAAGGCCATTTTGAAAAGCTGCAGCTCAAATACCCCGTGGCGGTCATGGAACTGCAGGCCGGAAAACTGTACAAATGGTACAGTCCCGAAAAGAAGTATACGCCGCCTTCACCCTATCCCTCGATCTTCCGGGACATGTCCCTGGTCATGGATAAAAAGGTAAAAGCAGCGGCGATCCTGAACGAGATAAATCAGCACGGAGGAAAATATCTCGTTGACTGTGTGCTTTATGATATGTACATTGACGATAAGAAACTTGGTGATGATAAAAAGGCATTGTCATTCCGCCTTGAATTCCGCAGCGATACGCAAACGCTTCAGGATAAGATGGTTGACAATGTGATGGAAAAGTTGTTTAAACAGATCAAGCATCAATATGGAGCTCAGCTTAGGTAATGGATATCAGCTCTTTTGAGATCTTAGAAAAAAAAATACACCAAACCCTCGATGTTCTGAAAGAGCAGAAGGGAGCGGCCGGTGACGGGAACCTGGTCCTGAGCAAAAGCCAGGTTGAACGCATCACCGTCAAGCTGGCGGAAATATCGGAGTGGATCGAACATGCAGAAGTATGAACCCGACCCCAATACGGTGGAACTTGAATTTCCTGAAGAAAAACCCGTGAAAGTCAATATTTACGGTCAGGAATTCCCTCTCAGAGGCAAAGATTCACAATTCATCCGGAAGGTTGCGGATTACGTGAATGAGAAAATGCTGGAGGTCGGTGCGAACATGCCCGGAACGACCGCTGTTGACAAGATCGCCATTATCGCCGCCCTGAACATTGCGGGAGAGTTGTTTCAAATGAAGCAGGATAACCAATCCGTTGAGGAATATATTCAGAGCCATTCTGAATCGTTGATCAAATGCATTGATGAACACCTCGAAAGCTGAGTACTCCGTGTAGAAAAGGAGTAAGAAATGTTAGTGAATATCGTTGTTGGTATTTTATCAGCAATCGCCGGTGCCTTTATTGTGCTGATAATTTACCGGATAAAACTCGGCGGCCTGAAAAACTATAAGTTCGACCTTCTGGAGAGCGCCCGGAAAGAAGGCGAGAACCTGAAAAAGGAGCTGGTGCTGGAGGCCAAGGACGAGGCCATCCGCATCAAACAGAAAAGCGAGGACGAATACAACGAGAAACTGCGGGACATCCGTGATCTCGAACGGGAACTCCAGAAAAAGGAAGGCAATCTGGAACGCAAGATCGAGACGGTGGATCAGCGTTATGACTCCCTGCACAAGTTCGGCAATGAGCTGAAGAATAAAGAGGAGAACCTGCAGCAGCGCGCCAAAGAGATCGACAGACTGGTCGATGAGCAGCAAAGCAGGCTGGAGAAGATCGCCGCTTTGTCGCGCGACGAGGCAAAACAGGCCCTGAAGGAGAGCCTGTACGAAAAGGCCCGGGTCGAGGCCCAGGTGAAGGCGCGGGAGATCAAGGAGAACGCCATCCTGAACGCCAATAAAGAAGCAAAGAAAGTCATTATCGAAGCCATCCAGCGCTCTGCGGCCGATCACACTTCCGAGTCCACGGTGGCCGTGGTACCCCTGCCCAGTGATCAAATGAAGGGACGGGTGATCGGGCGCGAAGGACGGAACATCCGCCACTTTGAGGCCCTGACCGGGATCGAGCTGATCGTTGACGATACCCCCGAGGCCGTGGTGCTTTCCGGCTTTGACCCCGTGAGAAGGGAAGTGGCCCGTATCGCCCTGGAAAAACTGATCAAGGACGGCCGCATTCATCCGGCGCGCATTGAAGAGATGATCGAAAAAGCAAGCAAGGAGGTGGAGGAATCCATTATCCAGGCCGCCGAGGATGCGACCATGGAGCTGGGGCTCTCTCCTTTCAATGCCGAAATGATGCACCATATCGGAAGCCTGAAATACCGTACCAGCTACGGGCAGAACATCCTCAAGCATTCCATTGAAGTGGGCTGGCTTTCGGGGCTCATGGCGGCGGAGCTCGGAATGGACGGACAGCTGGCCAAACGCGCGGGATTCCTGCACGACATCGGGAAGGCCATCGACCGGAACGTCGAGGGTACCCACGCCCTGATCGGGGGAGAGATCGCCCGGCGGAACAAGGAGAACAGGATCGTGATCAATGCCATCGAATCCCATCATGAGGAAGTGGAAATGTCCCATCCCATCTCCGCGCTGGTCCAGGCGGCGGATTCGATAAGCGGTTCGCGCCGCGGCGCCCGCGGGCAGACGCTGGAAAACTATATCCACCGAATGGAAAAACTTGAAGAGATATCGAACGGGTTCAGGGGCGTGAACAAAACCTACGCCATTCAGGCGGGCCGCGAGGTCCGGGTGATCGTGGAAGAAAATCAGGTTGATGACAAGACCTCGGACCTGCTGGCGGAGGATATCGCCGAAAAGATCCAGAGTGAACTGACGTATCCCGGACAGATCAAGGTGACCGTTCTGCGGGAACACCGTTCCATCGGGTACGCAAAATAGCGGAGAGATATGGAAACACTTATACTTTACGGAAAGCCCGTTGCCGAAAGGGTCAGGGACCGGCTGAAACAACGGATCCGGGAACTGGAGCAGAGGGGCATACGCCCCGGTTTGGCGGTCGTTCTTGTGGGTGAGAACCCCGCCTCGAAGGTCTATGTGCGCAGTAAGGCCCGCAGTTGCGGGGAGCTGGGCATCCTTTCGGAGACCTTCCGCCTTCCGGAACATACGGAGCAGAAGGCCCTGAACGCGCTTGTTGAAAAGCTGAACGCCGATTCCCGCTTTCACGGAGTTCTGGTCCAGCTGCCCCTGCCGCAGCAGATCGATGAAAAACAGATTATTCACCGGATCCTGCCGCTAAAGGACGTGGACGGTTTCCATCCCGTGAATATCGGACGGCTGGTCCTGGGGGAGGAGACCTATCTGCCCTGCACCCCTGCGGGGATCATGGAGATGCTTTCCTATTACCGCATACCGGTAAGCGGGAAACATGTCGTGATCGTGGGGCGTTCGAACATTGTCGGCAAGCCGATGGCGAACCTGATGTATCAGAAATCCGAAGGAGCGAATGCGACGGTGACCATCTGCCATACCGGAACGGACAACATGAAACAGTACACCCGGCAGGCGGATATTCTTATCGTCGCTGCCGGCGTTCCGGAGATGATCACCGCGGAGATGGTCAAAGAAGGCGCAACGGTGATCGATGTCGGCGTAAACCGCGTTCCCGATCCCGGCAGAAAAAAGGGATACCGCCTTGCGGGCGACGTGGCCTTTGACACCGTGAAGGAAAAAACCGCGGCCATCACGCCGGTACCGGGCGGTGTGGGGCTTATGACCATCGCCATGCTGATGCAAAACACCGTGAAAGCCGCAGAAGATCATGTTTAGAACATGAAACCATTATGGCCGATAGAAAAAAAGCACATCGTCGTCACCTGCCGGTATTTTTCATTATCCTCTTTATCGGCCTTTCCGGTTTGTTTATTACGAAAACGGAATTCGGCTTCAACGCAGCCTATAGGATCCTGAGGAATTACCTGAAGAGGGATCTCGGCTACACCCTTTCAATAAGCGACCTGAATAAAAGGCTCGACACCCGTTTGCAGGCGGATAAACTGGAGTTCGCGAATGACGACTCTTCCCTGGTCTTCAGCATCGATACCACAAATATTCATTACAGCGGGATCTTTGAATTGCTGGGGAAACGCCGGGTGGACAGCCTCCGCCTGCAGAAACCGGAAATATACATCAGATCGAAGGGCCGCAGCGACAAGGCCCCGGAAATTACCGGGCTGAATTTTCCGCGGATCTCCATCGGCCACATTACCCTGAGCAATGCAAAAGTAGAGATAGAGACACCGGACACCCTTTTTCGTCAGACCGTCGATCATGCGGAATTCTCCTATTCGGGAGCCGGGGACCGGGCCCGGTTCGATATCCATGACATGCGGATGGAAAACAAGGCGCTGGACCTCCGCCTGCATACCGTGAGCAGTGAGGTCACCGTAAACAACAATATCGCAAAATTGCGCAATCTGTGCTTTCGCCTGAATGAAGCGGAATTCAATTCCTCCGGGAAGATCCGTGTTACGGACTCCCTCCGTTTTCAGTTCCTGTTCAGCATCCGGGATATCAGGCCGGCCCGCTACTATGAACACCGCCTGATAGATCCCGGTGACAAACTGTCCGTGAAACTGGAACTTATGGGAAGCCTTAAGACGTTCTATGCCGCGCTGAACATCAGCGGTTCGATCAACCGGAAAACCATCCGCCAGGCCAATGTCAATATCGAATATAAGGACGACTACCTGCATATTCTTGAAGCGAGTTTTAAAAATGAAGACACCGATATTTCCGTGTACGGCTCCTACGGCATCAAGGATAAATATCTCACAAGCACCTTCACCTCCTATAAGCTGAATCCTTCGGACTGGTTCCCGGACCTGCCGGAATTTGCCTTCCTGGGGAGAATGCGCGCCAGCGGGTACACGGACAAACGCATGAGCGCGAATTACAGCTTTCAGTGCCTGGACCTCTACGGTATCGATGAGAGCCGGATGGAGGGAAATGTTTTTGTGGATGAAATGCGGGACATTATTCTGGATTCGACCAATTACATCTATCTTCCCGACGGAGTGCTGAAAGCGCGCGGGAAGATCACGGGACTCGATTCGGCGGACCTGGATATTTACGGCGATATCGCCGATCTGGACCCGCTGGGACCGGAAGCGGACAAAGACCTGAAAATGAAGAATATCCTGCTTACCCTGAGGGTCCTTGGGGAGCTGAAAGATCCGGACGTTCAGCTGAATCTTAATATGGATACGTTCGCATACGACAGGTACTCCGTGAACGACCTGAATCTTTCCCTCTACGGCAACGGCATATTTTCAGAACCGGGGGGCGCCGTGCTGCTGTCTTTTGATGATGCGGCGGTGGATTCTTTCCTTATCGGTAACGTGCAGACCTATGTCCGCATGGACGGGAATACCGTCAATGTGGATTATTTTGATATCAGCCATGAAAACTATTCGCTTTCCCTGTCGGGCAATGCCAGGGATTTTACCACGTTCACGCTCAACAGCATGCAGGGACGCTATATGAACGAAGATGTCTATCTGCTGGACAGCGTCTCTTTTTCGTTCAGTGACAACGGGATCTCCCTTTCGCGTTTTGATCTTCTTTACCGTGATGCCCTTTTGTACGGAGCGCTGGACACAAAGCGCGACTCCGTCCGGGGGAATGTGAATATTACCGGTGCGGAACTGAGCTCACTGCCGCTTCTTTCAACCCTGGAGGACAGTATCGGGGGACGCCTGGAAGTCAATCTGGAGATCAGCGGACTCCTGGATGATCCCCGGATCAGCGCCGTACTGGACCTTCGCAATGCACACGCTTTCGGCCTGGACACCCGGCGCATTTCCGCAAGGTCCTTTTACCGGAACAAGCGCCTGCATATTGATGATATCGATATCACGATCGCGGACGAACGTTCCATCGGCCTTTCCGCCGACCTTCCGGCAGAGGTCAATTTTACAAAAGAAAAGATCTTCAGGTTTTTACCCGAAGATTCCCTGCATGCGGAATTTGCGGTGGAAAAAGCCCGGCTGTCAAAGTTTGCCCCCTTCTTGACTGAAGCCTTCCCGATATCCGGCGAGGGGAATATCCGCGGGAGGGTTTCCGGTACCCTGAATGCACCTCTTGCAAGCGGGGAACTCTTACTACTGGATCCGGTGATCGATAAGATACGTGCAGATACCCTCAGGTCGGGCTTTCGTTACATGGACAGGCGCATTTATTTTAACGACGCTTATCTGACGGCAAATAACGGACATTACCGGGGGAACGGCCATGCTTATCTCGACCTGAGCTTTCGTCCGGAAGGCAAACGCTTTTCCCCGGACAGTACGCTGTACGCCTACATCCAGGGAACGGACGACGAGCTGATCTATCTTACCCCCTATATCCGCAATGTGGAATCGCTGACGGGGGACATCCATACCGAACTTGAGATCAAAGGATCGGTCAACGAGACGGTCAAGAACGGCCGGGTAAGCATCCGTGACGGCAATCTTGTCCTCAGCATGCTTTCCAATGAGATCATCAATCTCCGCGGTGAGACGCTGATGCGCGACAATATCATGAAGGTTGACCTCAGGGGGAAATTGCCCTCGGCCTCCTATACGCTTGCGGACGTATTGGGCCTGAGCGAAGAACAAACGCAGAGGGAGCATAATTTTGCGGTCGGCGGAAGCATGGATATGAAAAAGCTCTTTGAACCCGTGTTCGACCTGTCTTTGACGGGGGACGGGGTCTCCATCGTCACGCTGGACAATAATATCAACCTGACCACCGGTGAAGTGGACCTTGCCGTTACAGGGCAGGACACGCTTCTGGTTTCCGGGGATCTCAATATCCGCGAAGGAAATATGGAAATGGGCTTCAACCGCCCCGCGGAGATGCAGGAGCAGACTGAAAGAAGAAAACTGTATTCCGAATATTCCATCAACACCATTGTTGAGAAGCTCTATTTCCGCACCCAGTTCATCGACGCCACCCTGCAGGGAGAGATGAATTTACTGAAGTACGCAGGCGAAGAGAACCTGCGCCTGGGCGGGGAACTGGATATCACCCAGGGATTCTTCAATTACTGGGCTTCCGTTTTTGAGCTCGAAGAGGGAAGTATCCAGTTCGATCAGTTCGAGGGCAATCACGAGCTGAACTTTATTGCCTCGAAGACCATCCGGGGAGGGAACCGGATCATCGCTTCCATCACCGGTGAACTGAATAATCCGGAGATCAATTTCGTGGATGCGGAAAACCAGATGAGCTCGGCGGAGATCGTCCAGGAACTCACCATCGGTGAGATCCGGAATGCATTCCCGAATGCGGATAATGCACAGTTCGCCGCCCGCACGACAACGGCACTGCTGGCCCTTGCAGAGCGCCCGCTTGAGCAGCAGGCGCAGAAACTGGGAGGTGTCGGAGGTCTTGACCGCATTGATATCAAGGGGGGAGAAGGCACGTATATCGACAGCACGACGGCCGTTGTCGTCGGAGGCCGCATCGGAAGGAATTTTTATCTGACCTACGAGGGATCGCGGAACAGCCCCCTGAACATTGAAGTGGAATACCGGATCAACAACCGCCTTTCCGTTGTCGGAAGTGCGGATGAAGAAAGCGTTTCCGGATCATTCCGCCTGAGAGTGCAGTATTGATGAAACGGTTCCTGCTTACATTGTTGCTGGTCCTGGCTGCGGTCACGCTTTTCGCACAGGACGAGGACATACTCCTGAATTACAAACTGCGGAAAGTGATCTTTAAGGGGAACCGGCAATTCAGCGACCGCCAGCTGAAGCGGGTGGTGGACATTAAGCCGGTCTGGACCCGGCGCGCCATGCGGCGGATCTCATACCGTTACATTAAGTCGCAGACCCAGCAACTGAAAAATTATTATGTCAGCGAAGGATTCCTGAACTGCGAAGTGCGGGATTCCCTGGTCATTCATGACGAGAAAAGCCTCCACCTGTACTTCAATATTACCGAGAACCAGCGCTTCCGGATCAAACAGATCTCCATCGAGGGGAACACCCTGCTCAGCGACGGGGAGATCCTGGACCTGCTGGACCTGAGGATCGGTGACCCTTTCCGGCAGTATACCTATTATAACAACTTCAACAGGATCCTTTCACGTTACAGCCGGATGGGACATCCTTTTGCGAATATCCGGGAGGAATACGACTGGGGGCCGGAACTGGAGATCACCCTGTATATTGATGAAGACAAACACTATTCGGTGAGAAATGTCAATATCAAGGGGAACCGGAAGGTCAGGACCTCCGCCGTCCGAAGACAGATCAACATTGAACAGGGGGACCCCTACCGCCTGGAGAGGATCAGCCGCGTTCAGGACCGCATCTATGGAATGGGCGCCTTCAATTCCGTGAATATCGTTCCGGTAAACACGGATTCTTCCGAACAGCTCCTGGACCTGCGGGTGGATCTGATCGAAAGCAAGGCACGCCGTTTTGATTTTCAGTTCGGCGCCCGCCAGGGATATACGGGACGGATCGGCTATTCCTCCCTTTTCCTTGAGCCGCAATGGACGCATAAGAACGTTCTGCACCGGGCACACCGTTTACGCGTCGGGATGACATATGAAACCCTGTTCCATAATCTCGATATCGATCACGGGATCAATGCCGAAATTGCCTATACCGTTCCCTGGCTGATCCGTTTCCGGCTTCCCACCACCTTCAAGGTGTATTATAACCGGGATGTATATTCGCCCTTCAGCCAGCGGAACACCCTCAGTGAAGACGATATCCTCACGGACTACGGTGTGAACCTGTCTTCGATCTGGAGATACAACCGGAACATCTATACCCGCGCATCCCTTGCGCTGAAAAACGTCAAGAACGAACTGTCCGGGGAAGGTTTCGAACCCCTCACCGAGTTTACCGTGCAGTCCCGTTTCGACAACCGGAACAATTTTATTTACCCCTCAAAAGGATGGAACATTCTTCTTAATTCCGGGTATGTCTTAGGGACGCAGGCCGAGACGGAGACCGATTATTTCCGGCTTGAAGGTTCGGTCAACGGATATACGCGAATTTTACGCAACATGGTCCTTGCGGGCAGAGTGGAGGCGGGACGCTTCTTTGACAGAAAAACGATCAATCCCGTTTATCTTTATCAGATGGGCAGCGAGACCACCGTGCGCGGCTGGTTCAAGTCCATCGGCGATCCGTATCTGACGGCCGGGGGAGATACGATCTACGCAGGGAAATCCAAGGTCATGGGAAATGTCGAACTCCGCACCGACCTGATCTGGAATTTCGGCGTAAACGTTTTCCTGGATGCCGGACGGCTGGATAATGACTTCAGCGGGATCACGGAGTGGAACGGTTATTATGTCAATACCGGCGTGGGGATATACTACAAGACCCCCATCGGGCCGGTGCGCGTTGAGTTGCCCCTCATCATCAATAATCCCAACGCCGGCACGGTACGGGAACGGGAAGAGGGATTTTTCCAACGCATAAACTTTGGTCTTTTATTTGCCTTTTAAGTCCGGCATTACCTAAATTACAGGCATTGAAACGAAATACAAGGAGTCAAACAAATGAAGAAGAAGCTTGGGACCTTACTGCTAACCACCCTGCTGATATTCTCGTGTTCCGACAACCGCACTGCGGAGGAAATGTTCGGGGACGCGGGTCAGCTCTATGAAGAACAAAAATTCGAACGGGCCGTCAAAACCTATGCCAAGCTTTCCGAGACCTATCCCGACGATCCCCTGGCCGTAAAGGCCAGTTACCGCATGGCGGAGATCTACGGGGGAGATCTGCAGGACTTTGAAAGCAGTATCGAGAGATACACGTTTATTGCGGAAAAGTATCCTTCCCACCGGGACGCACCCAAAGCGCGCTTCATGGCGGGTTACACACTGGCGAACATTGTCGGGGATCATGAACGGGCGAAAGAACAGTATGACAGATTCATAAGGGATTATCCCGAACACGACCTTGCCGAATCGGTAAAATTCGAGCTGAGGAATCTCGGCAAATCACTGGACCAGATCGAAGAACTTGAGAACATCATGAAGAACATTCCGGACGAATAAAAGGTGAAATATGGATTTTGATCTTACCGCGCTCAACGAACAGATACGCAAGGAAAGTCAGTTCTCGGATTCCATTCAGAACGAGTTGAAAAAAGTCCTGGTCGGGCAGGAAAAAATGCTGCAGAGGCTGATGATCGGCCTGCTCTCGGAAGGTCATATCCTCCTGGAAGGCGTTCCGGGACTGGCGAAGACCCTTGCCGTGAAATCGCTGGCAAAGGCGATCGACACCACCTTCCACCGTATTCAGTTCACCCCCGACCTTCTGCCCTCCGACCTGATCGGAACCCTGATCTACAATCAGAAGGAGTCTGCGTTCAATGTGAAAAAGGGGCCTATATTTGCCAATATTATCCTGGCGGACGAGATTAACCGTTCGCCGGCGAAGGTGCAGGCGGCGCTTCTGGAGGCCATGCAGGAAAAACAGGTGAGCATCGGGGACACGACCTATCCCCTGGAAGAGCCCTTCCTGGTACTCGCGACACAGAACCCCATTGAGCAGGAAGGTACCTATCCCCTCCCTGAAGCGCAGGTCGACCGTTTTATGCTGAAGGTTAAAGTGGATTATCCGAGCCAGGAGGAGGAGATGCGCATCCTCTCGCTGATGACTGCCAATACGCTTCCGGAGGATGTCTCCGCCGTGGTGAAGCCGGAACAGATCCTTGATGCGCGGAAGGTCGCCCGCAGCATTTATGTGGACGAGAAGATCCACAAATATGTCACGGATATTGTTTTCGCCACCCGTTATCCCGAAAATTTCAAGCTGAGGTCGATAAGCCATCTTATCGATGTCGGAGCATCTCCGAGGGCCTCCCTGAACCTGGTAAGGGCCGCGAAATCCCATGCGTTTTTACAGCACCGCGGATACGTGACCCCCGAGGATATCCGTGAGGTCGGCATGGACGTCATGCGCCACCGCGTTCTGCTTTCCTTTGAAGCGGAAGCGGAGGAGGTGACGGTGGAAGATATTATTGAAACGGTGTTTGAAGCGATCCCGGTTCCCTGATCATGCTGCCCCGAGAAATACTTCAGAAAGTCAAACAGGTCGAGATCCAGACACGTCATATCGTCAATGAGGTGTTCTCCGGGGAATACCGTTCAGTTTTCAAGGGCAAGGGGATGTCTTTCTCCGAGGTGAGGGAATATCAGCCCGGTGACGATGTGCGTCTGATCGACTGGAATGTCACGGCCCGCCATCACAAGCCCTTTGTCAAGATCATGGAGGAAGAACGCGAGCTCACCGTGTACTTTCTCGTCGATGTGTCCGCCTCCGGACAGGTGGGGAGCACGGAACGTTTCAAAAGCGAGCTCATGGCCGAAATATGTTCCGTCCTGGCGTTTTCCGCCATCCGGAACGGCGACAAGGTGGGATTGATCAATTTCACCGACCATGTGGAAAAATACCTCGCCCCCCGCAAGGGCAAGGCCTATGCCATGCAGGTCATACGTGAAGTGCTTTTCGGGGTCTATGAAGGCAGGGGCACGCGTATTGACAACGCCCTGCAGTTCCTTTCGCGGGTCGCCCATAAACGCGGCATCGTTTTCCTGCTCAGCGACTTTTACGATACAGGCTTTGAATACGCCCTGAAAGCCGTTGCCGGCAGGCATGACCTTATCCTGGTCAATGTCGTTGACCCTCTGGACAAAGCCTTGCCGGACATCGGACTGTTCCCGTGCTATGACGCCGAAACCGGTGAAAAAATGATCATCGACACTTCTTTGAAGGCCGTCCGGGAGGCCTATGCGCAGGATTATCTGGACCGGACCCAAAAGCTGGAACAGATCTGCCGCAGGAACAAAACCGACCTGATACATATTGATACCAATGGATCGTACATAAAACCTCTGAACCGTTTTTTTAAGACACGGGGAAAGCACCAGTACCGATGAAACGCCTTATACTGATGATCGGCATCGCGGGATCGCTCCTTGCGGGGGATATCGAGCTCAGCCTGGAAGTGGAGGAGCGCAATGTCTTTATCGGGGACAGGATCCGCATTTCCTTTCATGTCATGGCTCCCGAAACCGTGAAGGTCCGGCTTCCGGATGCCGCGGCACAGATCCGGGATCTCGAGATCCTTGAACGGAAGGATCATTCCGGGACCGGCAGGGGCATGCAAACCCTGCGCATGGACCTCGAAGCAACGGCTTTTGATACCGGTTTCGTACATATTCCGCCCCTTCCGCTGATCTGCGGGCATCCCGCGGACCCCGGGAAAGGGGATACCCTTTATTTTCCTGAAAAATATATTTACATCCGCTCCACGCTGGATACTTCCGCCGCCCCGGCGGCAATGAAAGCGCCGCTACGCCTGTCGCTGATGACCTGGTGGGAATATCTTGTCGCTGCCGTGCTGCTGCTTGCCGCGGCCCTGATCCTGTTTCTCGGTTTGCGGAAACGTCAACACGGAAGCGGGGAGGCAAAAAAGACCTGGACCTCTCCGGCGGAGCAAGCGAAGCGGGCGATCCTGGAACTGGAGGAAAAACGTTATCCCGAGCGGCGGGAATGGAAGCATTACTACCTGGAACTGAGTTATCTCCTGCGGGAATATTTTGAGAACCTGTATTTTTTGCATCTGCAGGAGCTGAGCACTTCCGAAATGCTGCCGGTGCTGAAACCCCGCGTCCTGCCGGAACATTATGAGGATCTGTGCGCGTTTTTCCGCTTTGCGGACCGGGTGAAATTTGCAAGATCACCGGCCGATGCCGGACGCTGCATGAAGGACCTTGATCTTGTCAAACGGATCATCGAAGAGGACCGCATTCAGAGGGACGGCAGCCCTGAAAACAACAGGAAGCAGTGAAACGGCACCCGCGGAGGCGGGGCAGGGTGATTTTATACTTATGCATTGGAAATTTTATGATCCTGACGTATTTTTTCGGTGCCGCTGCGGAAAAGGAATGATATGCTGACAATCGAAGACGTCACGAAATCTTTTACAGGGACCACGGCCGTAAAGAATATTTCGCTCGAGATCCGCAAGGGTGAGGTATTCGGCTTTCTGGGGCCCAACGGTGCGGGAAAGACCACCACGCTCCGTATGATCATGGATATTATCCAGCCTGACAAAGGCAGGATCCTCATCGACGGGGTCCCGAGCACCCGCTGTGATCACAGTCGTGTCGGCTACCTGCCCGAGGAACGCGGCATCTATCAGAAGGCAAAAGTCCGCGATGTCATCGAATATCTGGCCAAGCTCAAAGGCGCGACTCCCCGGGAAGCGGAGGAACGGACGGAAAGATGGCTGTCCCGGCTTCACATGCCGGACATGGCGGAGAAGAAGATATTTGAACTCTCCAAGGGGAATCAGCAAAAGATACAGTTCATTATTTCCGTGATCAACGAACCGGAGCTGCTGATACTGGACGAGCCCTTTACCGGTCTGGATCCCGTAAACCAGAAGGTCCTCCAGAACATCATCAATGAATTCCGCTCCCGGGAGTGTACTGTCATTCTCAGTACCCATCAGATGGCAAAGGTGGAAGAGAACTGTGAAAAAATGTGCCTCATACACAAAGGGGAGATCATCAGCTACGGCGCAACCCGCGATGTCATGAACCAGCACGGCGGCCGCCTGGACGATGCCTTTATCGCTCTGGTGGGGGAGGGATATGAATAAGACGCTGACCATCATCCAGTGGGAGCTGAAACGCGGCGTGAGGTCAAAGGCCTTCATTATCTCCATTCTAATGCCCTTTGTTGTGCTGGCCTTTTCGCTCGTGCCGGCGCTGTTCTCCCTCAACCAGAAGATCCAGGAAAAGGACATGGGCATCATCGACCGGGGCAACGGGATCTATGAAGAGGTGTCGGAATATATCGGGAAGAGCTTCCTCAACGATGAAGGCGAACCCGTCTACACCATTCAGGAGTATGTTTCAACGCCCGAGAATCAGGACACGCTGGTCGAGACGCTGATACGCGACGGATATGCGGGCATCGTTATTATCCTCGAACCGGATTTCACGGACCGCGGCGATGTGCGGATCTATCACGGAAATGAGACGGGCATTCAGGAGATCTCGAGGCTTGAGAATGCCTTTGAGCAGTACCTGATGGAAAAACGCATTCTGTCACTGGGGCTTACCCGGGAGGATATGGATCATGTGCTGGAAGCACCGGACATTCATTTTTATGAAGTCGGGAAAAGCGGGGACGCCGCGCAGTCCAACCTGCTGATCCGTTACGGGGTGCCGGGAGTGTTCCTCTGGCTGCTGGTGATGGGGGTGGTCATGAGCTCGTCCATGCTCATCAGCGGCGTGATCGAAGAGCGGTCGAACCGTATTATCGAGATCCTGATGTCCAGCATCAGGCCCGGTGAATTAATGACCGGGAAGATCGTCGGGATCGGCATGCTCGGCGTGATACAGATCAGCGTATATCTGGTCATCCTGCTGGCATTTTCACTCTTCGGGGGAGCGGTGCTGAACATCAATATCAGTCCCGCGGATGTCTTCACTACGGATATCATCTGGTATTTTATCTATTTTATTATGGGCTACTTCATGTACGCCTCCCTGTACGTGGGCCTCGGATCCCTCTATGACAATGAGCGCGACGCCCAGCAGTCCGTCGGTTTTCTCACCCTCTTTGCCGTACTGCCCATCATGCTGGTCCAGCCGATCATGATGAACCCGGATACACCGCTTGCCACGATCCTCGCTTTTATTCCGCTCACGACCCCTTTCATGATGATCCTCAAGATCGGAATGCTTTCGGCACCTTTCTGGGAGATCATCCTGATGATGTTCTATCTTCTGCTGTGGATACTGGGGATCACCTGGGCGGGAAGCAGGATCTTCCGCACGACCATACTGATGTACGGCAAGCGCGTGACACTGAAAGAGATCATTCAATGGATACGGGGGTAGATTTTCATAACATATCCCGTAATTATTCACTATATTGCGTCGAAAAAAAACATGGAGGACATATATGTCACAATTCACGATTGAAGTTACCGACCAAAACTTCGAAGAAAAGGTACTCAAGAACGCTCGACCGGTCATTGTGGACTTCTGGGCCCCCTGGTGCGGTCCCTGCCGGATGATCTCCCCCAAACTCCAGGAACTGGCCGAAGCCCACGAGGGTAAAGTTCTCGTTGCGAAAGTCAATGTCGATGAGTCGCCCATGGTCGCCGGCCAGCTGGGGATCCGTTCGATTCCCACGATCCTCTTCGTGAAAGAAGGGAAGGTCGTTGACCAGGTGATCGGGAACGTGCCCAAGAGCGATCTTGACGCCCGCATTCAGAAAATGCTTTGAACCGAATCAACACCAAAGGTCCCGGGGAAACCCGGACCTTTTTTTTCATATGTCCTTTCAAACCCTGAAGATCACGATCAGCGGCCGCGTCCAGATGGTCGGGTTCCGCTGGTACGCAAAACAGCACGCCGACATGCTCGGCATACGCGGACATGTCCGCAATACTCCCGGCGGCCGGGTCGAGATCCTGGCGGCGGGAGAAACGCAGGCCCTGGAAAGCTTCATGGATCATCTGCGGGCGGGACCCTCCCGCGCCAGGGTCGATGACCTGAAGAAGGAAGAAAGCAACAAGAAGCCGGAACAGGAAGGCTTCACGATCACAATGTGAGGACCATGCAGCTGAAAATTGTCCTGGCCCAGATCAACGTCACCGTGGGTGCGATGCCGGAAAACGGCAAAAAGGTCATCAAGGCCATTGACAGAGCGCGCCGGAACCGTGCGGACATCATTTTGTTCCCCGAACTGACGCTGTGCGCCTATCCCCCTCAGGACCTGATCTTTGAAAAAAACTTTCTTTCCGAATGTGAAGAGACCCTGGATGCCGTAAGGAGACAGACCAAAGATATCGTTGCCATCGTGGGTGTCATCCGTGAAGCACGGGGCAAACGTTTTAACGCACTTGCCGTCATGCAGGACGGGAAGATCATCGATCATGTGTACAAGACCCATCTTCCGGCCTATGATGTTTTTGACGAATTCCGCTATTTTCATCCCGGC
>JAGYLW010000090.1 GCA_018400915.1 Fidelibacterota bacterium
GTCCCGCGGCCGCGATGAGGTGGCCGCTGCCCGAAAGGTAATTGCAGATCGAGAACGGGACCTTTTTGTCGATCTCGGCGGCGACCGTGCTCCAGCTGGTATTCCAGCTCTGGGAAGCGCTCATGCCGTGTTTCTCGTAATAGCCGCGCATCCGGGAGCTCGGGCTCCCGCCGGTCCACATGTATCCCATGCCGCCGTAGCAGGTGTAGCAGCTCGTCTCTGCCGTGTTGCAGTCCCGGTAATCCAGGTCAAAGGAATAGGCGTTGTAGTGATAGCGCTCGTGGACATAGGCACCGTAGTCGTTCCAGTTCCCGAACCCGGAACGGAACGGCCAGGCGGGCAGGATGTCGTAATACGCCATGACCATTGCCGCCGTCGCGGGCGCGCAACTGCTGTAGCCCCTCGGCCCCGGTGTGTCGTAAACCTGGTGGACATAGGGGATGTCGAGGTAACTGTCTGCCCCGGGGGCCTCCTGCTCAAAATACACGGGGTCCACGGGCAGTGCGCCGGGAGCTCCGGCCTCCCCGGAATCTTTTTTCAGGCGTTTGTCTATCGTGCTTTTTACCGCTTTCCCGTCCCGCATGTAGAGCAGGGACCCGTCGGCGGAAAACGCGGGATCCGTTTCCATCGCATCGGGACTTTCCGTGCTGAACAGGGTGTTCCCGCCGACATCCCTTACCACAACAGCCGTATTGGCGATCCCGCCGTTTTCATCGAGCGTGACGCGGGTATGGGCGAACTCGCCGGGAACCCCGGACCAGCGCAGATCTGCGCCTTTGCCCGCATGAAAGGTCTTGTCCGCAAGCGTATCATAGATCTTCAGATCGCCGTTCAGAACGTGGTAGGCGACATAGCGGCCGTCCGGCGACCAGGAAGGGAGGACACTGCCGTAGCCGTCTTCGCTGATGCACAAGCGTTCCCCGTCCTCCAGGCCGAGGATCCAGAGGCGGTCGCTGCGGTCGTTGTACACCGCACGTTTCCCGTCCGGGGAGACCGGTGCGAGATTCGCGTAGGTACCCAGGTCATAGCGCTTGTATGTCCCCGGTTTCCCGACGAAGAGACTGTCTCCAATCGTGAATGCATGATCGCCGTGCTTCGTAAAGGAGACCTGCCCGGCACGGTCCGCGGGCGCATGCAGGAGAGTGATCTCACCGCTTTTCAGGTCCAGCAGGGCCGGGGCTTCCGGGCCGCCCGGCACCTCGCGCCATTTGAATCCCAGCAGATGCTGATCCGCAGACAGCGTGTAATAGTATCCTGCGCCGGGAGCGCTTACCAGTGTCTGCAGCCCGCCGTTGTAAAAATAGAGTGTTGAGCGCATTGCATCGGTGTAAATATAGCCGTCCTCATAGGGAGTGATATCTTTTGCCGCAAAGAGGATGCCGGCAAGCAGTAAAAGTACTGCGGGGAATCGTTTTTTCATGCCTTCTCCGTAATGTGAAAAATAAATCAATGGAAAATAAGACGGGAAATGATGAATGTAAAGGAAATGTTGCGCCTAATACCTTTTTATGCAAAGGGCGAAATGACGCGGGCAGGCGAAGATGCGGACAATCCGGGAAGCGCCGGCGCAAAGGAATACAGGGAACATGCATATCTCCACGCATTTGTCCTTTATCCGGGATCTTTTGTCCCGCCAGGGCATAATATAATTGCTTGAATTCCCGTGATATTATCGATACATTCATGCAATATTTTTTGAGGACATTATGAAACGATCTCTGGCCTTACTTTTTGCGGGCGGCCTGCTGTGGGCGCAAAGCTTCGTACCGAACATCAGCATCGAGGGGCAGAATCTGGACCCGCGGGAAAGGCGGATCATCAGTGATTTGTCGGACGCCATCGAGCAATATATCGAGTCCAACACCTTCAGCAATGAAACGTACGACCTGGAGGTCCCCTTCCGGATCACGATCTTTGTTACGCAGATCGACATGAGCGGAGCGAAACGGACGATCAATGCGAAAGGGTTTTTCTCCAACGGCTATGATCAGCGCTATATCGACAATGCCTGGGAGTTCGAATACACCGAAGGTGAAGCTCTGTACCGGGAAATGATCTATCATCCCCTGCGGGATATCATCGATTACTACGGATATATCATCATGGCAACCGAAATGGACGGGATAGAGGATCTCGGCGGCAATTCCCTGTTCGACCTCGCATATGAGATCTATTCACGGGGCAACAGCTCCCGCTGGTCCAGGGGATGGGATGACCGCAAGGAGGACCTGGATGACCTGACGGGGGATTTCCGCCTCCGCAAGGCCCGCTATTATTACAATCAGGCCTTCTGGGCGATCGATGACGGCGAGGGGACGGACGGCTGGTACTATCTTGAAGAAGCCCTGAACCTTCTGATCAATTCCCGGCGCCTGGACCCGCAGAACAAATTCCTGAATTTTTATATCGAAAAGCATTACAAGGACAGCGAATATTTCACCAAGGTGTATCAGGACACCGGCCTGCTTCCGCTGTACCGGCAGCTGGCCCCGGAATATAATGATTTCTTTGATGATGTCGCTATGACTTATGATGAATAAGAGTTCTGACCTCAGCAAAGGGGATCGCGCCTTCCCGCAGTAAATGCAGGCGGTCCTCCCTGTCCACTTTCACCACCGTGCTGCCCGCCGCATGAGGCCTTTTTTCCAGCGCCCTGTCACGAATGAACAGCGAAAGTTTTTCCCCAAAGCATTCTTCGATCTCCGCGATGCGGTGCATTACCTTCGTTCCGCTGATGTTGACGCTGGTGCTGATCACCGGATACGGAAAAGCCTCCGTGACCCTTTTGCAAAACGGGTGATCGGGGACGCGGAAGCCGAGACAGCCGTCCGCGCTGAAAAGTTTTTCCGGCAGTTCCCGGCGGGGCGCTGCCGGCAGCACCAGGGTCAGGGCGCCGGGAAGGAAATGCCGTATCAGCGTGCCGGCGGTCTGCGTGACCCGGGCATAATCCGTGATCATTTCCCCGCTGCGGACAAGGATGCTCACCGGCATGCTTTGGGGACGCCTTTTTATGTCGTAGAGTTTCGCAATGCATTCCGGAGAGCGCGCATCGCCGCCAAAACCGTAGAGCGTATCCGTGGGATATACGAAGACCTCTCCGGACCTCAGGGCCGCAAGTGCGCTTTCCAGGGCGCTGCTGTTCTCATGGTCGAGGATCACGGCGTTTTTCCCTCATGATACAGCTGTCCGCAGGCGGCATGTATCCCCCGTCCCCCGCTGTTGCGAAGGGTGACGGCAAAATTCACATTCTCAAGATAGGAAAGAAAGCGCTTCACGTCGCTGTCCGAAGGACGCTCCAGGCCGCCGCCCGTTTCATTAAAGGGGATCACGTTCAGTTTGCAGGGAATGCTCGTCAGTCTGTTCTTCAGTGCTTCCGCGTCTTCCGGCCCGTCATTCAGGTCCCGGATCAGCACGTATTCGAAGGTGACGTGCCGGTTGCTGACGTCCGTGTAGTGTTTTGCCGCCTCAAGCAGACCGGGAAGCGGATAGCGGCGGTTCACCGGCATCAGCAGGTTGCGTTTGGCGTTATCGCCCGCGTTGAGTGAGATCGCCAGCTTGAACTGATAGGGAAGCTGCGCAAATTCGCGGATGCGGGGTACGATCCCCGACGTGGAAAGCGTGATCCTGCGCGCCGCGATATTGGGCCCCTTTTCATGGTTCAGCACCACGGCGGCCCGGATCGATGCATCATAATTACGAAAGGGTTCGCCCATTCCCATAAAGACGACATTCGTGATGTGTTCTCCGCTGATCCGGCTGGCCTGAATGAACTGTTCCGCCATTTCACCGGAAGAAAGATCGCGGATGAAGCCCATGTCGGCGGTGCGGCAGAACACGCAGCCCAGGGCGCAGCCGACCTGGGAACTGATGCAGAGGGTGTTGCGCCGGGGACTCCGGATCAGCACCGTTTCGACGGCCTGTCCGTCGCGGCAGCGGAAAAGGAATTTCTCCGTGCTGTCGTCAGGGCTTTTTTCATGCTTTTCGGTTTCCAGGAGTTTGATGTCCCCGCTTTTGTCAACGAGGTCCCGCACGGGCTTGCTGACATTCCGCATTTCAGAGGCGGAGCTTACCTTTTTGTCGAACATCCATCTGAATATCTGGCGTCCTACGAAAGCTTTCAGGCCCTTTGCGGTGGCCCAGTCCTGGATTTCTTCATAACTGAGATCTTTGAGACTTTTTTTCATGCCCTAATCTTGAAAGAAAATTCCTGACAATCAAGGAAATAACGCACTTTCACGGATCGCACTTCCCGTGAAACATTTTTCAGGTGACCCCGTCCTGGCAGAATCCCTGACCTTTACTTGTAAACCTTCATCTCCGGACGCTTTATGCCGACAAACAAATAAAAAATATCAGCCAATATACGGAGATGATCACGGCATCCTGCATTAGCAATCCTTTTTCTTGCTTTTTGTCCGTGAATCCGATATTTTTGAAAGTTAAGCTTAACAGGAGTTATTATGAACACTTCAGATCTGGTTCAGTATATATCTGAAAAATCCGATATTTCCAAAACAGAGAGCAAAGAGCTCTATGAAGCGCTCACCGGCATCATGCAGGAACATTTCATGAAAGAGACCGCACTCTTCATTCCTAAATTCGGAAGTTTCCAGGTAAAGGAAAAGCCCAGCCGGAAATCCTTCAATCCCGCCACCAAAGAACATGTCGTGCTTCCCAAAAAGCTGGCCTTAAGCTTTACGCCCGTCAGTCAATTAAAAGAAGATCTTAAATAAGGATACAACGATGGCTTCAAAGATCACATTCCAGGAGCTTGTTGATGAATTTTCAAATGCCACGGGGAAAACGAAAGTATTTTCAAGGAAATTCATCCGGGACATATTCGCAAGCATCGAGGAGGGACTGCGCAAGGATGAACACGTCAACATCAAGGGACTGGGCATCTTTAAACTGCAGGAAGTTCCGGAAAGGGAGACCAAGAATCCCCGGACCGGCATCACGAACCGCATTCCCGCGCACCACAAGATCGTGTTCAAACCGGAAAAGGGATTGCGTGAAAAGGTCAACGCCCGCTATGCGGACCTGAAACCGAAGCCCCTTGAAAGCACTCCGGAAGCGAAACAGCCCTCCGGGAAGGAAACAAGACCCGAGGCCAAGCCCGGGGCAAAGCCCGCAGACGATAAAAAGGCCGAAAAAAAGCCCCCGGAAAATAAAAGTGCCGTGGTCTTCGACGATACGGGAGATACGAAAAAAAAGGAGGAGACGGAAAAAGGCACACCTTCCCCGCCTCCGCCGCCGCCGGATGAAAAGAAAAAAATGCCGACCTTCATTATCGAGGAAAAGAAAAAGAAATCCCCCTGGCGCTGGATCCTCCCCCTCGTGCTCATTATCCTGATCTTTATCGTCCTGTTCGTTGTCCCCGCAAAATTCGACTCCTTTGAAAAAATGCGTTTCCTCCGGAACAACGGCGACAAAGAAGCCACCGGAGAAAGCACCGATGCCGGCGAGCTCCCCGGCGATATTTTCAGGGAAGCCCCGAAACCCGGAGAAAGGGAATCTGCGGAAAGCCCCGAACCGGAAGCAGCGGAAGCGGTCACGGAAGCCCGGCCGAAGAAACCGGAAAGTGATCCTTCGAAGGTTGCCGGAGACGAAAGAACCTTCATCCACATCATTGAAACCGGCAACACCCTCTGGGGCCTGGCGGACACTTTCTATCAGCGGACCGCATTATGGCCGAACATCTACCGGAAGAACATCGAAGAGATGCGCACCCCGGACCTCCTGATCATCGGCCGCGAACTGCTCATCCCGGAACTGGAAGGAAGACCGTATTCCCTGACCAAGGTCGATTCCGCCCGCATTTCCCAGGGCTATTATCTCGCCTACCGCGCCTACAAGAAGTATCATCCCGACAAGGCCGACGCCTACCTCCGCGTCGCCGAGAAATTCAGCACCACGCGCTGATACCGCATTTTCCGGCCCGGCACCATTATCTTCTTCTCCCCTGCCCCAGATTCCGAAGCGGGTCATAATCTTCACTTCCCCGCTTCTTTGCTTCTTTGCTTATTCGCTTCTTGGCTTCTTCGCTTCCCGGCTTCTTCGCTTCCCCGCTTCTTTGCTTCTTTGCTTATCCGCTTATTCGCTTCTTGGCTTAT
>JAGYLW010000091.1 GCA_018400915.1 Fidelibacterota bacterium
TCATAATAATCGCCCGACGTGGTCTTGAACTGATATTTTCTCCCCGTGGACATATTCTGTTTATAATCCATGCGCAGCTGGATCGAGCGTGTCAGCTTGAGGCCGCTGGAAAGTCTCAGGGAGCGTGAAAGCCGGTTGGAGAACGGTTGATTGATACTCCCCTCAAAGCGTTCCGTAGGAAGATAGTCGTTCCCCCCGAACCCGTAACGGTATTTATAGGTGACATCCTTATAGATCCTGCCGGTGTCGCTGCCGGCGATCCCGCTGTTGGATTTCTGGAATTCATCCGAATAATTTACGCTGATGGGATCGATCTTTCCCAGGAGGTCGGAGATACTGATCCCCGAGCGTTCCGGTTTTTTCTCTGTATTGGATCCCGGGCGGGCGCCCCCCTTTGCCGCCGGGGGAACATCCCCGTTCTCACGTTGCTGCACATCTTTCCGGGGAGGGGGGATGTCCTCTTCCTCTTCGGAGGCCTTTTCCTCCCGTTTTTTCTCAATGTGGTCTCTGATCTTCTTCTCGTAGGTGTCCCAGACCTGCTTGAGCGACACCGTCGCGGAAGCGGAGATATCACGCCGGACGGAGACATTGGCATAATCCCAGTTGTTCTGGGTGCTGTACTTATATCCGGAGCTGTAGGAAAGCCGCGGTTTGAGCCATTTGCTGATATCGGGGTTGTAGTTGACGCTGAGATCTTCGGTCATCCTTGTGACGTTCCCGACATTGACCCCGTTCATCAGACTGTCATAGCTGAGATCGGTAAATATCCGCCAGGTGTTGTAGCGGTAATCCTGAAGATCGCTGTTCGCGGAACGTTTGTAGCTGATCTTCATGGAGCGGAAGGGATCGTAGCTCAGGTTCATGTGCTTTGACATGTTAAAGTTATAACTGCTGATGGTGTCCTGCGTGCTCCGGGTGATCTTTTCATTGTCCTTTTCCGAGATGTTCATGTTCCAGCTGAAAGAGGAGGGTTTCCAGTAGAATTTCTGCTCCTTCGCTGCTTCATCAAGAAAGGGGACCCAGGAAAGGAAGGGAATGCCCTTGCCCTTATCGATGTTCAGCTGATAGGAGAACCTTCCGTTCATGGAGCGGTCGACCCTGTTCCGGATCTCCAGACTGCTGTTGCGGTTCTCCGAAACATTGAAGCTGGCCTGTACGGGATTGACGAGAACCCGTACCAGGAACGGATCGTCATTACCGCCGCTCCTTCTCAGGGAGGTGCTGACAGAGCGTTTTTCCGTGATCGAACGTACGCTGTCGGGCGGATCCTCCTCCAGAAGGATATCCGAACCGGGATAATATTTCGGAACGCTCTGGTCGCGGGACTGTGAGATATTGACGGGAACGTTCAGGTTCCATTTTTCGGGAAGGAGTTTTTCCGCATGAACGGTCATGGTCATATTGACGGACTCGCTGGTGGTCTGATTGTTCGATCGCTGCTGATTGACCTGCCGGAAGTCGGCATCGGTCTTCCTGGCGTTGGCATTGAAATCGAAGAAACCTCCGAAATTAAGGTCAAAAGCACCGCGCATCGCCATCCCGGGATCATTGTCGCTTTCCACGACCCGCATTTCATTGACCCATATTTCCCCGGTATAGTCCCTGAAATCATCCGCATTGACAACACCGACCTGCAGCTTCTCGATACGGGAAAGGGAGGGATTGCCCACCACACGGTAGGTCTTGCCGGTATATATGTCGGTTTCGGGATCCACGGGGCGATACTCGCGGATATTTCCGTCATCATACTGAAAATATTCGACACCGTCGAACTCCATGCGGTTTTTCAGGCGCGTGATCTCCTCAAAGATCATTTCGATGTGGTTGCGTTCATCCCATCCGGGATAGACCTCCGTGACGGCCTCATAATACTGTTCCATCTCGCCGCGGCCGATGCGCAGAAAGAGCCTGACCGGTGAACCCGTCTCCGGATCACTGTCGTTCCCGTGGATGAACATCTTCAGCTTTTTATACATCAGCAGAGTCTCGCTCTCCAGCATGATCTTCTCGGCCATAGCGGATTCACCGGGCTTCAGGCCGTCCAGATTGAGTACCAGCGCCTGCTCCTTTTCCTTGATCGTGGTCCCGTCAAGGGAGTTGATGTGTTCCCGGCCGCTTATCCCCGGCGGCGAGACATAGTCCGCATCCTCATCCGTATTCTTCACCGTAATGAAAAAGCGGTCGTCATCCGGAACAAAGAAAGGGTCGTCCCTGCCCGCAATGCCCCGTTCCTGCCATTCGTTGCCCACGATCGAGACCGAAGCGAACTGTATCGTATCCTGGTCCGCGACATCGAACATGCTCATCCGCATCATGCGCACGGACATGAAATTGGGCATTCCCACACTGTCGACGACGGCGGTGAGCGGGATGCGGTACTGTTTCCAGCCGGTGGGACTGCCGTTTTCAAAGTAGGTTTTTGACGCAAGCCACTGATCGCTGCTCAGGTCCACCGTATAGGAATAATAATTGTTGGCCTGGTCCAGTTTTCCGTCCCGGTCGATATCCTCCGTGTCGGGATAGGGCTGGATGCCGTCGGCACCGGCATTGTCCTGCGTTCCGTTGACATGCCGCACCTTCCCTTCCTTATATCCCTCTTTATTGAAATTATCCACCAGGGGGTCCCATCCCCGCATGGCCTCTTCCTCGTCGGTCAGGCCGTTAATGCCGAGATCCTCGTTATAATTGGTCGAGATCTCAAGATTCCCGTTCTGGTTCCTGTCTTCCGTCTGCAATACGCCGTCCCCGTATTCACTGTCGGGGAAAGCGGGATCGTAATTGGCGTTGTACCAGTCCTCGGTGATCTCCCCGATGTCGATCTGAAGCTGTCCGCTTTCGCCCCGGACCCACAATTCAATATATTTGCTTTTGCTCTGGTCGTACATGTGCACCGGCTGCATGATGCCTCCCCAGATCTGGCGCGTGTCGTGCCCGGTCGCATTGCCGGTGATGCCGTTGACCTCGGGATCGAGGACCACACTGAGGACATTGGTGTACTGATCGGTTTCCGTGATCTCCTTCTGCGGCCAGATGTATTTCGTATAAACACCGAAGATCTTGGCGCCGTTCTTGTCCACATAGAAGGGATTGTACCAGAACATAAAGCCGCGTTCCCGGAAACTGGAACGGAAGAAGGTGTTTTCCGGCTTGCTGGCATGTGTCCATTTCTGGAAGTTGATGTTCATCGGCGTTTCCTTGCTGGCCGATTCAAAATCATCCAGCTTGGCGACGCCGTTAAAATCGCCGCTCTCCTCGTTCTCGATCGTATTGGGGTTCGGCAGGATCTGCGCGACCTCCCCGCTGAACTTCATGGAGCTCCGGCGTTTCAGGTAGACCAGGGGAAGCGCATTGACGGCGCGGTCCAGCCAGTCCAGTTCATAGGCGAATTCCCCGTTAACGTCCCAGATGAAATTCCGGAACGGTTCGTCACCGATATTGACGTTCTTATCGTCAAGCACGCTGCGCCGGTAGTACATGGCGGTCGCACCGAGAAAGGCATTCTCATTGATGCGGTATTCCGCCCGCATACCCGTCATGAACTTCTGTTCTCCGATCCCGCCGAACATCTGTTCCGTTTCATAATTGACATCGATCTTGGCGTTGGCATCCGTCGCCGCCGCGCTTTTGAGGGTAATGATCCCGGAAAAATAATCAATCTCGTAATCCACCCCGCGGGTCATCTTCTTCCCGTTGACCAGGATCTCCTCGCTGCCCTCGATAATGAACATTTCCCCGAGATCGATGGTCGAACTCCGGTTGGAATACTCCGCCTCGATGTAATATTTTCTTTCCATCCGTTCGGGATCGTTGTAGGAGCTGGTATAGATCTGCCCCGCCGAAGGAAGCGCTTCGTCATCGGGAGAACCGAGATTGTCATTATAGATGCCCTCGGTGCTGTTGTCTTCCGGCGGCGCCTGAAAGGGAAGGATGTAGGGCATCCAGAGCTCCCCGCGTTCGAGGTCGACGACCAGTCCCTCCGGAGCAACATCGATCTTGCCGTCCTGTCCCGGAACGCCGTTCTGATCATAGTTGTCCAGATTGAAATAGCGGAGATAGGGAGTGCCGTTAATATATTCCACCGGCTGATTCGCCCCGTTATAATAGACTTTCAGCTCAAAACCCTCCCGGTCGATGTTCCTGGCCTTGAGGCCGTAGACGTTCTTCATCTCCAGGTCCCAGGTCTGGTACGTGGGTTTGGGATTCTCCGCCTTGATCACTTTCAGGTATTTTCCGTTCTGCTGGTCCCCGTATTTCTTGCCGCTGCTTGTCTTATACGCGATCGCCAGGATATTGTCATCGCTCAGGCCTATGTTCAGACGGACATATCCCTGATACGGATTGATCTCGTATTCTCCGTATTCTCCTTCATCGCCTTTTTCCAGTTTCCGGAAATAAATGGAGTCCGCGACGTCTTCCTCGGGATGTTCCGAAAGCACGGACGGGGTTCCGTCCGGCGCCAGGTCCACGAAGGCCACCGCCCTGATCTTGGTGTCCTCCCGCTCATTACAGCTGATGTACACGTCATAATCCTCGATCATGTCCGAATAGGTGAATTTTCCGCTCTGCAGGTCGTAGGGATACATTTCCGTACGGAAGAATTCGTCCACAAAGAAATACACATTCCGCTTATATTCGTAATCAAAGATCTGGACCTTGGAGCCTCCGCCGTCCCCGGAAGAACCGCCCCAGGATTTTTTCTTGCTGTCCTTCTTTTCATAGGAAGCGATGGCGGTCACGTCGATGGGGCCGAATTTCATGATCGCTTTCCCGCCGAAGAGCCCGCTGGAGGAAGACGAACCGGTGACAAAGCGTGTCCCGGGCAGGGACAGCCCGATATTCCCGAAATTCGCCCGCTGGACGATCTCATCCTCCTTGCCGCGGTAATCCACCTTGATCGCGTTCTCGAATTCAAAATCGCGTTCACTGTCCTCATCGATCGAGATCGTAATGCGGTCCCCGATCGTTCCTTCTATCGTGAACTGCTGGGTCTGGTCCATCAGAAAATTCTTCTGCTCGTTCTCCATATTGCCGGTCGCCATGATGGAATTGTTCTGCTGGTTGTATTTTCCGGTGATGGAGATCAGGCCGCGGATCCGCAATGCCACCCGCTGGCCGGCGATATCCGCACCGATGATCTCCAGGGAACCGCCCGACTGCTGCTGCATGGGGTCTTTGTGATAGAGGGTATCGGTCATGGCGACCTTCTGGTACCACAGATCGCCGATATCGTGGCGGGTACGCTCCCGGAAGTAACTGTCGAAAGGAAGGTATCTCGGAAGGTTCAGGGCGTCATCGCCGATGCTTTCATAAAGGAGCATAACCTTTCCGGAATCCCCGGTGGATTCCACGGTCTTGATCATGGAGAACATGCCGGGAAAATTCGCGCTCAGCGGATTATCGGGCGTCTCCCAGGCACGGGTGAACCCCGACGGTGACGAAGGCAGGGCCGGCATGATCCCCGGAGGCTGATAACGGAACGTGAATTTCGGGGAATAACCGGTATTTTCTCCCGAGATAAAGGAAAAGAGCAAGAGCACGGCCAGACCGGTGAACAATCTTCGTTTCTGCTTCAAGGTAATAGTTCGCGCCTTTTTTGGTTCTCAAACGTCAACTCATTAACAATGGGGTCCGGTCGTTTCCTCCTCAATGTCTTGCTTTTCCTGCAATTTGCGGAGCAGCGCTTCGATGGCCTTCCCGCGATGGCTTATGCGGTTCTTTTCATGGAGTTCCAGTTCGGAAAAAGTCTTTTTCAGCGGCGGATAATAAAAAACGGGGTCGTATCCGAAACCGCTCTTTCCCCGCGGCCTGTCCAGAATATATCCGTTTACCACACCTTCAACATCCCAGGCTTCCGCATCGTTCACGAAAGCGATGATTGTACGGAAGCGGGCGCGGCGTTGTTCCGCCGGAATGTCATTTAGATCTTTCAGTAATTTGATCACATTCTCCCGGTACCCTGCGTCTTCCCCCGCATAGCGGCTTGAGAACACCCCCGGCGCCCCGTCCAGGGCCTCCACCTCAAGCGCGGTGTCATCGGCGATCGCCGGAAGTCCGGTATGGGCATGGATCTCCCGGGCTTTTTTATGGGCGTTCGCTTTCAGCGT
>JAGYLW010000092.1 GCA_018400915.1 Fidelibacterota bacterium
ATAGGTGGGAGCGGATTCACGGAGATAAGTGATAAGTGCTTTGCTTCCCGTCACATACCCTCCGTTCACGCCAAAGGCCTTGCCCAGGGTACCGATCAGGATATCGGCGGAGGCGCCGGTAAGTTCCTCTGTTCCGCGGCCGGTCTTTCCGCAGGCTCCCGCACCGTGCGAATCGTCAACGATCAGGCTGACACCCTCTTCAAAATGCGCATCCGCGTCTTTGCATAATGCGGAAATGACATCCAGGGGAGCATGATCGCCGCGCATACTGAAAATGCCGTCGGTAATGACCAGACATCTTCTGCCTTTCCCGAAAGCATCGCGGATCTTGTCTTTCAGGTCCTTCATATTGTTATGTTCATAGATTATTTTCAGCCCCGGGCGGGACATGCGCAGGCCGTTGATGATGCAATTGTGGTTCAGGGCGTCGCTGATGACGACGGTTTCAGGGGTCACCAGCGAAGCGATCACCCCCAGGCTGGTCACATAGGCCGAGCTGAAGATCATGGCCGCTTTTTTCCGGTGAAAATCCGCGATCGTTCGTTCCAGGTCAATATGTTCCTGATAACTGCCGCTGATAAAACGCACGGCACCCGGTCCGGCGCCGAAACGCCGGCTGGCCTCTTCCCCGGCTTTGATGACCTCTGGATGCAGGCTCAGGCCAAGATAGGAATTGCTGTTCATTCGGATGAAATCCCGGCGGAAACCCTTAAGACGATAACGGGGTCCCCGATCCTTTTCCGGAGGGATCACCGCGGTGATAATATGTTCCCTTCCCTTGGCACTGCCGGAATCTTTCATTTCCCGTACCCGGTCAGACAGTTCTTTATCAAGTTTTGACATTTTACTTCCCCTTGTGAAATCTGTCGTTAAGCACTTCGATCATCTCTTTGGTCATTGATCCCAGGTCGTGGTCCGGCGACCAGCCCCAGTCATGCCGCGCGGCGGAATCGTCCATGATGTCCGGCCATGAATCGGCGATGCACTGACGCACCGGATCGATATCGTAGCGGACCGTAAATCCCGGAATATGCTTTCTGATCGCCTCCGCCTGCATTTTCGGCGAAAAGCTCATTGCGCTGACGTTGTAAGCGTTGTGAAAATGCAGTTTGTCGTGATCGGCTTCCATGAGACTTACGGCAGCTTTCAGGGCATCCGGCATGTACATCATATCCAGGAAGGTGTCCTCCTTCAGGTATGAGGTGAAAGTTTTGTATTTTACCGCCTTATGATATATATCCACGGCATAATCCGTTGTTCCCCCGCCGGGCGGCACCACGTTGGAAATGATCCCCGGGTAACGAACACCGCGTACATCAACGCCGTATTTATCGTGGTAATAGTCGCACAGAAGTTCTCCCGCCACTTTTGTCACTCCGTAAATGCTGTTGGGGCGCTGTATCGTCAGCTGGGGCGTGTTGTGTTTTGGAGTGGTGGACCCGAAGGCGCCGATGGAGCTGGGGACGAACATCCTGAATTTGAGCTCGTGAGCGACCCGTAACACGCTGTTCAGGCAGCCCATGTTCACATCCCAGGCCATTTCCGGGTTCTTCTCGCAAACGGCGGAAAGGATGGCGGCGAGGAAATAGACCTGTCCGGCCTTTTCCCTTTGTATGACCTGATAGACCTGCCTGCTGTCCATGGCGTCCATGCGTATAAAAGGTCCCCCCTCCATGAGGTCCGGGTGCAATGTCGCCCGGATATCGGAAGCGATAACGTTCTTTGCACCGTAAATTTCCCGGAGATAAGCGGTGAGCTCCGTTCCGATCTGTCCTCCGGCACCGATGACCAGGATCTTTTTCATAAAACACTCCGTATCGGATGATGGTCTTTATTACAACGAAAATAACTTCTTAACACATTACCGGACAAAGGTGTTGTTCCGCTTTTCTTCGTCGATCGTGGTGGTCCCCATGTGACCGGGATACACCTTCGTCCCGCCGGGAAGCGGAAAAAGTTTTTCCTTTACCGACCTCCGCAGTGCTTTTTCATTCCCGCCTGGAAGATCGCAGCGGCCGACGGAATGACGGAACAGGGTGTCTCCGCTGAAAAGCGTATGATCAAAAAGAAAACAGACGCTTCCTTCCGAATGGCCGGGCGTATGAAGGACGCGGAGGGAAAAGCCCCCGGTCTCCATCGTTTCTTTCCCGTCAATATCAATGTCTATCTCCGGCGACCCGTACCAGGGGAGCTGAAATTCGCGGCACATGCTTTCCAGTTGCTTCAGCCATTCCCCGTCCCTGCCGTTCATGATAAAAGGACACTTGTAATGTTCGCACAGCGGTCCTGCGGCAAGGACATGGTCAACATGCGCATGCGTTGCCAGGACTGCGCGCACCCGGCATTTTTCACGGTCTATGCGTTTAATGAGCACTCCGGGATCGTCACCGGGATCGATCACAAGCGCATTTTTTTTTCTGTCAATAGCAATATAGGTGTTTTCCTGAAAGACCGTATTTGAAACATGCCGGATAATGATCATAAATGACCTAAATGTACCGCCGGGTTTTTTTTGCTTTTTTTACCGTTTTATCGCCGATACCGAGAATATCGTGAACGAAGTGAAAACGCCGCCACTGTTTATACTGCTTTTTTTTGTCGAAGCGGTAGCAGGGCTCCTCATCCACTTCGATCGTTTCTCCCCGGAGGATCTTCATCGGGTTGTCCGAGATGAGCCTGTCGATATTGATATCCGGATACTTTTCCTTATAAACGGCCGCGGCACGTGTCAAATTGAATCCGATGGCACGGCTCTCCCGGTGCGCGTCGCTCGCGATCACATGCACAAGCCCTCCCTTCAGCAGCATTTCGGAAATAAACCGCGCCTGCGTCCCCATATAGCCGAGAAGACTGCCGGCATTGATCTGAAGCAGCGTGCCCATCCGGACAAGATCGGTAATATCCTCTGCGATCTCCCAGAAATAGCTGTAGCGGGCAGGGTGCGCCAGTACGGGGATGCAGTCGTCCTGGATCAGCTCATAGAAGGCTTCTTTGAATCCCTGCGGGGGCCAGTTCATCGAGAATTCGATCAGCGCATATTTTTTCTTGTCCCCGTAGGTGAAATACGGGATCTGCGGAGCGCGGACAACCCCGGTCGTAAAAAAGAGTTCGGCTCCCAGATGAAGACGGAGCGGAAGTTTTTCCTTTTCCGCTTCTTCCTGAAGGCGCCTGAAGTTTTTGATGACCTTTTCCTGGCGTGCTTTAACGTTGGAGACCTGGTCCTTTTCCAGCTGATGCGGGGTCGCCGCGATATCGGTAATATGATATTTCGCCGCCTGCCGCAAAAGACGCATGGAATCCTCCAGCGTCGGGGGACCGTCATCAACGTCAAAGATGATATGATTGTGTATGTCGGCGATCGTTTGCATTTTCACCTTTTTACTGTAAAACAGCCAGCAGGATACCGGCACCTACCGCGGAACCGATCACACCGGCCACATTGGGTCCCATGGCATGCATCAGAAGATAATTCGTCTTGTCGTATTCAAGCCCTACGTGCTGGACCACCCGCGCGGAATCGGGAACCGCACTGACGCCGGCCGCACCGCAAAGCGGGTTGATCTTATTGCCTTCCTTTAAGAAAATGTTGAGGAACTTGGCGAACAATATACCGCCGGCCGTGGCGATAACGAATGAGACGGCGCCGAGACAGAAAATACCGACGGACTGCCAGTTAAGAAAAGTGGTCGCCTGAGTGGACGCTCCCACGGTAAGTCCCAGAACAATGGTCACCGTATTGATAAGCCCGTTCCTCGCGGTATCCGCCAGCCGCTCCGTCACTCCGGATTCTTTCAGCAAATTCCCGAAAAACAGCATGCCGAGCAGGGGAAGCGCGGTAGGGGCAATAAAAGCCGTCAGTAAAAAACCGATGATGGGAAATAGTATTTTTTCAATTTTCGGGACTTTTCTGACCGGTCTCATCCTGATAACACGCTCTTTTTTGTTGGTCAGCAGTTTCATCACAGGAGGCTGAATGATGGGCACCAGAGCCATGTAGGAATAAGCGGAGATCGCGATCACGCCCATCAGATGGGGTGCAAGTTTTGAGGAAAGGAAGATCGCAGTGGGTCCGTCCGCACCGCCGATAATCCCGATCGCTCCCGCTTCCATCGGAGAAAAACCAAGCCAGCTGGCTCCCAGGAATGTCAGAAAGATCCCGATCTGTGCCGCCGCGCCCAGTAAAACCATTTTAGGGTTCGAAAGCAGGGCGGAAAAATCCGTCATGGCCCCAATCCCGAGAAATATCAGCGGGGGGTAGATCCCTTTCAGCACACCGAAATAAAGGTAATTCATCACGGACCCGTCTTCGTAGATACCCAGCTGCATGCCCGCCTCGGCCAGGAAAGGAATATTACCGACAAGG
The DNA here is from genome assembly GCA_018400915.1 of Fidelibacterota bacterium. Taxonomy (GTDB): domain Bacteria; phylum Fidelibacterota; class Fidelibacteria; order Fidelibacterales; family Fidelibacteraceae; genus M50B103. The sequence goes on from JAGYLW010000092.1 coordinate 4,364, forward strand.
ACACCGAAGCCGATCGGGACGAGCAGGAGAGGTTCATAGGATTTTGCGATACCGAGATACATCAGTACACCGCCGATCACGATCATGACCACATGGCCCCATGTGACATTCGCAAAACCCGAGTAACTGAGGAAATCGTTCAGAATGTTCATGCGCCCTCCATGCTCATCAGAATATCGCCTTCCAGTACGGAGTCTCCGGTTTTGATACTTATTTCCTTGATCTTACCGTCAGCGGAAGCCAGAATATTATTTTCCATTTTCATGGCTTCCATTTTTGCAACGACCTGTCCGCTTTTGACCGTATCGCCTTCGGAGACCAGGACCTGCGTGATCAGTCCGGGGATCGGTGCCTTTATCGCATTCGCCGAGGACACATCAGAGGGTTTTGCAGTATAACCTCCCGAGCTCTCCGGTACCGTGGCTTTCCGGGAAACGCGGGGGGATTTTTCTGCCTGTTTTTTTTGCGGTTCTTCATATTCCACCTTGTATCCGACGCCGTTGCACGTGACCTCAGCCGTGTCCTCTCCCATGGATTCAATATCGACCGTATATTCTTTTCCGTTGATCTTCAGTTTGTATTGTTTCATGCTCCACCTGTGAATTATAATATGCCGGGGTTTCGCATCCCGTATGCCTTGTTACTCCATCCGGAAAGCGGCTTGATCACTTTACGGATCGTCAGGATCGCTTTTTCCTCTTCCTCCAGGGAGCGCCTGTAGAGATACAGTGCAGCAGCAATGGCCGCCGCCGTTTCTTCATCGACACCGGCAATGTCTTTTTTTGCATCTTTTTGCGCACTCCGCGTCCGTTTTTCCTCGCTAAGGCGGATGGTCTTTGACATCAGGGCCACTGCTGCGGAAACAACGACCAGAGCGAACAGAACGATCAGGATCCCTACGACCGTAATACTGTATATCAGTTTTCGGTTCTCTTCGGGAATACCGGTCTCCGCAAAGGTGTAAAGCGGCAGCAGGATCAGGATGAAGGAAAATATGCTGTATTTTAGTTTCATATGATCACCTCAGAGCGGGATATTGCCGTGTTTTTTCATCGGATTGCTCAGACGCTTTGTGGAAAGCGCCTCAAAAGCCCTTATCACGCGGAAGCGCGTGTTGCTGGGTTCTATCACATCATCGATATACCCGTATTCCGCCGCAATATAGGGATTTGCAAGTTTTTCGCGGTATTCGCTGATCAGTTCTTCCTTACGTTTTCCGTCCTTGTCGTCTTCCAGTTCCTTCCGGTAGAGAATATTCACAGCGCCTTCCGCACCCATGACCGCGATCTCGCCTTTCGGCCAGGCGTAATTGATATCGCCGCGCAGGTGCTTGCTGCTCATGACGCAGTAGGCGCCGCCGTAGGCCTTTCTTGTGATCACGGTCACCTTCGGCACCGTGCTTTCCGCATAGGCATAAATGAGCTTTGCGCCGTGGTTGATAATGCCGTTGTATTCCTGTGCGGTTCCCGGCAAAAACCCGGGGACGTCGACAAGGGTCAGCAGGGGAATATTGAAAGCATCGCAAAAACGCACAAAACGCGCCGCCTTGATGCTCGCTTTGATATCCAGAAC
>JAGYLW010000093.1 GCA_018400915.1 Fidelibacterota bacterium
GTCCACACCTTTGGCGCTGAGATATTCCTCCGACCACTTCAGAATATCCAGGACCGTCCATGTCTTTTTTTCCGTCATTGTTAAAGATTTCTGAGTTTTTCGACGTTGTCCGCAAGTTTGAGCTGCTCGATCATTTCAAAGAGATCACCGTCCATGATGGCCTGAAGCTGGTGGCTGGTATAATTGATGCGGTGATCGGTGACCCGGCTCTGGGGAAAGTTGTAGGTGCGTATCTTGGCGCTGCGGTCGCCGGAGGAGACCTGTGATTTCCGCTCGGCGTCCATTTCGGCGTTCTGTTTTTCGATCTGATGCTGGAGGAGGCGGCTGTAGAGGATCTTCAGCGCCTTTTCCTTGTTCTTGTGCTGGGACCGCTCATCCTGGCAGGCCACGACCACCCCGCTGGGGATATGCGTGACCCGGATCGCGGAATCGGTCTTGTTCACATGCTGTCCGCCGGCCCCGCTGGCACGGTAGGTGTCGATGCGCAGGTCCGCGTCATTGATCTCCACATCGACCTTTTCCGCCTCGGGAAGTACGGCCACGGTGGCCGCCGAGGTGTGGATGCGCCCTGAGCTTTCCGTTTCGGGGACCCGCTGCACGCGGTGTACCCCGGATTCGTATTTCAGCTGGCCGTAGGCACCGTCACCCCCGATCTTGAAGGAGATCTCCTTGATGCCCCCCACACCGATAAAACTGGCGTTCAGTTCCTCGATCTTCCAGTGCATCCGTTCGGCAAAGCGCACATACATCCGGTAGAGGTCGTGCGCAAAGAGGGCCGCTTCATCGCCGCCGGTGCCGGCACGGACTTCCACGATCGTGTTCTTGTCGTCATTGGGGTCTTTGGGAATGAGCAAAAACTTGATGGATTCCTCCATCTTCTCCTGCTCCTCGCGCAAACCGTCGAGTTCCTCTTTGGCAAATGCTTTCAGCTCTTCATCTTTCCCGCGGAGCACGGATTCATCGTCCTCGATGTGTTCAAGCAGCGCCTTGTATTTTTTATAGGCTTCCATGATGGGCTCAAGCTGCTTGCGCTCCCGGGAAAGCTCCTTGGACTTTTCCTGGTCCTGGAACGTGGCGGGATCGGAAAGCTCCCGTATCACGGCATCGTAACGTGCTTTTATTTCTTTCAGTTTTTCCAGCATCGCTTCCCCGCCTTATTCGATCGCTTCGGCAACGAATTTGCCGCCTTTGTACTTTTCCCAGTCGTCTCCGAAGCCGGTTTTCAGTGCCGCGACGGCGCATTCGATCATTCCCGCATCAGGTTCGCGGGTGGTTATGCGCTGCAGCCACAGCCCCGGTTTGGTCATCCAGGCGACGTACCATTTGTCGAGATGCCTGCTGGAGAATTTCAGGACCTCGTAGCCGAGTCCCATCACCACCGGAATAAAGGGAATGTGATACAGCAGCCGCGTCTGTATGGTCAGCGGACTCTGCGTAAGATAAATGACAACGGCATCCAGGATGGCGTAGATAATAATGATATTGATCATGGTGATGAAGAGGAAGCTGGTCCCGCAGCGCGGATGGAAGCGGGAATACTTCCGGATGTTCTCCGGCGTAAGCTCCTCGCCGGATTCAAAGGCATAGATCGTCTTGTGCTCGGCGCCGTGGTAGGAGAAAAGCCGGCGGATATCCTTCATCAGGCTGATGATCACAAGATAGAGCAGGAAGAAAACGATGCGGAAGGCCCCTGCACTGATATTGAAGAGCACGGCCGTATCCCGGAGCCCGAACAGTTTTTCCGTCACCCACATGGGAGCCACAACAAAGAGCAGCACCGCCAGGGCGATGGCAAAGAGCGTGCTCAGGACACCGCCCGCCCTGGACCAAAAGTTTTCGTTTTGCTTTTTCTCCTCCGGATAGGCGATATCGGCGGAAAAATTCAGGGTTTCCATCCCGATCTTCAGGGATTCGACCATGGAAACCACACCCCGGACGACAGGCCGGGAATAAAATTTTTTCTTTTTCGAAAGGGAGGTAAAGGGCTTGCGTTCGGTAACGATCTCTCCGTCCGGATTGCGGACGGCGGTGGCGTAGGCACCGGGGGTGCGCATCATGACCCCCTCCATCACGGCCTGTCCGCCGACGAGGACCGTAGCTTTTTTTTCATTATTTTTTTTCATTGCGGGTTCCCGGAAACTGAAAGTTATAAAACAAACAAAAAATCATCCCGGAGTTGCGGGATGATCTTGTATTTTCGGAAAGCGGCAGCTACTTGTCTTTCTTGATGCCGTATTTCCGGTTGAATTTCTCAATACGTCCCGTGGTATCCAGGTATTTCTGTTTCCCGGTAAAGAAGGGGTGGCAGGCGGAACAGATATCCACCTTCATATCCTTCCCCGAGGTACTGCGGGTTTTAATGGTATTGCCGCAGGCACAGGTAATGGTGACTTCCTTGTATTCCGGATGTATTCCTTTTTTCATGTTCGGCTCCTAAATGATCGGTCTTTCAAAGCCGTGTATTTTACAATATGATTTTGCTTTAGTCAAGGAAAAGTTGCATTTCGCGCCGCCCGCCCGAAGAAAGGCTGAGCCCGGGAAGGGGCTGCCCTTCGGGAGGTCCGGCATTTGCCCGGTCCCGGCAGGGGGCATTTTCGAAATACTGCCTGCTTCCAGCATGTTTCTCCGGATCCCTTTCAAAAAGAAAAATTCTTTCCATAATACAAAAAAGTACGTATACTAACAGATTACGCAAAAAAACCGAAATAACGGAGGTAACAATATGAAATGGAGAATAGCGGTCGTGTTAACACTGGTGCTGATGGTCGCTGCGCATGCGCAGTTGATCATTAACGAGATCGATTACGACCAGCCCGGAACGGACGATTATGAATTCATCGAACTGGCCGGACCTGCAGGAACCTATAATAATGTGGTCGTTGATCTGATCAACGGGAACGGGGGATCCTCCTATACCACTATTACCCTTGGAAATATTACCCTGACGGACGAAACAGGTGGTTATGGCTTTTATGTCATCGGTGTATCGGCGGTCACCAATGTAGATCATACCATGGATCCCGGTACATACGGATGGATCCAGAACGGTGCTCCCGACGGTGTTCAGCTGATGGTTGACGGCAGTATTGTCGACGGCGTTGCCTATGAGGGCGCCCTGAACGACCTTGATGGCAATCCCATGGAAGATGTGGATTCTTTCGGCGACGATATGTGGGAAGGCGATGAAAATCAATCCATCGGCCGGCTGGGACTTGACGGGTCTCCCTGGGCGGTTTCCACCCATACTCCCGGTGCCATCAATACCGATCAGGTCTTGTCTTCCGATGTGAATTATCCTCCGTCTGCTGAAGCCGGTCCCAACCAGCTGGTGCAGATCAACGAGACGGTCACGCTGGACGGTTCCGAAAGCTCGGATCCCAATGATGATATCGCATCCTATCAATGGACACAGTTCAGCGGAGTTTCCGTGACGCTCGCCGATGCCAGTGCGGCCACAACGACCTTTACCGCGCCGGGCAGCAATGCGGACCTCGCCTTCGAACTGACCGTCACGGACAGCGAATCGGAAAGCGACAAGGACACCGTTCTCATCACCGTGCGTGAACCGCAGGACACCAAACTTATCTTCAGCGAATATATTGAAGGATCTTCAAATAATAAAGCGCTTGAATTGTACAATGTTGATGAAAATGAAATTTCTATGAGTGGTTATGAAATATATCTTGCGGGCAACGGCGAAGGTTGGAATGCCGATCCTTCTCTTGAATTGAGCGGGACGTTAGCTGCAGGAGAAGTTTACGTAATTGCGAATGCCAACGCCAGCACTGCAATTCTTGATGTAAGTGATATCACGAGTACGGCAACATATTACAACGGTAACGATGCTGTCGGTCTTTTCCTGAACGGCGTTCTCGTTGATGTCATCGGCGATCCCACGAGTTCATCTACTTTTGACGTCGCGGGCATCAGCGGCGCGGCCGCGGAACACACCCTGATCCGCAAGCCGCATATTGAAAGAAGGAAATACCGACTGGGCCTCCTCGGCGGGGACCAATGCGGATGATTCGGAATGGATCGTCATGGAACAGGATTATTTTTCGGACCTGGGCACACATACCGCAGGTCCCGTCGCCTATGCTTTTTTCTCCGGCGCTACGGTCACCACGCCCTTCCCGCAATCGGGGTCCGAGATCGAGCTCAGCGTGGATATCACGCCCGGGGAAGGTATCCGGCACCTTGGTCAAGGTCTGGTACGGTACCGGCGGCGCAACCTCCGCGGACCTGTGGCGGCTGGAAAGCGGCAACACCTATAACGGCGTCATTCCTTCCCTCAGCGAAGGCAATGTGGGTCCTGGAATACTATTTTGAGGCCGAAACGGCTCCGAACGGACCGTCTTCCGCCGCACAATGTGCTGGTGGCCGGCACCCCGTACCGGTCTCCGATATCCATGACAATATCGATACCTATGACGGTCAGATCAAAACCATTGAAGGCGTGATGACCATCGGCGCGGGCGTGCTCCGCGATGACCGCACCTCCGCCTATCTCCAGGACAATTCCGGGCGCGGACTGAACGTTTACGATGAGGCCCTGTATCCCGATCTCGAGCGCGGCGCGCATGTCAAGATCGTGGGCGAGATCGCTCTTTATTATACCACCGTCGAGATCAAGGACATCACCTACCATATCACGGCCACCGGCGAATCGCTGCCCGCGGCCCAGCAGGTCAGCGTGGCCGGTGCGAATTCCGACGATCTGGAAGGCACCCTGGCGACAGTCACGGGGACCTTGTCGCGGATCGCAGATTACGATGGCAGTAAGAACCTGATCCTCTCCGACGGCCCGGACTCCACGATTGTCAAGGTCTGGGGAACCACGGGGATCAACACCGATACACTGAGCACCGGTACCGAATACGCCATTACGGGTGTCGGGAGTAAATACAGCGACGAACACCAGCTCCTGGTCGGCTATCCGGAGGATATCACCGACGATGTCGCGGTCTGCGACGAAGCGGGCGTTCCGGACGGCTTCGGACTTTCCCCGGCCTACCCGAATCCCTTCAACCCGGCGACCCGTGTCGAGTTCACGCTGGATGAGGCCGGGAACCATGAACTTTCGGTCTACAATATCACGGGCCGGCGCATTGCCACGCTGTCAAGCGGATATGCGGAACCCGGCATCTATAAACAGACCTGGAATGCGGGCGACATGACCTCCGGCGTTTACTTTATCCGCCTTCGGTCCGCCGGCCGCATTGCCACACGCAAAGTTGTACTGATCAAATAAACGTGAGAACCTATGAAACGATTGATTTTATCCCTTATGTTGTTCCTGCCGCTGTGCATCTTTGCGCAGGACCATCTGATCCTCACCGAACTGGTGCTGCAGCCCTCGGCCGGTGAGTACGTCGTGATCAAGAATCCCACCGCTTCGGACGTGGACCTTGCCGACTACTACATCACGGATGCCACGGACGCAGCGAACGGCAAATACTATTACCAGCTTCCCGGCGGTGCGGACTACTGGTCCGGCAGCGGTTCGGACTTTATCGCCCGCTTCCCGGACATCTCTCTGCCGGCAGGCGAAAGCCTGGTGCTGGGTCTTGGCCGCGACAGCGATTATTACAGCGAGTACGGAGCGTATCCGGACCTGTATATGACCGGAAGCGGTACCGATACCATGCGCTATGCCGTTGCGGGACAGCCGACCATCGGCGGCTCGCCGAATGCCAAACTGGACAATGCCGAAGAGACCCTGGTGCTGTTTTACTGGGACGGCAGTGCCTCCACCGTGCAGGATGTTGATTACCTCATCTGGGGCGGCACGA
>JAGYLW010000094.1 GCA_018400915.1 Fidelibacterota bacterium
GGTGGCGCTGGCGCTGGCGCAGGTCCTGAAGGAGCGGAAGATCCCGCAGCCGGCGCGGATCGTGCTGCTCTCGCCCTGGCTGGACATCAGCATGTCCAATCCGCAGATCGCGCAGGTGGACAAGGAAGACCCGATCCTGAACGTCGAAGGACTGATCGCTTCCGGAAAGCAATATGCGGGCGGGCTGGACCCCCGGGATCCCCGGGTCAGCCCGGTCTACGGCCCCATGGAGGGTCTGGCGCCGGTCACGGTCTTCATCGGCACCCACGACGTCCTGCTTCCGGACTGCCGGCGGCTGAAACTGCGGGCGGAATCCGCGGGGACCCCGGTCTCCGTTCATGAATACAAGGGCATGCTGCATGACGGCATGCTGTATCCCATCCCGGAAGCCAGGGATATCCGCGACAGGATCGTGGAGATCCTCCGGTGCAGGGAAACGGGAACCCAAAGGTCATGAAAAGGGTAAAAAAACCGGTGAAGCACATTACAAGGAGCTGAGGACCATGCCTTATGCAAAACGTTCGGATCTTCCGGAAAACGTAAGGTCCAGCCTGCCGGAGAAAGCGCAGGACATTTTCAAAGAGGCCTTCAACAGTGCCTGGGAACGCTATAAAGACCCTTCCGGGCGCAGGGGAGACGCATCCCGGGAAGAGACCGCCATGAAGATCGCCTGGGCCGCGGTCAAAAAAAAATACACCAAAAAAGACGGGGAATGGGTCACAAAATAGTACGCCCCTGTTCCGGGACGGCCGTTTACGGGACCATAACCCTCACCTGACCGTGCTTTTCCGGTCTTGCACCCGGACGTTCGCCTTTTTTATTTCCGGATGAAAAAAAATATCGTATCTTTGCGCGTTCAGCGCATGGCGGAAGTCCTGCGCCTGCTTTGATCACAGAATATTCCGGAGCGATATGCGTCAGAAAAAGAAGATCACCGTCTATACCCCCGCGGAGGAAAGGCTGAACGTCATCAGCCACGGCGCCGGCCTCCTCTTCAGTGCCGCCGCCTTCGTCCTGCTGATGCTGCGCGCCTTTCAGTTCGGCGGCCCGCGCGAGCAGATCGCCTCGGCGGTGTTCGGGCTTTGCCTGATACTGCTTTACAGCGCATCCACGATCTATCACGGTGCGGCGAAGGGCCCCCGGAAAGAGAAGCTGCAGGTTGTTGACCATGCGGCGATCTATTTTCTGATCGCCGGGACCTATACGCCTTACACGATGATCACGCTGCAGGGAAGGACCGGATGGGCTTTCTTTGCGGTGATATGGGCGCTGGCATTGTGCGGGGTGACCCTGAAGCTGTTTTTTACCGGCAAATACGAGATCATCCTGACCCTGATGTATATCCTGATGGGCTGGATCATTATCTTCGCGCTGGGCCCCCTGCGGGAAAACCTGGCCCCCGCGGGCGTGATACTGCTGTTCGCCGGCGGCATTGCCTATACCCTGGGGGCGGTCGTCTACGGGATCAAGGCCGTCAAATACAATCATGCCGTATTCCACTGTTTCGTGCTTGCCGGGAGCCTGCTGCATTTCCTCTCCATATACCTCTTCGTCCTGCCCAAGAGCTAGATACCGGGAAAACCGCCGGGGGAAGAAAAAATTGCCGGATATCACGAAAATGTCCCTTCCCCGGAAAACAGTATTTCCATTTCACAGAATTCATCGTATATTCTTTTGCGAAGGAACGTATGTTACAGATATAAGCAAGTGATCACGAAACGGGGCGCTCCGACATGTCCGGAAAAAACAACAGCGTAAAAAAAACAAAAGATCAGGACAGCAGTACGGTGCGGAGACAGGAAGATCTTTTCACTTCCCCGGAACTGCAACGGGAGATCCTGGACAATCTGCCCTTCGGCATTCAGATCTTCGACCGGAACGGCACGTCGCGGATGATCAACGAAAAGCAGAAGGAACTTCTGGGCCTGCCGGACCTGCACGAAGGCATCGGTTCCTTCAATGTGCTCACCGATCCCTTTTCCGTTGCGAACGGTGCGAACAGGATCTATGAAAAGGCCTACCGGGGAGAAAAATTTTCCCATGTTTTCAAATACAACTTCGGGAAAGCGGAAAATCAATGGAAGACCCGGAAAGATACACGGGTGTTCAAAGAGACGATCTTTCCCGTGAAAGACACCGGCAATGCGGTAAAATATGTGGTCGCCCTGCTTCAGGATATCACGGAAAAGACCGGGTATGAAAAAAAACTGAAGGAAAGCGAGGAACGCTACCGACTGCTGTCGGGACTGACGAACGAAGGGATCCTGATCCATGAGAAGGGGCGCATGATCGATCTGAACCTTTCTTTTTCCAGAATGCTCGGCTACGCCCCGGATGAACTGACCGGCAAAGATTTTGTTGATACCATTGTGTATCATGAAGACATTCCGGTCGTCAACACGCATATCGAAAGGTCCATTCCGGATATCTACGAGATCAGGGTCGTTCGCAAGGACGGGAAGGTCCTGCCGGTGGAAGTCCAGGTCAGGAACCTGATCCTTCACGGGAAAACACGCCGCGTCGCCGCTTTCCGGGATCTCACGGAGCACAAACGCAGGGACAAAGAGCTTCGTGAAAGTGAGCAAAAATTCCGCCATGTCTTTGAATCCTCAAGCGCGGGAAAGAGCATTACGCTGATCAGCGGTGAGATCTACCCCAACCGTGCGTTATGCGAAATGCTCGGCTACACGCGTGAGGAACTGACCCGTAAGAAATGGCAGGAGATCACCCCGGAAAACGACATTCCCCGGACGCAGAAGGTCATCGATGCGCTCGTCAGCGGGAAAAAGGATACGGCAAGGTATACGAAGGTGTTCATTCACAAAGACGGGAGCCCTGTCTGGGTGGATGTCAGCATCGCGCTGATCCGGGACGAGAAAGGGGATCCGGACTATTTCATCACCACCGATATCGACATCAGCAAACGCATTGAAGCGATGCGGTCCCTGAGCGCCAGTGAGGAACGTTACCGCACCTTTATTAATGCTACGGAGGATATGGCTTTTCTGAAGGACAAGGGTTTCCGTTACCTGTTCATTAACGATGCGAATGCGGCCTTTTTCGGGGAAAAGCCGAAGGATATTATCGGCAAAGACGATTTTTCGCTGATGCCGGAGCAGGCGGCGCTGAACTGCCGGGAGAGCGATCAAAAGGCGCTCCGCAACGGCAGTTTATATACGCAGGAAGAAAATATTGGCGACCGTATCTACGAAAGCAGGAAATTCCCCGTCCTCCTTCAGGACGGGACCACGGGCGTCGGCGGTATCGTGCGGGATATCACGGAAAAATACTATACCGAAGCACAAATCCGGGAACAGAACAAGGAACTTCTGGAGCTGAACCGGAAACTGAAAAGCAGCCTGAACCACGTGTATCAGACGACCCGGGAACTGAAACTGGCAAAGGAGAAAGCGGAAGAAAGCGACAGGCTCAAATCCGCCTTCCTGGCCAATATGAGTCATGAGATCCGCACGCCGATGAACGGCATTCTCGGTTTCGTGGACCTGCTGCAGAAGGCCGGCCTGAACGAAAAACAGGAAAGACTGTACCTGGATATGGTGGAAAAGAGCGGCAAACGCCTTCTGAACACGATCAATGATATCATTGAGATCTCCAAGATCGAGGCGGATGAAGTGCGTTTGCAGTTCGCGCCGGTGGATGTTGACGATATGGTCCGTTATCTCTACGAGTTCTTCCGGCCGCAGGCGGAAGCAAAGGGCTTGTACCTCCGGGTGAAAAAAGATCCGGAACAGCTGCCTTTCCACTTACTGTCGGACCGCTACAAGCTGGAAGCGGTGCTGATGAATTTCATGAGGAACGCCATAAAATTCACGGAAAAAGGGGGCGTTGCATTCGGATATGCGTTCAGTGGCGGCGAACTGGACCTGTGGGTGAAGGACAGCGGGATCGGGATTTCCAGGGAACGGCTGGACGCCGTGTTCGAACGTTTTGTACAGGCGGACCTTACCAAATCCTCTCCTTACGAGGGTTCGGGGCTCGGGCTCTCCATCGCGAAAGCGTATGCCGATATGCTGGGAAGCAGGCTTCACGTGGGATCGGAACCGGGAAAGGGGAGTACCTTCGGCATCGCATTGACGGTCAACAACAAAAACACCATAAAGCGGAACGGTGATGACGATGAACAGGGAAACAACAAAGCAAAGCCGTGAAAAACGGCGGATCCTGGTTGCCGAGGATGATCTCAGCAGCTATATGTTCTTCGAAGTCCTGCTGAAGGACGAGGACTTTGAGGTTCTCCGTGCGGAAAACGGCGCGGAAGCCGTCAGCTTGTGCCGTGAAGATCCGGATATCGCCCTGGTACTGCTGGATATTAAGATGCCGGGAGTCGACGGGTATGAGGCGGTCCGGAAGATCCGTGAATTCAACAAAAAGATCCCGGTCATTGCGCAGACGGCCTATGCCTTCAAAGAAGACCGCGACAAGGCGATGCAGGCGGGATGTTCGGACTATATCACCAAGCCGGTGGAGAAGGAGCTTCTGATGGAAAAAATACACCGGTACCTTCCTCCGGGTTCCGGCCAATAGATCTGCGGACATTTCCGGGATAGAGTATTCATTGCTTGCGAAAAGGGCCGGCAATTGCCTGGCTGCACCAGTTTTACACAACAGGAAAGGAGCATTGATGCATTCCGGCAGAGATCCGCTTGTGATCGTTTGCTTTCGCCGGGACCTGCGTCTCAGCGACAATACCGCACTGAACGCGGCGCTGGAAAGCGGTCTTCCCGTGCTTCCCGTCTATATTTTCGACGAAGCAACCCTCCGCACGCTTCCTCCGGATGACGGTCGTTTGAATTTTATCTATGCATTGCTGGCCGGCATGGACCGCGATCTTAAAAAGCAGGGCAGCTCCCTGCGGGTGTGCAGGGGCCGCAGCGAAGCGGTGTGGGAAAAGCTCCTCCGGGAATATCCCTGCAACGCGGTGTATATGAACCGGGATTACGATCCCGGTGCGGTGGACACCGAAGATGCGCTCGGACAGCGGCTGAGGAAGCGCAATATTGCATTCCATACCTTCAGGGACCGGGTGATCGTTGAAGGGGATGAGGTCGTAAAGCGCGACGGCATGCCCTATACCGTATTTACCCCCTACAAAAGGGCCTGGCTGGAAAAATTCAGGGAGACTGACCCGGAAACCGGCAACGGCGGGACGGGACGTTTCTACCGTTGTGCATTTCCCTTTCCCGGCCGGGAGGAGCTCGGCATTCGAGCCTCCGGTGTCAGGGTGAGGGACTATACGCTGGAACACCTGGACCGCTATGCCCGTGACCGCGATATCCCGGCCGCCGATGCGGGCTCATACCTGGGGCCGCATCTGCGTTTCGGCAGTGTCAGCATACGCCGCATCGTCCGCTCGCTGAACACAAAGCACGAGGTCTTCCTGAGCGAACTGATCTGGCGCGAGTTCTTCATGCAGATCCTCCTGCACTATCCGCGGGTGCTGCATGCGAATTTCAGGGAAAAATACAACGGCATTGCCTGGCGGAACAATGACAATGAGTTTGAACGCTGGTGCAAAGGTGAGACCGGTTATCCCCTCGTGGACGCCGGGATGCGTCAGCTGAACCGGACGGGATATATGCATAACCGGGTCCGTATGGTGGCGGCATCTTTTCTCTGCAAGGACCTGCTGACCGACTGGCGCCGGGGGGAGGAGTATTTTTCCCGGAAACTGCTGGACTATGAGCCCGCCTCCAACAACGGCAA
>JAGYLW010000095.1 GCA_018400915.1 Fidelibacterota bacterium
GTGCGGCTGGTGCGTTCCACCCGTCCCGAACAGACGGACCTTCAGATCGTCCGGGACTATGTCAAATGGGGGGCGGGACCCCGGGCCTCTCAGTATCTTATCATCGGGGCAAAGACCCGTGCGGCACTGCTCGGCAAACCCACACCGGACGAAGAAGACATTCACAGCGTTGCCCCGCAGGTCCTGCGCCACCGCATTCTTCGCAATTTCAAAGCGGAAGCCGACGGGGTTTCCATTGACGACATGATCGGCGAACTCATTCAGGCGAAGCATGACTGATCCCGGTCTCCATCCCGCTGAGATCATTCAGCTTGGAAATCTGCGTTTCCAGGCAAAGACGATCGTAGAGGGCCTTATGCTGGGCGACCACGCCTCTCCCTACCATGGTTTTTCGGTGGAATTTTCCCAGCACCGTCAGTACATGCCCGGGGATGATATCCGGCATATCGACTGGCAGGTGTACGGGAAGACCGACCGCTACTACATCCGGCAGTACGAGGAAGAGACCAGCCTGAACGCCTATGTTCTTGTCGACAACAGCAAATCCATGGATTTCAAGGCGTCGGCGAAGGTCACGAAATATCAGTATGCGCAACTGATCGCCGGCGCAATGATCTGGCTGCTCCTGCATCAGAACGATGCCGCCGGTCTGGCGGTCTTCAACCGGAAGATCGATGTGCTTTATCCCCCGAAGTCCGTGATGAGCTATTTGAATGAACTCCTTGCCGTCCTGCAGAACACCCCCTGCTCCGACCGCACACGGACAGGGGAGGCCCTGCACCGCATTACGGAAAAATTGCGGAGGAAGGGACTGGTCATTCTGATCTCGGACCTTCTGGACGATGCGGAAGCAATCATGAAAGGTCTGAACCACCTCCGCTATCTCGGCCATGATGTGCTTGTAATCCAGCTGCTGGATCCTGCGGAGTGGGAGCTTCCGGGAGCGCGGAAGTTCCGTTACCGGGACATGGAAAGCGGAGAGAGCATCAAGCTGGATGCCCGGCAGATCCGCGAAGAATACCGGGAAAGAATACGGGCCTTTACCGACAATATCAACCGGCGCTGCGGCGAGAACCACATCGACCATACCCTGGTGCTTACCGACCGGGACTGCCGCACGGCGCTTCTGGAGTTCCTGAAGAAACGCCGCCGGCTTTATTGAATGTTCCTGAATGAAGGTTCCCGCACTTCAATTTTTTATTCGTCCTTTGATACTTGCAAAAAGATCTTTGTTTTTTTTTTCCGCAAAGATAAATTAAAGTATTAACACAACAATAATCAGGGAGGTAAGAAAATGAAAAAAACAGGCATGGTATCCATTCTGCTGATCGTTACCGTCATTTTCAGCGGTATGCTGACGGCACAGGAGATCGACGTGATCGCCGTGCATTTCGGGAACCCGGAATATGCGGAGTCCCTCTCAAAGGATGCATATCCCGGCTTTGAATTCTACACCACGGACGGGAATTCCTATTATTACATTGAAGATCAAAAAATGATCGGGAATCCCGATTACCTGAAAGGGTATTACGGCGAGGTACCTGAAAAGATGTGCTTTGCCGCCAATTACACCAGCGACAAGGACCGCGCCGCTTACCGGGAGGGAGTGATCTATATTGTGGGTGCCAACGGCGTGATCGCCGCGCAGACACCGCCTCAGCTGGATCCCTACGAATCGAGTGACCCGGAACTGGGGAAAGCCGTAAGGAAGGTCAAAAAAGGCAGATACGAAGATCTGGCGAAAGCAAAAAAGCGTCAGTATTTAAAAGAGACGTCTGTAGGAGAACGCGCCCCTTACCGGAAAGCCGACATCAACAAGAAAGGGATCGGCTGGATGGTGGGATGGAACGTCCCGGAGATCACGGTCTATGACGGGGACTGGAACGCCCATTCGCTGAATGCCCTTACCAAAGACAAGAATGTGGTACTGGTGTTCTATACCATGGACGGCGTGCAGGTAAAAAGGGGCGCGAAAGACGGCACCATTAAAGAAGAATATTATAATGACAAGATCGCCAACCCGGATGAGACTGCGGAAGAGGTCGCCGAATCCGAAAGCCCCGGCGCCTTTATGAAATCGATGATCAAGCAGGCGGCGTCGGGTGACGACAGATATGCCAGATTTACCGCCGTACTGGAAGAAGCAAAGTCTCTGAAATAGCCACGCTTTCTGCAGACAGAACAAAAGAGCACCCGCTCCGGTGAAACGGGTGCTCTTTTTTTGATCATGATCCTGAAAATACGTTCCGTCACTCCTGAACACCGCTCCGTTCACAAGGAAACAGATAAGTCCATCAATTTTCACGAATAGCTTTCTTTCGGAAAAATTTGCGTATTTTTCATCATGAATGTGCGTATGATCACGCCGGGTCTTTTTTTACCTGCTTCCTTCTTCCGGCAGCGCTTATGACGGCCGTTCCTCCGATATTACGACAATGCCGGAGGAAAGACTGGCGATGAGCCCGCCTGGCCCTGCACAATATTATCGACGGCATTCGGTGCTGACCTATGACGATCTGGGACGCTTTCCCAACAACCGATGTGAAAGCCATGGCAAGATCTGGGATATGTACACCGGGATCAGAGTGGACCTATCAAACGGACCACAGGGTTAAGGATGGTGATATGGATCAATACAACAATTATAACCGCGAGCATTCCTGGCCGAAAAGCTGGGCGAATGAGACGGCACCGCATTATACGGGACCTGTTTCACCTTTATCCCGTGCAGGCTCATGCGAACACCCACCGCGCACCTTTACGGGGAAGTGGGGCGTATGTGAGCTATACCACCGATAACGGCACCCAAAAAGGCGAGGCGCGGGCGGGACTTGGATACAGCGGAACGGTCTTTGAACCCATTGACGAATACAAGGGGGACCTTGCCCGCACCTATTTTTATATCAGCACCCGCTACTATACCGAGGACGCCGCCTGGGATGTTTCGGACATGACGGACAAGTGCGAACTGAAGGACTGGGCGGTGGACATGCTGCTGGACTGGCATCGGCTGGATCCTGTCAGTCCGAAGGAACTTGACCGCAACGAGGCGGTCTATGCCCTGCAGGGGAACCGGAATCCCTTTATCGACGAGCCCGCTTATGCGGATTCCGTCTGGGATGCCGCAGGTCAGGAAGATCCCGGGACGCCCGGGGCGGCGATCGACAGCACAAGACTCTTTTTTTCGGAATATATAGAAGGTTCCTCCTACAATAAGGCCCTTGAGATCTGCAATCACACGGACACGCTGGTCGATCTAACCCTCATTGAGATCAAACTGTATTCCAACGGTTCGGTCACTCCGAATTCCACGCTGGTTCCCGGCGGTTCGCTGGCGGCGGGCGAAGTGTTCGTGATCGCCCACGGCAGCGCGGGAACGGAGATCCTTGCCGAAGCCGATATGACAAGCGGCGGAGTGACCAATTTCAACGGCAATGATGCGATCGAACTCTGTTACAATGCTTCGCTGATCGACGTACTGGGTGAAGTCGGTTCCGACGCCGTTTTTGCAGAGGATGTCACCCTCGTGCGCAAAGCGAACATCTTACACGGCAATCGGAACTATACTTCCGCCGAGTGGGACCGGCACCCTCAGGATGAATTTGCCTATCTTGGCTCGCACTTTGTGGAAAGCGACGATCCGCTGCCCGTGACCCTTCTGGATTTTTCCGCGGAAGTCAGCAAAGGTTCCGTGATCTTACACTGGGCAACCGCCTGCGAGACCGAAAATGCTGCCTTCCGTGTGCACCGCAACGACAGCCTTCTGGCCCGGATCCCCGGGGCGGGAACGCATTCGGAGATCCGTCATTACGAATATACGGACCCCTGTGTGATCCCGGAAAAGAATTACACCTATGTGCTCTCGGATGTCGACTATCAGGGAAGGATCACGTTCCTTGATACGCTTCGGGTCCGGACCGGCGCTCCGTCTGCAGAAGGACACCCCCTGAGATCCTTCGCCGCCGGAGAAGTGTATCCCAATCCCTTCAATCCCGACGCCGTTTTTCCCTTCCACCTGGAAAGAGCGGCGGAGATCAGCCTGACGCTTTATGACATGCGGGGAAAACCCCTCAGAAAGCTCCTTGAAAAACAGTATTTCTCTGCCGGCGAACAGCATATCCCGCTCCGCTTTCAGGACCTTGCGGCGGGGATCTATATCCTGCAGCTGAGCGACGGGAAATTCCGGCAGGCACGGAAGATGGTCCTGCTGAAATAAATTTCAGAACGGCCGCCGCTTGAACCCCTCAGTATGTTTCTCCTAAGGGAAAATCAGTTCTCATGGTAAAAATTGAGGCAATTTAGCTAAAGAATGCTTCGTTAATTTGATTTTTATTTTGTCTTTTATGTGCGGAAGGTTTATTTTCCGGCCATGGCAGCAGCACGCGGAGAAAGGCTCGTGATCACCCTGATCGGCCGGCGGAATGTCGGGAAGTCCTCCCTTATCAACGGGATCACCGGACAGGATATTTCCATCGTTTCGGACACGCCGGGCACGACGACGGACCCGGTGGCCAAACGCTATGAACTGATCCCGGTGGGACCGGTCACTTTTTACGATACCGCGGGGATCGATGACATCGGCGAACTGGGCAGGCAGCGTGTCAGGGCCGCGCGCCGGGTGCTCTGGCGTTCCGACCTTGTCATGCTGGTTTTCGACAAGGCATCCCTGGATGCACATGACCACAGCACGCTCCGTGAATTGCGGGAGATGGAGATCCCTTTCCTTACGGTATTCAATAAAACGGACCTTTATACCCCGGCCCGGGATACACTCGCTTTTTTTGAAAAAGAAAAGCTTCCCCGGATCAGTGTTGCTTCCGGCCGCTCCGCCGACATGCAGGACCTGCGCAAAAAACTCATTGCAATGGTCCCGGATTATTTTAAAAAGGACCCCGTGATCATCGGCGACATCATCGGTCCCGGGGATACCGTGCTCTGTATCGTTCCCATCGATCTCTCCGCTCCGAAGGGGAGGCTTATTCTGCCGCAGGTACAGGTAATCCGGGAGATCCTGGAGCGCGATGCGATCGCGGTGACCGTGAAGGAAACGCAGATCCAAAAATTCTTTTCAGGGACCCGGCAGAAACCCGCGCTGGCGATCACCGATTCACAGGCGGTGCTCAAAGCGGCCGCTTCCGTTCCGGAGGACGTGCCGTTCACCACTTTTTCCACGGCCTTTGCCCGCTACAAGGCGGATCTTCCCACCCTGCTTGAGGGACTGAGAACGCTGGACGAGCTGCAGGAGGGCGATACCGTGCTGATCGCGGAGGCGTGTTCCCATCATGTGGAATGTGATGATATCGGGCGCTACAAGATCCCGAAATGGATCGGGGAATATCTGGGCCGGAAGCTCCGTTTTGAGATCGCTTCCGGGCATGATTATCCCGATGACCTGAGGCCTTACAAACTGATCATTCATTGCGGCGGATGTATGAACACGGGCCTTGAATACAAGCGCCGCATCCGGCATGCTCAGGCACAGGGCGTGCCCATTACCAATTACGGGATCCTGATCTCCAGGACCCAGGGATTGCTGGAACGGGTGATCAGGCCTTTCGGTCTCTCGTAATTTTCCCGCGCCCCCTCAGTTCAGAAAAAGATCAGTCGAATTTCATAAAATGCGGTTATACACGATACTCAGTCGGAAGCTTGGGAATTTCGGGAAAAGGTTCCTTTCAGCGGATCTTCAGGTCTTTC
>JAGYLW010000096.1 GCA_018400915.1 Fidelibacterota bacterium
GAGATCCCCTATGTCGATATCGAA
Organism: Fidelibacterota bacterium; assembly: GCA_018400915.1. Lineage (GTDB taxonomy): Bacteria > Fidelibacterota > Fidelibacteria > Fidelibacterales > Fidelibacteraceae > M50B103. The sequence continues at coordinate 25 of JAGYLW010000096.1, forward strand.
AAGATCCGCTCACGGCGCTTTAAGGTGGTGATCGACGCCGTCAACGGCGGCGGGGCCCTGGCGCTCCCCGTCCTGCTCAGGGCCCTGGGGTGCAGGGTGATCGAGATCAACTGCACGCCGGACGGCTATTTCCCCCATACGCCGGAGCCCCTCCCGGAAAATCTCGGCGACATGCTGAAAAAGATCAAAGAGCACAAGGCCGATCTCGGCATGGCGGTCGATCCGGACGCGGACCGGCTGGCGGTGGCCGACGAAAAGGGCAATTACCTCAGCGAAGAATACACCCTCGTCATGGCCGTGGACACGGTGCTGTCGCAATGCAAGGTAAAGCACCCGAAAGTGGTGACCAATCTTTCCACCACGCAGGCCGTGACCGACATCGCGGAAAAATACGGGGCCGAGGTCATCCGCACGGCCATCGGGGAGATCAATGTGGCGAAAAAAATGAAAGCCGTGTCCGCCGTGATCGGCGGCGAAGGCAACGGGGGCATTATTTCCCCGGACTCGCACCTGGGACGGGATTCGCTGGTGGGGGCGGCCATGGTCCTGAACTTCCTCGCTTCGGACCAGCGTCCCCTGAGCAAAAAATACGCCGACCTTCCCCGCTACAAAATGAGCAAGAAGAAGATCGAGATCGGCGGCAGCGACCCGGACGCCATTCTCGCCGGGCTGAAGGAAAAATACGCAAAGGAAAATACCGACACGACCGACGGCCTGAAGATCATCCGGAAAGACCGCTGGGTGCACATCCGAAAGTCGAACACCGAGCCTATCCTCCGGGTTTACAGTGAAGCACCCACTTCCGATGAGGCGGACACACTGGGCGACGAATACATCGATGCGATCAAAAAAATGATGGAGTGAGACCATGGACATAGCTTCCTATATAGATCATACCCTGCTGAAACCGCAGGCGACGAAAAAGGACCTTGACAAACTCTGCGAAGAGGCCGCGGAATACGGATTTGCAGCCGTCTGCGTCAACCCCTGCAATGTCGCCTACTGTGCGGAGAAACTGAAAAATTCCGGCGTGAAGCTCGCCTCGGTCGTGGGATTCCCGCTGGGCGCCTCCGTCCCGCTCATCAAGGAGCTGGAAACCATGCTCGCCATTGTCGACGGGGCGGACGAGATCGACATGGTCATCAATATCGGGGCACTGAAAGACGGCGACGACGAAAGGGTCCTGGAGGATATCAAAACAGTGGTCAGGGCCGCGAAAGACAGGACCGTCAAGGTCATCATCGAGACCTGCCTGCTGGAGAGGGAGGAAAAGATCAGGGCCTGTGAACTGGCGAAGATCGCCGGTGCGCATTTTGTCAAGACCTCCACCGGTTTCAGCAGCGGAGGCGCAAGCGCCGAAGATGTAAAACTGATGAAGCACACCGTCCGGGACGCCCTGGAAGTCAAGGCCTCCGGCGGGATCCGCAGTTATGAGGACGCCATGGCGATGATCGACGCAGGTGCAACGCGTCTCGGCGCCTCTTCCGGCGTGGCGATCGTCAGGGACACAAAGAAAACAGGGCACTGATTCCTATTGGATTTACCTCCCGTATTTTCTATATTCGTCCGCGATTCGCAGCCGTGGCGGAATTGGCAGACGCACCAGACTTAGGATCTGGCGCCTCCGGGCGTGGGAGTTCGAGTCTCCCCGGCTGTACGGGATCCCGGCCGAAGACCGGCGGACCGCGGCAGCCGGGACATGATACATGATGAATGAACGAAGGGAAAACCGGCAGAACCTGTCATGCCGTGTTTTCAAGAAGACCTTATGCGGAAAAACAACGGAACATCCTTCACCCTCATTATCGGCATTCTGCTGATATTTTTGCCTTTAAGCGCCTGTAATAAAGGCGGCGGCACTTCGGAAAAGACGGCCGGAGCAAGCTACCGGCCGGATATGCGGCGCCTGGAAGCCGCGTACGAGGAGATCCTCCGGATCGCGGAGGGCAGCGCTGCAGACACCGCCATCCTTATTGACGGGAACGACAACAAGCTTTTTCTCACCGCCCCGGCCAGTGAAGGGCTGAAGATCCTTGCATCCTGGGACATCTCTGCCTCGAAATACGGGTACGGGTCCGCCCGCGGAAGCAATCAGACGCCTCCCGGTGTTCATGAGATCGCGGGGAAATTCGGCGAAGGGCAACCGCCCGGCATGTGCTTTTACGACCGCAGGCCCACCGGCGAGATCGCCGTTATCCATACGGACACCACGGACACCGACACGGACCCGGTGACCAGCCGCATCCTTTGGCTGAAGGGGCTTGAGCCGGAGAACCGCAGTTCCTACTGGCGTTTCATCTATATTCACGGGACGAATGAAGAGGGCCTTATCGGCACGCCGCAGTCGAAGGGCTGCATCCGCATGCGCAATGACGCTGTGATCGAACTTTTCGGAATGACAGACACCGGGATGTACGTGAATATCATCGCCCCGGAAAACGAGAGCAATACGGAGGAAGAATGAAGAAAATATGTGTCGTCGGCACCGGATATGTCGGCCTGGTCACCGCCGCGGGACTGGCGGATTTCGGGAATTCCGTTATCGGCGCCGACATTGACGAATCCAAGATCGATATTCTGAAAAAGGGCGGCATCCCCATCTACGAACCCGGCCTCGGCGAGGTCGTCGAACGCAACGTGAAAGCCGGCCGCCTGCATTTCACCACCGACATTAATTCGGCGATCCGGAAATCCAGGGTCATTTTTTCCGCTGTGGGCACCCCTCCGGGGGACGGCGGCGAAGCGGACCTCCGCGCCGTCTGGACCGTCGCCACCGCTTTTGCAAAGAATCTGGACAGCTACAAGGTCTTTATCAACAAGTCCACGGTACCGGTCGGTACGGGCAAAAAAACGCACGAGCTGATCCTGAAGGAATCCGGCGGGAAGCAGCATTTTGACGTTGTCTCCAATCCCGAATTCCTGCGCGAAGGTTCAGCCGTGGGCGATTTCCTGAACCCCGACCGCGTGGTGGTGGGAACGCGGAGCCACAAGGCCCGCGAGATCATGAAGGACGTCTATCACGCGCTGCTCATGCGCACGGTGCCCTATGTCGAGACCAACATCGAAAGCGCGGAGATCATCAAATATGCCTCGAACGCCTTTCTGGCGACAAAGATCACCTTCATCAACGAGATCGCCAATCTCTGCGATATCGTGGGAGGGGACGTGAAGGAAGTCGCCCGGGCCATGGGCATGGACGGCAGGATCAGCCCGAAATTCCTGCATGCGGGGCCGGGATTCGGAGGAAGCTGCTTTCCCAAGGACACCATGGCGCTGGCGGAGATATTCAAAGCGAACGGGATCCATACCCGTCTTGTGGAGGCCGCCATCGCAGCCAACGAACACCAGAAGCAGAGTGTGGTCGACAAGCTGCGGTCCGTGATGCCCATCCTCCAGGGAAAGACCGTCGCCGTCCTGGGACTCGCCTTCAAGCCGAACACCGACGACACACGTTTCTCCCCCTCCAAGGTGGTTATTCCCCTGCTGGAGGCCGAAGGCGCGCACGTCCAGGTCTTCGACCCGGTCGCAAGCGCTCAACACCGGGCGCTCTACCTGCAGCCTCGAGACCACGGACCTGATCACCGCCCGACGGCATGCCCCTGCGCGCACACGTCCCCGCGCGCATCTCCCCGGTCATCCACGTCGTGCTTCAGCACCCGCACCGCTGGTGACCTGTAAGTCGCGCCTTCGATGTCCTCGCCAGCGCGGTGGCCGTGTCATCTTCCAAAGCCGGAGCCGACGACCGCCAAGCCGCCGCCCTGGCAACCGCTGGGGCCTCGGCGCCGCCGTCACCGCCCCGAGGGCATCGCCGCCATCCCGCCGAGTGGCGCCCCGGCGCCAACGGCTACGACTCGCGCGCCGTGCGCTTCGAGCAGACGCTTTGTTTGCCGAACGATCCTATCGCCTGCCCTGCCGAGCCCGCGCCCGAGCCGGTCGAGCCGGACCCCGAACTTAGCCCGGAGCCGACATGCCCACGGTCCAGATCAACAAAACCGCCTACGTCAAGATCGTCGACGCTGCGGCCGAGAGCTTCACCGCACAGTGCCGCGCGGAAACCTCTGGGAAGTCACGTTCGCCGAAACCGAACCTGCCGTCGAGACCGCGGGCTGCCCTCGGTCCCGCCCGGCTCAGCACGGCGTGACCCGCGCTAACGGGCAATCGGCCACGGCTGGGGCAAGCTCCCGGCCAGCGCCCCGGTCGCAACCGCTGACGTGGTCGTGATCTGGAGCATGCGCGCCTTCAACCCATTTCTCCGCCGTATTCCGGCCGTTCAGCGCGCACGCGCGTCGGGCCACCGCCCCGCCCCCCGGCTTCGAGCTATTCATGGTCCGCAAGCCCGGCGGGAGTTCGCCGGGGAGCCCTCATGGTCCGCAAGCCCGGCGGAGTCGGCTGGGAAACATTTCAGGTGAAGAAAGCACATGTCTGGAGCTGCTACCCCACGAAGATCAGAGCCCCTGCATCCGGGTTCCGCAGATCGAGCAGGAGGGCACCGGAGCTGATGACGGTGATTCTGGGTGCTGTCCAGCCCGACGACCTCGCCGAGCCCTATGTCGATGAAGGCACCCCCGGCGCTGACGGCCTGTTGACCGCCGCGGACAAGCTCAAGCTCGACGACATCGAAAACGAGGCTACAGCGGATCAAACCGCACAAGAAATCGCAACCGCAATCGACGCCGACGAGACAGCGGAAGCGACGCTTAAGACCGCGCTCGGGCTCGGGTCTGCGGCTTATACCGACGATGACGACTATGCGACCGCCGCCCAAGGCGATTTGGCAGATACCGCAGAACAGCCTGCCGCGATCACAACCGCCGCGATCACAGACGGCAGCCTCGCCACCCCGCTCAACGGCTCGATCCATCACGTCGCTCTAACCGAGGACGTCGATGTCGCCTGGACCGCGCCCATCCCGAGCGGCGGCAACGCTGCTACGACCGGCTACTACTGCACCGTGGTCTTCAACCCGCCCGGCACTGGCGAAGGCTCGGGCGCCGAAGACGACGGCCCGTGGATCGCCCCCTTCCCGGTCGGCTGGAATCAGGTCGGCGGTCTCGACTCCATCAGCCTCGCACCCGGCGATGACCCGATTGTCTGCTCGCTCGCAAGCGTGGGCGACGGCGTGATCCTCGTCTCGGCGGTGGCGGCTGTGGAGATTGCAGCGTGAGTATGCAGCGGCATTTGCAGTCGATGCTGATGCGCGCAGGCCGCCGTCACAACGACATCGGCACGCCGGGCGCCTGGGGCTTCGGCGTGGGCGTGACGCCCTACGATCGGGTGCCCGCAGGCTGGGAGCCGGCAGCGGATCACACGACACCCGATGCGGACGGCTACGGCAATTACACCTACCTGGATGGCTCGGTCGCGGCCTATGTGCCCGCGTTTTACTACAAATGGGGCACGGGCTCGAATGGTCTGTCGATCAACACGATCGACATCAAAAACATCTGGACATTCCGCGACCGCGCCCACGCCGCGCAGTCCGGCTACGCCCTGCACCGGGCCTTTGTCGACGGCGGGCAGGTTATGCCCGGCGCATTCGTGGACAAATACCAGTGGAGCGCGAACAGCTACAACGGCAACGTGGTTGCGGGAAGCATCA
>JAGYLW010000097.1 GCA_018400915.1 Fidelibacterota bacterium
CCATGCTCTTTAAACGCTAAACGCTAAACGCTAAACATCTCAACGATTCAACGACAAATGAACAAATTAACAGATTAACAAATCAACAACTCAACGTCTTATTATCGTATTTCCGCCGGTTTGGCCATAATGTCCTTTTCGAACTGAAAATGCACCTTCCCGGGCGGGAAGCCTTTGCGCTTGGTAACGTACTTCCGTTGCGTATAGACGACGCAGACCAGGGAAGCATGTTTTTCTTCGCTGTGACGGGCGGCCAGGGAAGCGGCCAGAAGAAGAATATGTTTCGGGACTTCTTTTTTGCCGTCCTTTTTAATAATGACATGCGAACCGGTGCTGTTGCGCGCATGCAGCCAGATATCGTTCTTCGCCGCGTATTTGAAGGTCATTTCGTCGTTGTCCTTCGCGCTGCGGCCGATCCGGATCCTCCACTTGTCCGCCGTAATGTGCTCGTGGTAGGGACGCCGTTCAGCGGTACCCCGCGAGCTGCGGTCCGCGGGGGGCAGCATATCCGCATATTGCTTTTTCCATGCCTTCAGGTCGCGGTAGCTTCCGATCTTCTGAAAGGTCCCGTAATACCGGTTCCATAGATCATAAAACATCCGCAGTTCACGATGCCTTGCCCGGTTCTCTCTGATCCGCTTTTCCGAATCCCGGGCTTTCCGGTAATAACGCTCGATATTTTCGGAGACACCCATGCTTTTGTCCAGGGGGATCTTTTTGGGAAAGTCCGGGTCCCTGAGCGGGTCCGGGATCTCAAAGCTGTCTTCGTGTCCCTTTATATCGTAGCGGCAGGCAGAAAGCATGTCGGCAAAATAGCGGTAACGCCGGGCGCGTTCTGAAAATTTTGCATCGTTTGCCGTTCGGTGCAATTTTTTTTGCAGGTCGTTCAGTTCCGCATGGATACGGCGTTCAAGGGTACCGTGCTCCTGATAGAACTGCTGTTCCTGAAGACGGTTGACCACAAAGGCGCGGTAGCGTTCGTAAAAACGGTCCGGATCATAGCTTTCCCCGTCATCGCAGAGGACGAAGCGCTTGCCGATCCGGCATCCGTTCGAATTCCGGAAAATGTCCAGTATCTGCTGATAATCCCCGGTGCCGAGTACGTCTGCGATATGTTTTTTCCAGTAGGGGTTGAAGCGGACATCCTCCTGCAGGGAAGCGTAGGTCCCTGCTTCCTGCTCTTGAAGCAGGGCGGGATCAATGCGGGGTTTTTTCTTAAAAAATTCGGGGCCCTGCTCCGAAAGCCGGATCACATTCCCGCGGTTTGAACGGAAAACGACAAAGAGTGACGCGTTGTTCTTCATGCTGAATCGCATGATGCGTTCTCCGGGAAGCATGGAGACACCGGAAAGGATGTTGCCTTCCGTGCCCGGGAAAATACGCAGCGTATCCTGCCGGGGAGAAGGCGGACGCGAAGCGGGAATGATATACTGAAAAGGCGCTCCGAGATGAACGATCAGGGCCTTTCGGTCGCGGAAGACCAGCATCAGCTCGTTCTTGCGGAACGTCACGCAGTGTTCAAGCACGGCTTTCCGGTAATGCCGGTGAAAATAGTCTGCGCATTTTGTAAGCGTGAACCAGGAAGTGATCATACCCTAATTTATAAAATTGAGTATAGGATGTCTATCAATTAAAAAGTATATTTCGAAACTATGAGGCTGTATAATATCCGTTTACCCCATTTCCCGCCCTCAGAGGGTCCTTCTGCGCTGACGCTGGAGAAAGGCAGCCGCATTCTTTTGCTGGGAGCTTCGGGGTCGGGGAAAAGCTCTCTGCTCAAGCTGATCGCGGGCTTTTCCGAGCCGGCTTCGGGAGCAATCGACGACGGGGGGAAACGCAGCGCCCTGCTCTTGCAAAATCCCTTTCATCAGATCATTATGCAGACAGTGCATGACGAACTGTATTTTCCCCGGAAAAATGCAGGATGCAGCAGTGCGGAGGCAGAGGCGGCCGTAAAGGAAACGGCCGGAACACTCGGTATCCGGCATCTTCTGGAGCGGGATATGGCAACGCTTTCCTTCGGGGAGACCCAGCTGGTGATGCTGGCGGCGACCTTCCTGACGGATGCGGACATCATGCTTCTGGACGAGCCGACCTCGCATCTGGACCGGAAAGCCGTGCAGGCCTGCTACCGATGTATGGACCGCGCGGCCGCAGGCGGGAAGACCGTGCTTGTTGCCAGCCAGAATCCCGATGAATATTTTTATTTTGACACGGTGTGGATCATGAAAGCGGGGGCTGTGCAGGCATGCATGCGTTCTGAGGATTTTGCCGGGAAGCATGCGGAATACGGCATTATCCCTGACAGCAGCCTGATCCGCAGGCGGCTGCATGAACTTGCCGAGAAAGCAGTATGAAGCTTAATCCTTTCACATACCGGATCGCAGAGGGAAAGACCCTCGTGAACGAACGGGAGACCGATCTCGGCCCGTACTCCTGCATCGCGCTCATGGGAGCGGTGGGCAGCGGGAAATCGCAGCTGATCAAATTGCTGGCGGATTCACAACTGAGGGGTGCGGGGGCCTTTTCGGAATATCCCTTTTGTGCCTATCTTTCCCAGGATCTTACCCGTCTGTTCACCGGGAATACGCCGGAAGGCATCATCGGCCTTTACCGCGATCCGCGATACACCGTGGGGAAGCATTTTGACCCGCGGCTGTTTGAGGCATATGCTGAAAAACTCGGTATCGCTGCGCTGATCGGTGAGAACCGGCGGCTGGCGCATTATTCGGAAGGGGAGCGGCAGCGGCTGGGGATAAGCCTTGCAGCTGCGGTGCGGGCGCCCGTCACGATCCTTGACGAGCCCAGTACCGCACTGGACATGCCGTGCCGGCGCGAGCTCTTCTCCATTGTTAAAGAGATCAGACGGCGTTCGAAGGTATTCATCATCTCCCACCGCCTTCTTGACGCCCTCGCTGTTGCGGATTATATGCTGTGGATGGAGGACTTGCGCATTCGCGATCGTTTTCCGCTTGAAGATATTGTGAAAAAACCGCATATTCTCTCCTGCTATTCGGGAGTTGACGGGGAGAGGTATGTTTGACGACATGATCAGGGACCGCTTTGTAACGAGGGATCCGGATACCCGGGATTTCTTCACGATCGCGAACATGATCAGCCTGCTGCGTATTCTGCTGACCGTTCCCGCACTGTGGTGCTTTGCCGCCGACCGCTGGATCTGGGGAATGGTCATTCTCGGCATTTGTGTGATCAGCGACTGGGCGGACGGATTTGTCGCCCGGAAAACACATTCCGTATCCCATTTCGGCAAGGTGATCGATCCCTTTGCGGACAAGGTCGTGGCGATCGCGATGATGCTGCTCATGGTCATTAAAATGGATTTTCCCCTGTATTTTGTGATCGTGCTTGCCTTGCGGGACCTGAGCATTTTCATTATCGGCAATATGCTTTACCGGCGCCGTTCCGTTGTCGGTGGCGCCAACATTGCCGGCAAGGTCTTTATTGTTGTGCTGACGGTGGCAGGGGTCCTCTGGCTTCTGGAATACTACCTCGGGATCCTCCTTTATGCGGAGATCGTGCTGTATATTGCATTCGGGCTCATGCTGTTGAGCTGGGGCGTTTATCTGGTGCAGAACGTGAAAATGCTCACTTACAAAGGTTGAGTCGTTGAGGCGTTGAGCTGTTGAGACGGGATTCCCGCCGAATGCCGGGGACGGAAGATAAACCGAAAAGGACGGTATGGCTTTATTCAAAAAGAAGAAACGGGAAGCAAAGGGCACCGGGAATATTCCGGACCGCTATGAGAAAGGGCTGAGCCGCTCAAGGAACCGTTTCAGGGAGGGGCTGCTTTCCCTGTTCGGCAGGGGAAAAAAGATCGACGAAGCTTTCCTGGAGAACATTGAAGCTTTCCTGTACGAATCCGACCTGGGGGCGGATGTGACGGAAAAGATCCTGGAAAGGATCGAGGCGGAATCCCGGAAAAAGGAACTGCTGAATGAAACGGACATTAAGCAGTTGATGACGGAGATCTTCGAGGATCTTTTCCGTGATGACGATACACGCATCCCCGTTGACCGGCATCAGCCCTGTGTCGTACTGGTCGTGGGCGTCAACGGCTCGGGGAAAACGACCACGATCGGGAAACTGGCGGCCCGTTACAGCCGGGAGGGCAAAAAGGTCCTGATCGTTGCCGGGGATACCTACCGTGCCGCAGCGATCGAACAGCTTGATGTATGGGCCCGCCGCGCCGGGGTGGACATTATCAAGAACCTTGATGCGAAGAATCCCTCGGGCGTTGTGTATGACGGCATCCAGGCCGGTGTTTCGCGGAAAGCGGACATGATCCTGGTGGACACGGCCGGACGCCTGCACAACAAGGCACATCTCATGCAGGAGCTGGACAAGATCAAGCGCGTCATCCAAAAACTCATTCCCGATGCTCCGCACGAGACCCTGCTGGTCCTGGACGGTTCCGTCGGTCAGAACAGCCTTGTACAGGCGCAGGAATTCACCCGTGTAACGCCGGTCACCGGGCTGATCGTCACCAAACTGGACGGCACGGCAAAGGGCGGCAGCATGGTCGCGATCCATGAGAAGTTGCATATACCGGTGAAATTCATCGGGCTGGGAGAATCTCTGGACGATCTGCTGCCTTTTTCCCCTTCCATGTATGTGCAGGCCATGTTCGAGGGGTTTCAATGACAAAAAGCCGGAGCGTACACATCATTTCCCTCGGCTGTTCCAAGAACCTGGTGGACAGCGAAGCGATACGGGGGCTCCTGCTGCGGGGCGGATTGCGCTTCACGGAGAAGGCGGAGGATGCAGATATCCTTATCATCAACACCTGCGGTTTTATTCTGCCCGCAAAGGAAGAAAGTATCGAGACCATCCTTCAGGCCGTGAAACTCAAAGAGAACGGGCGGATCCGTTCGCTGATCGTGACGGGATGCCTTTCCCAGCGCTACCGGGAGGAACTGAAAAAAGAGCTTCCCGAAGTGGATGCGTTCTTCGGCGTGGACGAGACCGGCGCTGTGGCGCGCTATCTGCTGCACCGGGACGCCGTACCCGCCCCGCGTTCCCTGATGACGCCGGGGCACTACGCCTATCTGAAGATCTCCGAAGGCTGCGATCACCGCTGCGCTTACTGCGCCATCCCGCTGATACGGGGGAAGCAGCGCAGCGTTCCGCCGGAGACGATCCTGAAAGAAGCGGAGTACCTGGCGGGGCAGGGGGTGAAGGAACTTATTCTGATCGCTCAGGACAGCACCGCGTACGGGACCGACCTGGCCGGGAAGGTGCGCCTTTGCGACATCCTCCGTTCCCTGGACGACATGAAAGCGTTCGAATGGATACGCCTTCACTATGCCCACCCCGCGCATTTTGATCCCGCCCTGATCGAAGTGTTCAACAGCAGCCGGAGCATACTTCCTTATATCGACATTCCCGTACAGCATATCAACAGCAGGGTGCTCCGCGCCATGGGGCGG
>JAGYLW010000098.1 GCA_018400915.1 Fidelibacterota bacterium
TCCCGGCGTTTCGCGCCGGGCTACTTATATTCAGCCCCTCCATCGGGTCGGGGCTGCAAGGTATTCATGCAATGATTCTCTCTGTTTCTCAGTCGCCAGACAGTGGGGATCCCGAAACCAGTTCGGGATGACGATGTACATTGCATCGCTTCGTCTCTTCGTCTCAACTCTCAACTCTCAACGCTAAACGGGATTCAGTCGTCAGATGGCGGGGATCCTGATCCGTCAGCTGACGGACAGGATGACGGTGAAGGGTTCTCTTCGTCCCTCAGTCCCTCCGTCTCAACGACTCCACGAATCAACAACAAATTAACAAATTAACAAATCAACGATTCAACCTCTTCCGCAGGGGCATTTTTCATTTGTCCTTGCCATTAACTTGGAACTTTCCTTACATTGGTTAATTGACAAAAAAAAGGAACACATGAAATTTTCACCCGAAACATACCGGATCCCCGATGAGGCGATGAAACCCTTCATCGATGCAAAGGAGCTGTGGGAATACCTTGAACGCCCGAAACCTTCTTCCGCACAAGTGCGGAAGATCATCGGCAAATCCCTTGACAAACAGCGTTTATCGCTGGCGGAAACCGCCGATCTGCTGAACGCGGACGATCCGGAACTGATCGAAGCGATCAAAGCGGGGGCACGCACACTGAAAGAACGCATCTACGGCAACCGGATCGTGCTTTTCGCACCGCTTTATATTGGAAATAAATGTGTCAACAACTGCACATACTGCGGGTTCCGGACCTCCAACAAGGATCAGCAGCGTACCACGCTGAGCGATGCACAGATCACGCGGGAAGTGGAGGCGCTGGAAGACAACGGCCAGAAACGCCTGATCCTGGTCTACGGCGAACATCCCGAATACGATGCCGATTTTATCGCGCATACGGTCAAGACGGTTTACAAGGTTAAAAAGGGGAACGGGGAGATCCGGCGGGTGAACATCAATGCCGCACCGCTGGATGTCGAAGGCTTCCGGAAAGTGAAGCACGCCGGGATCGGGACCTACCAGGTCTTTCAGGAGACCTATCATCCGGAAAGCTACGCACGCTACCACCCATCGGGTCCGAAGCATGATTTCAACTGGCGGCTGACCTCCCTGGACCGTGCCATGGAAGGCGGGATCGACGACCTGGGCATCGGCGCCCTGTTCGGTCTCTACGACTGGCGTTACGAGGTGCTGGCGCTGATCCGCCATACCAATCATTTTGAAGCGGTATATAACATCGGTCCCCACACGATCTCTTTTCCCCGCATCAAATCCGCCGCCGGCGTCGATGTTTCGGACGAATATCTTGTCGACGATGCCGATTTCCTCCGGCTGATCGCGATCCTCCGCCTGGCCGTTCCCTATACGGGAATGATCCTCACCGCCCGTGAGCCGGTCGCAGTCCGCAAAGAGGCAATGCGTTACGGCGTTTCCCAGATCGACGGGGGCACCAAACTGGAACTGGGTTCGTATTCCCGGAGCAAGAACGCGCTTCAGAACCTGAACCGCGAACAATTCGAGATCAACGACCCGCGTTCGCTGAATGAGATCATTGACGAACTCCTGGAAGACGGCTACCTGCCCTCTTTCTGCACCGGCTGCTACCGGGTGGGCCGCACCGGCGAGCATTTCATGGAATTTTCCGTCCCCGGGTTCATCAAGCGCTACTGCACTCCCAACGCCATGCTTACCCTCTCGGAGTATCTACTGGATTATGCCCCGGAGGACACGGCGCAAAAAGGCTGGAAGGTTATTGAGAACAATCTTGCCGGAATAGAAGATAAAAAGGTGGGAAAAGAAGTGCGCCGGCGTCTTGAACGTATCAGGAACGGCGAACGTGATCTGTTCTTTTAGCTTTTATTTGCGTGAGTTTTATGCTATATTCCCATCGAAAAATATTTTGAGGAGTGACTATTATGAAAATGAATCGTATTTTTACCTTTATGCTTGTCATGATCGCTGCACTTGCCTTTTTTGGATGCCAGTCACAGGAGCTGACCTCCGGAAAAGTGTATGTACAGCAGCAAGATTATGCCAAGGCGGAGTACAATTTCCTGAAAGCGCTGGATGTGGAATCGGAAAATCCCGAAGTTCCGTACCTGCTTGCGGTAGAGATCTACGGAAATGACAACAGCGGCCTGACCGATTACGCCAAAGCGAAAGAATATCTTGACATGGCGCTGGAACGCGATCCGGACTATCTGCCGGAAAACGTCAAGATCTTCAAAGAGCAGCTCTACGGCTATACCTTTAATGCCGCCGTGAACAGCTACAACAAGGTCATCAGGAACGAATCGGAAAACCCGGATGAAGACCTTAAAAAGGCTCTGGACAATTTCAGGCTCGCTTCCGAATTGCAGCCCAAGGATCCCAAGGCCCCTTTACAGGTCGCGCGTATCTACAGCGAACTGAAAAATGATAACGAAACGGCACTGGAATTCCTGAATGAAGCCATTGAGCACGCACCGAAGAACGGGGACCTGAAAGCGGAAAAGGCACGCATCCTGGCAAAGGACGATCGCGTTGACGAGGCATTGACAATGTTTGAGGAAGCCCTGGAAGCGGACCCGGAGAACATGGCCATCGGTCTGCGCTACGCCCAGTTCCTTTTTGAACAGGGAATGTACGAAAAAAGTGCCGAGATCTATCAACACCTTATTGATATCGAGCCGGGGAACAAGGACCTTTACTTCAACCTGGGACTGACCTATCTGCGCATGGAAGATATCGACAACGCAAAAAATCAGTTCGAGACCGTGGTGGCGCTCGACCCTGAAGACACACAGGCGATCGCCATGGTCGGACAGGTCTATTTTGATCTGAAAGACTACACCACCGCCGAGATGTACTTCCGGCAGCTGCTGGACATCGAGCCGGAAAATCCCGACTATCTCAAACGCCTCGGAGTGACGCTTACCCAGCAGGGAAAAGTGGAAGAAGGACTCAAATACTATAACCGCGGCCGTGAACTCGAAGGCGGCAACTAAGAGGATCTTACCGCTTTTAAAGATAAAAACCCCCGGCAGTCCCGGGGGTTTTTTTTAATTGTGTTGAAACATTGTTTTTGAAACTATTTGCTCGTAAATTCGTAGTATTAATAAACACGTGAGGTGTACACATGAAAAAATTACTGATATTTGTTTTTGCGTTGATCCTGCTCTCGGGCTGTTACACGACTTTCTACCCGCCGGCAGATCAAAATTATACCGGCGCTGAAGAAATACCGGATTCCACGCGTCAGGTGATCATCAACAATTACTATGAAAGCAACGAATACTACCAGACCCCTCACTACCAGCGCTACAGCCTCCTCTGGGGCTCCTACTACTGGGATCCCTTTTACTATGATTACGGCTACTACCACTGGGAACCCCATTACTGGCACGGAAGCTATTATTACTACAATCCGCGCAGCCGCTACTGGTACTACTATGATCCCTACTATCACTGGCAGCAGGGAAGCTGGACCGGCGGCACCGGCGGGGAACAGGATCAGGAACGCATCCGGAAACCCGGCTACCGCACCCTGATGAACACAAGTTCCGAAGGTACCGTCGCACCCTTTGTTTCCGTCGGCAGTGGGGACAACAGTATTTCCAAACCCGGAAAAAGCAGCGGGGTGGATATCAATTCGGGGATCAGCAGCAGTCCGGACGGTAATTCCCCGCGGATCGAATCCCTGGGGAAACGCTCGAATTCTCCCAGCGACAGTTTCTATAAGAGCAGCAGTTCGAATTCCGAGGGCAAAAAGCCTTCCTCCACCTCCTCCTCCACAAGCAAGCCGAGCTACCGGTCCTCCGGCAGTGCTTCTTCCTCCTCTTCATCTTCATCTTCATCCTCTTCCACTTCCCGTACCAAAAGTAAATCCTCCTCCACGACCCGGTCAACCCAAAAAAGCCCGAATACCGAGTCCTCGTCCTCAACAAGTGAAAAAAGCAAATAAACGGATGTCAATATGAAAAAATACCTACTCGTATTCCTCATCAGTATCTTCAGCATCGCTCATGCGCAGGACCTGGTGGATGTCATCGCCCCTTTCCGCAGTTATGATTTCGACGATGTCCACTATAACAGCTCCTACCCTTATGATTACGCGCTGCGCACGTCCGCGATCCATACCGGGAGTCCCCTCGGCACCGCGATCGGCGGAGCGACGGTCGCTTCCGGCCAGATGACACCGGAATTCACGGTGAATCCGGCCAACCTGGCAATGACAAAATACAACGTGATTCAGGTCGGCGGACTCTTTAATCAGTATAACGGCGTGAACCAGAACAGCCTCTCCGCGGTTTCCTATATCGGCTCCATACCGGTCTACCGGGGAAGCATGACCCTTGCCACCGGGGTAACCCGGGAAAGGGACTATCACCTCTACTATCAAAATGACGACATTATTCAGCGAACGAAAGGCGGGCTGTACAACTGGCGTTTCGGCGGAGCCTTCGAGATGCAGAAAAACATTTATGTCGGGGCCGAAGCGTCGTTACTGACCGGTAGCAAATATAACGACATTGCGTTCAAGAACGCGCTTCCCGATGAGACAGAGGGCTTTATGGAAGACAGTAAATATGTCGGTCTCGGCGCCAGGGTGGGAATGACCTATCATTTCCTTCCCGTGCTCAACGCCGGCCTGTCCGTTGACCTTCCCACCGTCATGGGCGTAAGCTATTCCCTGCGCGCATACGAACATGCTTCCAGTTCGGGCTCCGTGGATTATACCCTGCGCTCCCCGGCCGTACTGCGGGCGGGCCTTGCCCTGACGCTGAAGATCGTTGACCTTTACTATGCCTACGATTACGCCAACTGGCAGGATCTGCATGTCAGCAGCTCCGACCTTTCGCTGATCGCCCAGGATGAGCTCAACCGTGAGATCGTCAATAATTTCAATGTTACCCATTCGCATCATTTCGGACTGGGACTGCATGTTCCGAAACTGCCCCTGCATTTCTATGCGGGATACCAGTATCTTCCCGACGTCTACCAGGGGCTCAACGGCTTCAGCCTGGGTAATCTCATCCCCCGAGAACTGGCGGACCGTTTCCGGTCCTCCTTCAGCTGGGGCGGGACCCTTTTCCTCAAACAGGGCATCAGCCTGAGCGCCTCCTTTGAGACCTACCATACTTTTTACGACGGAAAAGAGGAAACACCGAAGAACAGCAACCTGTCCCTCTCCTACTTCTTTTAGACCCTCAATAAAGATTTACCGATCAAAACGTCCGGACATCCGGGCGTTTTTTTTATTTTCATCCTTTGCATCTTGAAACGCCGAACGGAAGAGGGTGAGTTGTTAATCTGTTAATTTGTTAATCTGTTAATTTGTTAATCTGTTAATTTGTTAAGACGAAGCGATGCAATGTACATCGTCATCCCGT
>JAGYLW010000099.1 GCA_018400915.1 Fidelibacterota bacterium
TCCGAACCGATTACCGGCACGTTCATGTGATGCTCGGGAACGGATTCCGCGCATACCGTCTTACGAGGCAGGCAGTGCAGGATTATCCCGAAGATGCCGGCAGCGTGATCCGCGAGAACTGGAACCTGATCTACAATATCGGCTATCAGCTGAAAACGGAGGAAGATCCCTGGAATGCCGGGGTTTTCCTGAGCAATATGGACCGTTTCCTGATGAACCAGGAGACGAACCCCATGCTTTACGTCCGCGGGTCCGCACGGATCGTGCCGGACCTGCGGCTTTTTGCGGAAGCCTGCTATAAACAGGCCGGCGTGTTCAATATCAGCGCCAATTATTTCGGCTTTTTCTTCAGGACGGGACTGCGATGGGAGGTATGATGAAAAGGATCACCGCTTTGTTTGCCATATTGCTGTTTTTCAGCGCCTGCGACGTGTTTGAATTCCGCGGCTTTGTCCTGCCCTACGAGACGGTGGACGAGCGCTTTGAACAATCCATGGCATGGAACGCCGAACATCCCTATACGTCTGTGAGTGTCCCGCAAGACAGTTACACGCTCTTTGTCATGGGCGATACGCATACGGGCGATACCGTCAATCTGAATCTCTTTCTTGACGAGGCGGCCGAAACGGGAGCGGCCGGAGCAGTGATGGCGGGGGATCTTACGACCGGCAATGACGCGGACTTTTATACCTTCTACCGCCAGCTTCCGCCGGAAGACAGCCTGCACACCTTCCCGCTGGCAGGGAATCACGACCTCTACTTCCACGGCTGGGAACAGTATTATGAGCTCTTCGGCAGCAGCAGCTATCTGTTCACCGTGCATACGCCGAACGATTCCGACCTGTATGTCTGCCTGGATTCCGGGGCCGGCACCCTGGGCCGGAAGCAGATCGCGTGGCTGAAAACACTGCTGGAAACGCAGCGGCCGGCGTACCGCTACTGCATCCTCTTTTCGCACAGCAACTTTTTCCGCATCCGGAGGATGACGGCCACGAATCCCTACGTGGAGGAGCTGCAGCTGCTTACCGAACTCTGCCTGCGGCATGAGGTCAACATGGTTATCGCGGGACATGATCATGTGAAGAATACCGCTTCACTGGGAAACACGGAATTCCTGATCCTGGATGCGCTGAAAGACGGTGACAGAAATGCCGGCTACCTGATCCTGACGGCCGGGGCCGACACCCTTTCCTATGAATTCATCAATCTGCCGGTCGGCGAAAGGTGCGGGACAACGGGATACCCCCGGATTCCTGTAAGTACGGAAGGGAAGCGGAGTGACCCCTGAAATTGGGGTTTCGTTTTTTTTCGTGAAAAGTATTACATTCCGGTGAACGAAGGGAGAAGCTATGCTGACGAACGGCATTGTCGAAGCCAAGCAAGACGGAAAAATGACCATCCGGATTGAGGAGGACGAGGGCGTCTGCGAGACCTGCGCGATACGCGCATTCTGCAAGAAGCGGGATTGCGACGGGAATCAGATCGTGCTGAATGACCGTGACGGGATCGGCGTGGGCGACCCGGTGAACGTGGAGGAAAACCGCGGTATCCTCATGAAGACCTCCCTGCTGGCCTACGGGGTACCCCTGCTTTTTTTCATTGCCGGCATTCTGCTCGGCACCCTGATCCCGCCGGGTGCCGTTCGCGCGGAGCTGATCCAGTTTGCCTGCGGGATCGCCGGCCTCCTTATTGGTGGGGTGCTGGGAAGGTCCCTGGCAAAACGCCTCTCGCGCAAGATCGACACGTACTTTACGGTCAGGTTGAACAAAGATCAGTAATATTATAATATTGCTTATGATCATTCATTAAAATTCAATAAATACGATAGTAATACTACCTGTTCCCCATTTTTAAAAAATATAAGTTGTTATTCAATGGATAGCGTTTTAATTTCACTCAGATTTTTGATCACGACATAAAAGGGATGCCATGAAGAACGCGGACGCTGATATTATTAATGTATTTGGGATGAATGTTTTTGGCGATACGGTCATGCGGCAGCGTTTGCCCCGAAATGTGTACGAACAGCTGAAAGAGATCATCAGGGGGCACCGGAAGCTGGACGCGAATATCGCAGAGATCGTTGCCAACGCCATGAAAGACTGGGCGATCGAAAAAGGCGCCACCCATTATACGCACTGGTTCCAGCCACTCACCGGCATTACGGCGGAAAAGCATGAATCCTTCATCTCCCCCAACGGGGACGGCGGGATCTTTATGGAATTCTCCGGAAAGGAACTGGTACAGGGGGAACCGGACGCCTCTTCCTTTCCCAGCGGCGGTCTCCGCGCGACCTTTGAAGCGCGGGGCTATACCGTATGGGATGTGACCTCACCGGCGTTTATCAAGGATGACCAGAACGGTAAGACCCTGTATATTCCCACGGCCTTCTATTCCTATAACGGTGAGGCCCTGGATAAAAAGACGCCCCTGCTCCGTTCCATAGAGGCGTTGTCCGGGCAGGTGATACGGGTCCTCCGGCTGCTGGGGAATACCACATCGCAGCATGCGTTTCCCTGTGTCGGACCCGAGCAGGAATATTTCCTGATCGATGAAGCCTATTATAATCAGCGCCTTGACCTTCAGATGACGGGAAGAACGCTTTTCGGCGCGCCGGCATCCAAGGGTCACGAGCTGGACGATCATTATTTCGGAAGCATTAAAGAGCGGGTCTCCCGTTTCATGAACGATCTGGACATGGAGCTCTGGAAACTCGGGATCTCCGCAAAGACAAAACATAACGAAGTGGCCCCCAATCAGTATGAAATGGCGGTGATCTACGGGGACTGCAACGTGATCATCGACCAGAACCACCTTGTCATGGAGACCATGCGCCGGGTCGCGCGGCAGCACAAGCTGGTCTGCCTTCTGCATGAAAAACCCTTTGCCCGTATCAACGGTTCCGGCAAGCACAACAACTGGTCCGTCAGCACCGATGACGGGATCAATCTGCTGAGCCCCGGCAACAACCGGAAAGAGAACACACGGTTCCTGCTTTTCCTTTCCGCGGTGATCAAGGCCGTGGATGAACATGCGGACCTTTTGCGGCTGGCGGCATCCACGCCGGGGAACGACCACCGCCTGGGCGGCAATGAGGCCCCGCCGTCCGTCATTTCCATTTTCCTGGGAAAAACACTGACCAGGGTCCTGGAGAACATTGCCAGCGGAAAACCGAACGGCGAGCGCAAAAAAGAGGTCTTCAAACTAGGCGTATCCGCACTTCCCGAGATCCCCAAAGACGATACCGACCGCAACCGCACATCGCCCTTTGCCTTTACCCTGAATAAATTTGAGTTTCGCATGGTCTCGTCGCAGGCATCCCTGGCCCGCCCGAATATGATCCTGAACACGATCATTGCCGACGAGCTTCAGAACATTGCCGGTCAGCTGGAAAAAGAGGAGAACACGGAAGAAGCCGTGACCCGGATCATCCGTGATATTTATGATAAGCACAAACGCATTATTTTTAACGGGGACGGTTATTCCGGTACCTGGCTGGAAGAGGCGGCCCGGCGGGGACTTCCGTGTTACCGGAAAAGCGTCGATGTCTTTCCCGAGCTCATGGCGGAAAAGAATGTGAAGGTATTTGAAAGGCAGCACGTGCTCAACCGGAACGAACTTCTTGCCCGCTGCCGTATCTATCTGGAAAATTACATCATGAAGAACATGATCGAGGCCAATACGATGATCAGCATGGCCGAGAGGGAGATCCGACCGGCCTTTCTCCGTTATCAGGAAAAACTCGCACGCACGGCCGCGAGACTGCAGGAACTGAAGGCGGAGACCGCGCTTCACCGGGAACTTCTCGACGAAAGCATCCAGAAACTGACACGTTTCAATGCCCGGATCGGAGAGCTGAAAGCGGGAGTGGGCAAGGCGGACGGGATCGAAGACTATCACCGGCGCGCACGTTTTGTCGGTGATGAGATCACGGGGAAAATGGAAGCTCTCCGGGATGCCGGGGACGCACTGGAGAAGATCTGCGCGGCCGAAGACTGGCCCTTTCCGGGCTATGCGGAAATGCTGTTCAAAATATAGAAGCGAAGATCGCGGGTCTTTCCAAGGGACCTATAGTTTCAGGCGCACGCCTGCATTGGTCAGCAGGCGGGTCACATAATAAATAAACAGCGTATACAGGAGGGAGCGCAGGATACCCACGATCCCGGCCCCGAGTTCCCCCGAATAAAAAGCGGAAATACCGATCAGCTGAAACACGTAGATAAACATCACGTGCAGCAGGTATGCCAGCAGGGGGTTGACCGCAACGGGACGGAAAAAAGCGTATCCGGAGCTTTTGCCGCCGGTATCCATGAACCCGTAGATCAGCATGAAAAACAGGATACATACCGATGTGCTGTACATCGCCCAGGAAGGCGTTGCGGCGATCTTGTCAATACCGTAAAGTCCGTACAGGAAATATCCGCCCAGTGCCAGGGAAAGTGCGAGCACTCCCATATTGATCATTAATTGCCGGTGATCACGGTCCTTCAGCGAATATATCCAGCGGCCGCAGATCAGCCCGCTTACCGTGATCAGCGTATGCATTCCGAAATGACTGCCGATATAAAAGATATCCCTGATCCCGCCGAGGAAATCCAGCTGTCCCGAACGGTCGGCAATATAGAGAAGCACACAAAAAGCCGGTACGGTCAGAAGAAGGTGCGGACGTTTTTCCAGCAAAAGGAAGGCCGCCGCGGAAAGGAAATATGCAAAACCGATCTCACCGAGGATACCCCACCAGCCGGTTTTTATCCATGTGAGATCGTCCCCGCTGCCTCTGCGGTATACAATAAGCAGGAACAGCAGCAAGGCAAGCCCGCTCCATTTTAACACGCTGTGAAAGAGTTTCCGGTTTTCGCCTCCGGGGTAGCCGGTCCAGAACAGGATGACGGCAGCATACATCAGCACATTCCACCAGGCCTTGTGCATGGACGTGACGGCGGGACCGTTCAGCATGAGCAGGCCGATCAGCAGAAGGCTTCCGGTACGCAGAAACACATGCGGCCACAGGGACCTGCCCGGATATTTTTTTCTTCGCCGCGCAAGGGCAAAGGGAATGGCCAGGCCAACGATAAAGAGGAAAGCGGGAAAGACGATGTCCACAGCGGTCATGCCCGGAGCGCCTTCCGGTGCGTGTTTCAGCCAGGCGGGGATGTTGCGGACGCCGGCCACATCGTTCACAAAGATCATCAGCAGGATGGTCAGCCCCCTGAAGACGTCAATGGACCGGATCCTGCGGTGCTGGGCGGTTTCACGATTCATTGTGGACTCCCTTTATCCGGTGGGGATATGAAGA